>DAFN01000007.1:8511-33262 GCA_002495465.1 archaeon UBA55 | reverse complement strand
AACTTCAGTCATTTCATTTCCACGCTCTCCACATCCTATAAAAATAATTATGTCAGTATCTGCCCACTTTGCAAGCTGGTGCTGAGTAACGGTTTTCCCTGTTCCAAAACCTCCAGGAATTGCTGCAGTACCTCCCTTTGCTATAGGGAAAAAAGTATCAAGTATTCTCTGACCGGTTATCAAAGGGATATCTGGACTTAATTTATCCTTATACGGTCTTGGTTTTCTGACAGGCCAATACTGTGCCATTATTATTTTTTCTCCATCCTCAAGTTCGGCTACAGTATCCTTTACAGTGAATTTTCCATTGCTAATTTTCTTAACTTTTCCAGAAATTCCCGGAGGAACCATTACTTTATGTGTTATAACAGGAGTTTCCTGAACGGTCCCTATAATTTCTCCCTCACTTACTTTGTCTCCTTTCTTAACAGATGCCTTAAATTCCCATTTTTTCTTGGTATCGAGACCATCAATAAAGACTCCTCGCTTGATGAAATCTCCCATCTCCTTTTTGAGACCTTCAAGAGGCCTCTGAATTCCATCATAAATACTTGTCAAAAGACCCGGACCTAGATGAACTGCCAGCGGTCTTCCTGTGTTCTTAACTGGCTCTCCTGGCTTTACTCCAGAAGTGTCTTCATAAACCTGTATAACAACATCTTCCCTATCTATCTTAATTACCTCTCCAAGAAGACCTTCTTCTCCAACATTAACAATATCATACATTTTTGCATCAAGACCTCTAGCAACAACAACCGGTCCTGATACTCTATAAATTTCTCCCTTTTCCATCTTATTCAATACCCACCTTCTTGTTAACAAAGATCTTTATCATTCTTTCCATAAGTCAACTCCTAAACTTCTTTTTATCAAATTTCTCAAATCTGCGCCTCCAGCGCTTTCTTCATCAGACAGAGTAACAACTACAGGAGAAACTAATTTCTCCAACTTCTTCCTTATTTGCACAGGTACTTTTTGATAATATCCCTCATTAACTACTACAATTCCAATTTCTGTATTTTCTATTGTCTGCATAAAAACACTGTTAAATTCAGAGTAATCAGATTCATCAATATTTGTGATGTTCTTTATTCCGCACAACTGGAACCCGATTGTAAAATCTCTTTCACCAATTATTGCAATTTCCATATTAATTCTCAAGGTACATTCCGGACCTCACAAGCACCTCCATCTCAGCGCTTTTCATCTGTTTACTTCTTACAAGCATTCTAACATTTGCCATTTCCCTCTCCTTAACTATAATGTAGCCAAGAACAGTTTTCAAATTCGGATTATAATCTCTCAATAAAACTGTACTCCGCATCATAAGATACTTCCTTAATCCAGTTTCCATTTTTCTAATATCCTTGCTCCCACTTTCTACATACTTCCAAAACTTTCGTTTCTTGAAAAAATCAATCATACTTGTCAAGTCTTTCTCTGCAAGCGCTTTAAGGGACTTTACAGTAATTTTCCCCCCAGCAATAAAATACTTACTTTCCGCTTTTGTTTTTGAATTCCCCAATCTTAGAATAGTTATGGCATTTTTGATGTCTATTTCTTCCCTAACAAAATCCATAAACTCAGAGTCTCCCCGTCCTGCTGCAAGAATTTTTTCATAGTAGCTTTTATCAAGAGCGTCCTCTAATTCTTCTATATCATTCTGATCTAGCCCATCCAAAATTTTGTAGTACTGTGTCTCTTTCAGTCCCTGCACAACCTCTACAACAGATGAGCTGTTTTCAATTAAATTTAAATAAAATTCATGGCGCAGATTCCCTGCGGGTATCATAACTCGTTCCAATTCTTCATTGCTCCTGCCCGAGCTCCTACCCCTTAAAATAGATTTTATGTTGTATATATCATATTTCGTAACATATGTTATAAGAGGGGACTGCTCAGGAACATACTTTAAAATACCGTCTATAACTTGTGCAAAGTTTTGGTAGAGGGCCCTCTCAATGAGCTCGACTTTACTGTACTTCATTCCAAGAGTGTCAACTGCTTCCTTGTAATTCCTCTCTTCCAAAAACTTTACAATCTCATTTATGCCCATTTTAAGAAAACGATCATAATCGACGTCGCTAATTCTCTTCGCAATTCCAGCTCGTGCTCTCGTTCCTGCATAATAATATTCTTCACTTATTTCACCCCGTGTCGGTGCAAATTTTTTAGTTATCTTCATTTTCCAAATAATATATCAGACACCCCCTTCAGGGAAGTTTTTCTGGTCTCCTCAAAAATCGTCTCAAATGTGTAGTCAACCTGTACCTTTCCATCTTTAGTCACAAGAATTATACCACCTGTAGTTTCTATGATTCCCAAATGCTTCAATTTTGGGGCAAGTGTTTTCATAATTCCCTTATCATTTTCATTAGTACAAACTCCAACAGCCTCAATTTCCGTCTTACCCTTCTTAAGAAGCTCCTTCAAGAAAATTTTCCTCCGTGTACTTGGCATTTTGGATGCTTCTACAAAAGCTCTGGAGTAAGCAGTCTCCATTATATCTTTCCTCATACTGAGATCAATTTTCCTCGCCTGCAAATTTTCAAATGCTGATTCCTTTTTATCAAGTCCCCTAATTACATTCTCAATACTTTTATTTCTCTCACTTGTCAAACTCTTTATTTTATCCCGTGCTTCAGCTATTATAGAGTCGGCTTCCTTCCCCCCTAGATTCTCTATGGCTTTAGATTTAGACTCAATTCTCTGATGAATCTCTTCCTCTACTTCCTTAAGTCCCATGTCTTAAGCAGTTGCTATCTGCAATACCATTATTGCAATAACAAGCCCAAAAATAACAATTGTTTCAGGTATAACCGTAAATAACAATGCTACACCAAAATTCTTTCTGTCTTCTACTATTGCTCCAACTGCTGCAGCACCAATAGATTTTTCTGCAATACCTGCTCCAATTGCAGATAGACCAACAGCAAGACCAGCACCAATGGCCAAAAGTCCTGTACCAATATCTACTGCCATATTTTCACCTCCTGTGCTCTTAGCTCTTTCATTATCATATTTATTCTTTTTCCCTTAATCTCCAAACGGAAGATAAGCTTCTCCTCCTCCTTTATAGAACTTTGTGAAGAACTCAACATAGTGCAATCTCAGAGACTGCAAAAATCCACCAAGAATTCCAAGCGCTATATTAATAGTATGCCCGACGACCAAAATTAAAACACCAGTCACATATCCAAACCCACCAGAGACAAATGCAGCGCCTGCAAAGTCGTTAACAATAATAGCCAAAGCTACTGATGCCAAGCCAACAGCAAACAATCTGGTATAAGATAAAATATTACTTAGTACTGAAGGAATTTCAATAATTCCAATAATACCATGTCCAATGTAAAGTAGAATTACTGAGGCCGCCAGAGCTCCATAAACTAGGTAAGTAGAATACACAAAACTTAGCTTCCCAAATATTTCTAAAATAACTAAAAGGATCGCAATCTCAAAACCAACCCAACTTCCTGTGTGTTTAATCATATATCCAACACCTTTCTGCCTGTAATCATTTAACATCCCAAGAAAATATCCAAGATTAATATGAATTATTCCAACAATAACAGATATAGTCAACATCATATTAACCTCATGAGCCCTAGCCAGCAAAGGATGGTAAGGTTCGTATCCGAAAAACTCTCCAAATATAAATCCAAATATGATGGTCGCAAGTGAGGCTAACATGAGAGCATTCAGAAGGCTATGCGCTTCCTTGCCTGTCAGAATTTTCTTAGCACCATAAAACAAGGCAAGTGTAATCACTCCATATCCAACATCTCCCAAAATAAACCCAAAGAATAGAGGAAATGTAAAGAAAATAAAGTTTGTCGGATCAATCTCTTTATAGCTTGGTTTTGAGTATAAATCTACAAAAAACTCGAAGGAATTGATCAGTTCAGGATTCTGTAGCTCAGTCGGAGGACTTAGCTGCGATTCATCTGAGGCCTCTTCACATTCCACGTGAATTTTATCCTTAAGTTCTGTCTCAAGTGCGTTTGCAAATGAAGAATACTTCCTCTGTGGTATCCAGCCTTCTATAACAAAAGAATTATCACTAACTGCAAACTTCAGTGGAGCTTCTGCCTTTTCACTTGATCTCTTCAAATTATATTCAGAATTTTGCAGGAACTTTCCTTCAACACGCCCAAATCTAGCTATCTTTGTTTGCAAATCTATAAGTTCCAGTTCACTACTTTTAGCGGTTTTTTCAAGCTTTGCGAGTGTTCCATATTTCTCAAAATTATCTGGAAATTCAATATCTCTGAACTCCAGTTTCTTCAAGCCTGCAAGAGCCTCATTACCCTTCTCCTTTTCAATAAACACGACAAAGGCTACCTCCTTTCCGGCCTTTTCAGAAAAAAGCTCAAACTTTTTACTTACACTCTTTAAAACACTTTCAGGATTGCTATTTACAAAGCCCTTATACATAGAAAGTTCTTCAGTCTCTTTCAGAATATCTATATCAATCCCAAGCATTTCAATGAAATGGAGAGCGTCTCTCGCCCGTTCAATTTCTCTTAACTCTTCTTCTGTCTCTTCTTTTCCATCTAAAAGTCCAGAAACAACAGAATGCAGCCAGTCAATTCGCTTTTCAATTATTTTCTCACTCTCCTGCATGGAAGTCGCTGAAGTGACTCTTTCAACTCCAAGAGTTCTCATAAGTGATCTCGCTTTTACAAGAGCAATTGAAAGATCATCTGCCCGTTCGAATGAGTTTCCAATAGAAAAAACACCACCTTCCTTTTCACTCTTTGTTATGGCATAGTCCACAAGATGCACAGTACCTCTCTCGTGCATTATTTTTATGGTATCTTCTAAAACTTTCTTAGAACCAGCAATCGATACCTTGCACATCTTTTCTGGGGTCTTTATCATAAATCAAACCCTCATAAAGTCTTTAAAAATGTAGTCTACCGCCTTGGTCATCTTCTTCTTTGCAGATTCCTCAAGCTTGGCAGCTTTTTTTTCCGCGGCCGAAAGAGACCTCTTTGCTCGTTTCATCTGGTTTTTTCTCTCGGTATCAATGCGTTCCTGTGCGTAAACGGCGGAATTTTCATGAAATTTCTCAAGAAGTCCAGAAGAATACTTTTCAGCTTCGGCAAGCTTTAATTCTTTCCCAGTCTCTGCTGATAAAATCTTCTCTGAACCTTCTTGTTCAATCTTATTAATTCTTCTAATTATGTCTTCTTTACTCATTTCCCACAACTCACAACTTATCTTCTAACTATATATTTATAGATTACTATAAAACAACAAAACCGGTATCAGAAAGAAGCCCATACACTGAGCTCTTCTGACTCCAATGTTTGGTGGAAAGAGACCAATTATTGTGCCAATAAGCAAAATAATAAGTCCAAGGAATCCAGTCATCATAAAAACTAGAATTACAATAAGTAATATCACTGCACTTGTCAATTTTCTATAGAAACTTCCACTAACTTTTCCTAGGTGCATCGCAGCAAATTCACCTATTTTCACCTGCAGGAAGTATGCCACAATTCCTGAAAAAAGAATAACTCCTAGAAGCACAAAAATATCTCCTAATGCAATATCTGGAAAAATATCCTTTATTGCAATAACCAAACCTGACCTCATCTTCCCTACTGTATGCATGACCGCAAGCGTGAAAATAATATTTGCAGTGTTCACTCCGGAAACAGAAACCAAAAAATCTTCTCTCTCCATTTTTCTCACGTTCTGAACCACAAAGGTCGCCTGAGCAGCACCAATACCCGGTAATATTCCAACTAACATCCCGGCTACCGCTCCAAGAAGGGAACTGGCCATCATCCCTCCTTTTAGTTTCGTTTTACAAGTCTCCTGCTCAGGTGGAGAAGCCATACTCTTCAAACTAATCAGCATCGTACTAATTCCAAACATTCCTGAAAGTGCTGGAAAAATAAGTCCATCTACTCCATTTAATGTAAAATATCCAAAAATACCAGAAATGAGAAAGATAGCTGCGGCTGAAAATATCTTCTGTTCAGAGAAAATACTCAGCACAACAACTGCTATAAGGATCCATAGGATATTTCCCTGCACAAAAGGATAGACTGCAGACATAAACAGCAAGGCTGGAAGAAACAAAATAAGTGTTATCAAAAGAGCAGAAAGACTCCCAAATGCAGTCAATCTAATCGCCTCAATTCCACGCCCTTCCATCAAGAGTGAATGCCCAGGGAGAACAGAAAGAGCACTTTCTCCTTCCGGAATTCCAAGAAGTATACTCGGAATAAAATCAAGAAAAGTGTGAACGACACCCATGGACATCAAAAGAGCAGCAATTGAAAGTGGGTCGAATTTGGACAAGACTGGTGCAAGTCCTACAATAATTGCTGCAAGCGTATTCGTATGAATTCCTGGAACAAGCCCAGTAAAAGTCCCGAGAAAACAACCTAGAACAGCAAATAGTAATATCTCAAACATAAGTTTTCGAGAAAATCCCAAGTTAAAATATTAATCTAACTAAGTAGGGTTAAGAGATAAGGAAGGGCCACAAAAGTTCCAATGGAGCTTCCCAAATTCGCAAGCACAACAACAAGAAGTATTCTTGTCACTCTATTTTTCCAAAAGCCTTTCCAATTATTAAGCTTCCCAAGACCATCCAAATCACGAACTCTTGGAACTCTTACCAAAGCTTCAACATATCCAGCAACCCAGCCGGCCGCAATCATAGGATTCAGAGATGTAAATGGAGCTGCAAGGAAGGCTGTGATAATTGTAATTGGGTGTCCAAGCGCAGCCGCTGTCCCAATCGCGGAAAGAGTTCCATTTATCAAAAACCACCATAGCAAGAGCCTCAGAGTCAGCTCAGCGCCTCCGGTATATAGTCCATATCCAATCATTCCTAAAAACAAAACTGGTATGGCGTACATCACAATTCTAAGTCTGCTAATTCTTTTTTTCTGAGTTTTTGGTCCTGATGAAACCTTTACAAGAACACCTCTCTCAAGAAGTTTTCGTATCCCTTCAACGTGACCAGCCCCAACAACCGCAACAATATTGTCTCCCTTCGCTTCAAGAATCCTCGCAGCCATATAGGAGTCTCTTTCATCAATAAGAGCTTTCTTGGCTGAAGGTGCAATACCACTCAAAGTCTCTATTGCCTCAGTAATAACGTCCTTCTCCTTCATCTTCTCTATCAGCTCCTCATCGACTTGAGTCTCAAACATTCCAGCTAAAAGATGGAACAATACCCTCATCTTTTCCCTAGTCCCCATCATCGATAGCATTCTCTGCATTGTAATTTCGACTGGTCTGTCTGCAAAAACAACATTACTTCCAATCTTTTCAGCTGACTTAGCAGCTTCTAACATCTCTTCTCCCGGTTTTACTCCTAGCTCATCTCCAATCCTCCTCTGGAAATTCATCAGGATAAGATGCAACAAAAGCATGTGGGACTTTTTACTCTTCAAAATTTCATTAATCTTCATATCCTGCCAGCCGTCTCCGCTTATTAACTGTTCATAACGGCCTCGGCAGAGTTCAATTGCAACAGAATCAGGTTTCTCCTTCGCTATAACTTCTTTAACTTCAATAATACTTTTCTTGGAAACATGAGCAGTTCCTACTATAGTTATCCTCTTCCCACCTATCTCTACAATTTCAACTGCCATCCTTAGTGAACTGGAATTTTGCGTTTATATACCTGTGCAAACCCTTAAAATATATAGGGAATATAGTTTTCCTGAATATATTGTCTAATGGCAGAAGTAAGAAAAATACAAAAAACGGGGGGCTCTACTTACATTGTCTCACTTCCAAAGAAATGGATAGTTCGCCAGAAACTTAGTAAGGGCTCAAGCCTTTTACTGTCTGAGAATGGAGACGGCTCCCTTTCTGTGAGGATAGGCAAGCAGAATCCAAAGACGCTTTCTGAAACAGAAATCTTTGCTGGTCCAAACGTCGAACGCCATCTTTTGGAGAAATATTTACTGGGCTACGATATTGTAAAAGTTTCTGACGGAAAAGAACCACTTGAAAAACGAAAAAAAGAACTAAAAAACACACTTCGCTTCCTTCTAGGATACGAGATAATGGAGGAAGCTTCCAATACAATAGTCATACATAATCTTCTCAACCCGTCCGAAATATCCATTTCAAAATCCGTCAGAAGAATGTACACAATAGTTTCCGTAATGCATAAAGATATACTTAAATCTCTAAAAACCGGCTCAAAAACCCTGTTAAAAGATGTTGCCCAGAGGGATGAGGAAGTAAATCGCCTGTATTTCCTTGTTGTCAGACAGATAAGAAAAGTTCTTGAAACACCGAGCTTGATGGATCATGAAAAGATTTCCGCCCCTGACTGCATAGATTATCGGCTTGTTGCAAGATTCATAGAGCAGATGGGGGATAGCTTGCAATCTATCGCAGAGTCCCTTCTAAGTCTTCGAAAACTTCCAAGGCAAACGCAAGTTCTTAACTATCTGGAAAACTCTTACGAAATGCATCAGATGGCATCCAGGGGTTTTTTCAAAAAGAAAGAACTCTTTGCCCTTGAGGCAATATCTCTCGGAAAGAATATAAAATACGACAAAATTTCAGAATCAAAAGATATAGCACCAATAATTCATAATTTAATCAAACTCAATGATTACACTCAGGACTTGGCAGACATAGTACGGACAGAATATATATCAGAGTAAAGGGGACCTTCTGCCGAAAGAGAGCTTTTCCGTAGTTTTATTTCTTTTACAGAAAATCTACCAAAATCCATATTTTTCATTTCTTCAATATCCTCAGCTGCTGTTTTTATTGCCCCATTTATATCTCTTGCAATTGTTATATGCGCAGAGAACTTGCTTGACTCCGTATACACATTTCCCACTGAAATTTTCTTAGCTATTTGGCTGAGTTCCTCTAACTCGTTTGCTCCATCTTTAACACCGGCCCACAAAATCCTCGGAAAGTTCCCCAGACCTACTACGGAAATCTCAAATTCCGGAAAGCCATCAAAAAATCGCATATCCTCTTTTGCAATTTCAGAGTCAACATCTCCAAGAAAGCGCAGAGTTATGTGCATATTCTCAGGCTTTATCATTTTAAGTCCAAGGTCAGAAAAATTATTCTGGACTTCAGAAAGTCTATTTCTGACTTCCTCATCAATGTCAACTGCTACAAAACAACGATCCAAAAATATGTTCTCCTTTAATTCGCTCATATACCCCTTTTAGGAAAAACATATAAAAAATTTCCCCTAAAAGAGTCTATTATGATAAATTCAATAGATTCAGAGGCAGATTTCACAGAAAAAGTCCTCAAAGCTCCAGAATCCACACCAATTTTAATCGATTTCTTCGCAACTTGGTGCGGTCCCTGTAAGATTCTTTCACCAATCCTTGACGAGCTTTCTGAAGAATATAAAGATAAGGTAGAATTTTACAAAATAGACGTTGACCAAAATAAAGCAATCGCAGAATCATATGGAGTTATGGGTATTCCCAGCATAAAAATATTCAAAAACGGCGAGATAATTGAAGAGCTCACTGGTCTACAGCAAAAAGAAGTCCTCAGTGATATACTAGAAAGAACTCTAAAGGCTTAATTTAAAGAACGTCGTTCTCATTTACCAGAACGAAGTCTCCAACTGCAGTCACTGCGCTGAAAGGCAAAAGAATCCTACCCTTCTTATCTCTTACAAGATCTTCAAAATGTGCCAATATATACTTAGTTGGTTCAACTATAAGGTTGATTAATTCTCCAGTTCCTACATCTACAGTTATGTCAAGGACTTTTCCAAACATCCTACCGCCTTCTGAAACAACTGTCTTTGTTTGAACTTCTTTAAACGGAATTCTTGCCATCTTACTCCCTCCTATTGCTATAACTTATTTCCTTATAAAGTTTCTTATGATTCCACAACACTGTCCAGGACAGCATTTACCTTCTCCTTAAACTCGCTTTTGTCGCTTCCGCCATTCACAATGTAGTGGTCTCCCATCGCTATCGTGTTACCATGGTTAATATTTTGTATTTCAGACATATCCCTGCTTATACACTCCTCCTTAGTCAAACCCCTAAACTCACGGCTCATAAGCCTTTCATATCTCAAATCAGGTGAGACAACTATACTAAGCATCAAAAAATCCGTTCCATATTTGTTTCGCAGGAATTCATACTCCTCAAAGCTCCTTACTCCGTCAAGAAGTATAACTTCCTCATCAGACTTATCGATTTTTTCTGAAATCTTCTGCGCATAAACATCCATCCCAAATTCTCTTCGCAAACTTTCCCGAATTTCCCTCTCATTCACCTCATTTATTTCAAGACCGCGCTTCTCAAGCTCCTCTTTAGTAAGTCCTCCTACATAAAAAACAGTGTAGCCCCTTTCTTTTGCGAATTCACAGGCAAGAGTTTTCCCCGCCCCCGGCATTCCAGTAACTGCAATAATCTTTTTCATTTTATATTCGTTCGTTCGTTCTCAATTCTCTTCAAATAGTCAATACAGTAATTATATCTCTCCTCTGCCATACGTTTTCCTCTGTCTGTATGTAGCTGCTCCATAACTTTATCCAGCCTTTTTTTGAAATAGGTAATTGTTTCCTGAACATCCCTGTTTATTTTCCCGCCAAAAGTAAATACTCTGGCTATTCCTATTGCTCCAAGAGAATCTATTTTGTCTGCGTCACTCAATATTCTGGACTCAAGAAATCCCTGGTCCCCTTCTCTCGAAGATCGGTGCCCGTGGATTGCTTCAAAAACCCGCTTTATTTTAGGGGCAGGGAAGTTTACTGATTTGAGAAAGTCTTTTGCTTCATGGGCAGAAGCATCAGCGTGATCTGCTCCAATTGCAATCTCAATATCCCGTCCTACATCATGAAGGAGCGCTGCTGTAAGCAAAGTCAGAAGATCAGCATGCTCTGTAAGCCCTATTATCAATGAGTTCTGAAAAACTCGTTGGGTATGATCAAATCCATGGGCAACTGTGTTCAGTCTGTCTTTAGAATAATCCTCTACATTCTTTATCAGCTTCCACTCATCACTTTCAAGATAATCAGGACTGAGTAATTGCTCTTCTAATTTCTGCTTTTCTACCATCTATACCCATCCACGTCTCTTGAAATACATCCACATAGATATTCCAAGTGTTGCCATAATTCCAAGAGTAATGTAATATCCATATTCCCAATAAATTTCCGGCATATTCCTGAAGTTCATACCATATATCCCAGTTATGAGCGTCAAAGGAAGCATTATAGTTGCTATGACTGTGAGTACTTTCATAACTTCATTCATATTATTTGACACAACAGAAAGATACGAATCCAGAATCTCAGCAAGCATTTCTCTCAAAAGTTCTTCTCTGTCAACAGCATACAATATGCTGTCATAAAGCTCTCTAAAATACATAACATTGTCTGGGTCAATACCTGGTGCCCCCCTACTAATCGTGAACATAGCCTCTCTCTGAGCCCACAGAACTTTATGGAATTTTACCATAGTTCTTTTGAGGTCAAAAAGTTCCTCTAAATGCTCTTGCTTAGCTTCTGCAAATATAAGATCCTGCAACCTATCAACATGATCATCTATACTCTCAAGGATAGGTCCAAATCCCTCTATTACTTCATCAAGTATAGAGTAGGTAAGAAAGTTTAGATTCTTGAAGCTCTTCGAATTCTCCTTAGCTAAAGCCTTCTCCTTTATATTGTCTATTTCTTTCGCACCCTTGTGCATTGTAAGAACAAATTTCTTTGAAATGAAAAAAGTTATCTGCTTCTTTCGCAGGGATTTCATCGGAGTAATCTTCTTCGTTGCAAGACTCTTGACATTCACAATTGTGTAATCTTGGTAAATTTCAACCCGGGGTCTGTAACTTTCTTTGTAGCTTCTAAGAACGAATCCCGGTATATCCAACTTTTTTGAAACAACAGAAATATCTTCATCCGTAGGATCTCTCAGGTCTATCCATGTCGGGTTTTTCAGGTCAATCTTAGTCCGTTCTTTCAGATGACCCTTTTCAAACTGATATATCTCCATATATTTGCTTAAATCAGCTTATTATATATGGTCTGTGGTGGAAAGCTATATAACTAAAACCGTCACCTATAAGCCCTTTGAGGTGGGTTGAAATCCTAAAAAGGGAGACAAAAGAGTATTCGGACGAGGCAATTCTAAAGAAAATGAATCCCCTAGTGGGCTCTTGGTTCACTGGAAAATTCAAGAACTTTTCACCTCCACAAAGCCACGCCATCCTAAACATACACAACAAAGAAAGCACCCTAATCTCTGCTCCAACTGGCTCAGGAAAAACACTAAGTGCATTTCTGTCCATTCTCAGCGAGCTAATAACGCTATCAGAGAAAGGAAAGCTCGAAGACAGGGTTTATTGTGTCTATATCTCTCCTCTCAAGGCTCTTAACAATGACATAGAAAAAAACCTCAAAGAACCCTTGGAAGAACTAGAAAAACTCGCCGGCAAAGACCTTGGCGTACGTGTTGCTGTCCGAACAGGAGATACAAGTCAGTATGAACGCTCTAAGATGCTGAAAAAACCACCTCACATCCTCATAACAACCCCTGAAAGTCTTTCCCTCATCCTTGTCGCTCCAAAGTTCAGAGAGCTCCTTAGGGGTGTCGACTGGGCCGTTATTGATGAAATACATTCACTGGCACCAAATAAACGGGGAGTTCACTTATCATTGAGCCTGGAACGCCTTCAGAATATTTCTGGAAGGTTTACTCGAATAGGCTTAAGCGCGACGGTATCACCTCTGGATGAGGTTGCAAAATATCTTGTCGGCCTTGAAGACGGAAAACAAAGACCCTGCAATATAGTTGATTCAGGTTTTATCAAGAAACTAGATTTGAAAGTAACCTGTCCGGTTGAAAATATTATCGACGCAACTCAGCAAGATCTTCACGAAGGTCTCTACACCAAACTCGACAAATTAATATCAGAACACAAAACTACCTTAATTTTCACAAACACAAGAAGTGCTACGGAAAGAGTTGTACATCACTTAAAACAGAACTTCCCTAAGAAATATATAGAAAATATCGGAGCCCACCACTCTTCCCTTTCAAAAACGCACCGCCACGAAATAGAAAGTAAACTAAAAAATGGAGAGCTCAAGGTAGTCGTCTGTTCAACTTCACTTGAACTTGGAATAGATATAGGTTACATAGATCTTGTAATCCTTCTTGGCTCGCCAAAATCAGTTTCTAGAGCACTTCAGCGCGTTGGAAGGTCCGGACATAAACTCCATGACACAGTAAAAGGCAGATTCATTGTGATGGATAGAGACGATCTTGTCGAATGTTCAGTAATTCTAAAAAATGCTGTGGAAGGTCACATAGATAAAATTGACATACCGAAAAATTGTCTAGACGTTCTCGTTCAACATATCTATGGAGAAGCAATAACTGAGAAACAACATTCAGAGAATCTTTTCTCGATGATAAAACGTTCTTATTGTTACAAAGATCTTCCACAGGAAAAATATGAATCAGTCTTGGGATATCTCGCTGGAGAATATGTAAGCTTGGAAGCGAGGCACGTTTACGCAAAAATATGGTGGGATCACGAAACAAATATGATTGGCCGCCGCGGAAAGCTTGCAAGAGTTCTCTACAGCACAAACATCGGTACAATTCCTGATGAATCTTTCCTGATCGTTAAAGTAAAAGACCAAAATATAGGCTCCCTTGATGAATCTTTCCTTGAGAGAATAAAAAAAGGAGATATTTTCGTCCTCGGGGGCTCAACTTATCGGTTTAACTTCGCCCGCGGAATGACAGTCCAGGTATCTCCTGCTCCTGGCAGAGTTCCTACAGTTCCGAGCTGGTTCTCAGAAATGCTTCCCCTAAGTTATGACCTCGCCGTAGACATCCAAAAACTCCGCCGAAAAATGGAGGAACTTCTTGTCTCTGGAAAATCAAAAACGGAAATCAAAAAATTCCTTCACACACATCTCTATATCGATGATTTCGCTGCAAATTCAATCTACGAATACATGCGGGAACAGCATCTCTATGCTGAAATTCCCCACGACAAAAAAATGGTTATAGAATTCTATAGCGGTTTCTCGGACAAAAAGTACGTTATTTTTCATACCCTCTACGGTCGCCGCGTAAATGATGCTCTCTCGAGAGCAATAGCTTACGAACTTTCAAAAATTAGCAAGAGAGGAGTTAGCATAAATCTCACGGATAATGGTTTCTACATAACTTCCGATAAAGGGAAACTACAAGTCCTCAGAGCATTCCAAGCAGTGACTCCTCAAAACATCAGAAAAATTCTCACTGAAGCAATAGATTCAACAGAAATCCTAAAGCGCCGTTTCAGACACTGCGCTGGTCGTTCACTAATGATACTCAGAACTTACAAAGGCCGTAAAAAATCCGCCGGAAGACAGCAGGTAAGTGCAATGATTCTTCTTAAAGCAGTAAAAAGAATCTCTGATAATTTCCCAATCCTGGAGGAGGCTCGTCGAGAAGTCCTTGAGGATTTAATGGACATAAAAAACGCTCAAAATGAGCTAAGAAACTTGCACTCGAAAAAGACCGCGGTGAAAATAATAGCGACAGATGTTCCAAGCCCGTTTTCCTTGAATCTCATTGCCCGCGGATACATGGATGTAATAAAAATGGAGGACAAACTCGAGTTCATAAGAAGAATGCATAAAGCCGTTCTCGATAGGATAGGAAAATATGAACCTAACAAATGACATAGAAATAAAAGGTCTGGCCCTATATATTCCAAAACACAAGGCTGCCATAATCTCTGATTTACAGCTTGGCTACGAAGAAAATCTAATCTCCCAAGGAATTCTCGTCCCATTCACACAATTTGAAGATACAAAGGAGCGTCTTTCAAAAGACCTCAATGACCTAGAACTTGACACAATAATTGTAAATGGAGATTTAAAACATGAATTCGGACGAATTTCACGGCAGGAGTGGAAAGACGTTCTTAGAATAATAGATTTTTTATCCAGCTTCTGCAAAAATCTCATTCTAGTAAAAGGAAACCATGACATAGTCCTAAGCTCCATTACAAAAAAGAAAGGAGTCGGAGTTGTCGATAGCTTCCGACTAGGAGATATTTTCATAACACACGGTCACGAAATTCCAGAAATTCCAAAAGGAGTCAAATCAATAATAATCGGTCACGACCACCCTGCAGTAAAACTAAGCGATGGTGATGTCAGCGAAACCTACAAATGCTATCTCAAAGGAAAGTGGAAAAGAAAAACCCTCATCGTTCAGCCCTCTTCTTTCTTACTTACAGAGGGTACAGACGTTCTTCACTATACTCTGAAATCCCCCTTCCTGGAAAAAGGAATAGAAAATTTTGAGATATTCGTTGTTGCTGACAAGCCATTCTACTTTGGAAAGCTCAAAGATCTCAGGTAATCGTTTTGTAAAGATCAAACCCGATAAGCAAGATAATTACAACTTGCACATTTCCGATTAAGAAGCTCCCAAATGCATCTCCTCCAAAAAACACGGCTTTCAAAATAAACAATGAAATCAATGTCACCGGTACTATCGATATGAGGTCGTGTGTCATAAATCCATTTATCAGAACATTCATTATCTGTGCTACGACAACAACCAAAATAAATGCTGCCAGAATGTTCGGACTAAGTACTCGTATCTTTCCAGCAAGGCTAAAAAGAATTCCCCCAAAAATCAAAACTACTACGCTAAGAATTATATTTCCTAATCGGAGATGTCCTTTTGAATTTTTTAACATCAGTCTTCCAGACCGTTTTCGGTTACCTTGAACACAGCTTCCCCGTCAGGAAGGTTCGGGCTGTCAACAAGTCTAGCAATTCTCTTCCCTGCCTTACTTTTTCTAAGATAAATCCTAAACGTTGCACTGTGCCCGAGTATATGCCCCCCAATTGGCTTAGTTGGATCTCCAAAGAACATATCCGGCTTGGACATAACTTGATTTGTAACGTAAACTACACAGTTGTTCAGATCAGCCAACTTATGCAGGGTAGAAAGATGCCTATTTAGTTTCTGCTGTCTTGCTGCAAGTGTTCCTCTTCCAACATACTCCGATCTGAAAAGCGAAGTTAGTGAATCCACAATCACAATTCTGACATTTGAGTCTCTAACCATCTCTGCGGCTTTCTCCGTCATAAGCATCTGGTCATCCGATGTATATGCTCTGGCAACATGAATTTTCTTCAATGCTTCATCAGGATCAATTCCCATTCCCTTCGCCATCTGAACAACTCTCTCTGGTCTGAAGGTGTTCTCGGTGTCAATGAAAAGAGCTTCTCCATCTAAACCCCCTTTATCAACAGGAAGTTGAACTGTTACAGCCATCTGCATTGCAACTTGTGACTTCCCAGAACCCCACTCTCCATAGCACTCTGTTATCGCCTGAGTTTCCATACCTCCTGCCAGAAGGGTGTCAAAAGTTTCCGAACCGGTTGTTAATTTTCCAATATCCTGTCTTTTAATGAGAAGTCTGTCAGCAGACTCAAAACCCATATTACATTTTTCCTTTGCAAGTGTGATTACTTTCTTCGCCTTCGCCTCGCTTATTTCAGCAGCCTCCGTAATGTCTCCAATTGCTGCGGTTGCAACGGATTTTATTGTTGTATATCCTCCATCCATTAACTTCTTAGCTGTTGCAGGTCCAATTCCTTCAAGATCCTCAAGACTTCCCTCTCCTTCATCCTCTTCCGAGTCATTATCTATCTCATCATCTTCGTCAGAGTCTTCCTCAGTAGCTTCTTCCGACTCCTCAGCTTCCTCTACAGGTGCTTCTTCAGCCGAAGATTCTTCCTTCTCGTCCAGAGCCTCTTCTTCCACTTCTTCAGTTTCCTCTATTTTTTCTTCTGCCATTTTCCATTACCTCATATCTTTCCAATCATCTTCTCTGCTGCCTGCACAGCGTCAACAGCTTTCACATCGTATGCGTTCAGTTCAAGCCTGTCCATATAGTCATTTCTCTTAACAGAGCCTTCAATGACAATCTCCTTTCCGAGTGCCTCATTTACTTTTGCTGCTATGTCTACAGAAGCACTGTTTATTTCGTCTGAGGAAATTCCTATTAATTTTTCTGCTGCTTCTCTAAAGAAAGAGACTGATATTGTCCCGCTCCCATCATCTATAGTTCCATTTATAATTAGTAGTTTATTAGGTTTTTCTATAATGCCACACTTTTCACACTGACCCTCTCTTATTTTCTTATTACATTCAGGACACATAAGGTGGACAAAATTCTCTCCAAAGACATTTACTATCGCACCCCGCACCTGTCTGTATTTATCTCCTTCCTTGAGTTCAGAAATCTTTACTTCAACATTCTCTCTCGGAGCTCCGTTATTAGAGCTACCCCTGCCTTCATAGATTATATCGTCAGCATCAGGAACTTCCACTCCTTCTGGGTTTTTAACCAGTGTCGTTCCCCAATTTGCCTGCACTTCAAGTCCTTCTTGTCCTTGTTTCACAAAGCCGTTTCCGACTCTTACAAAGTCTCCAACACCAAGCTCAACCGACTCTTCTGCTTTTTCATTCCACAAAACAAGCTTAACTGTTCCTGACTTGTCGCCTATCACCAAATTCGCAACTTTTCCAGCTCTTCCATCGCGTTCAAATTCATTAACACCAAAATTTCGTATTACTCTTCCAACAACATTAACAGAAGAATCAGGAACTATTTTCCCAATTTCAACTGCTGAAGTAAACTCATCTTCCGAAGGAAATTCAGACTCATTTACATCCTCAGGATTCTCAATAAGTTTTCCTTTATTTCCAATACTTATTTCTAAACCGCCTCGATATCCTTCGCGTACATAACCATTCTTAACCTGAATTATCTGCCCTTCCTTTATCTCACCACTCTCGAGCTTGTCGATATCACTCTGATTCCATATTGCAACTCGTATGCTTTCTGTATTGTCAACTATCTCCAAGTTTGCAACTTTTCCCTTTACTCCTGTTTTGTTGACAAATTCTCGTGTAGGTGAAATTGCCTTTATTCTTCCAAGAACAGAGACTGCTCGCATTTCAGGAAGTATATCACCGATTCTAACTGTACTCTCTATAACTCGATTTTTTGTTTTTACGCCAAGCTCATTGGCAACTATGTATGCAGCTCCAGTTTCAGAAACGAGGCCTGAGAGCTCCCGCTGCTTTTCTTTGACCTTTTTCTTAAGCTCATCCTCTCCAAGTCCGGTCTTCTCGGAGACAGTATGTATTAAATCTTCTAATTCTCCCATCTCATTGTTGATTAGGACTCCTTAAATAAATAGTTTGTTTTAACTTTAAAAAGTTAGTTTGCCTTCTCTTTGAACCATTTATGAAGGTTGGACCACTCTTTTCCAGTCTTGTGAAGAAGCCAGTCTCCCACTTTGAATATTATTTTCAGGAAGCTCAAGGATAGTATGACTACGATTGCCATCCAGAAATTTGAGCCTGAGCTAAGTCCTCCTGCATTGTACACGAATGACATAGAAGTTCCCGCTGCCGGCGGGTGCTGTACTCCAAGTAATATCATAAAAAGCGTTGCAGCCGCAACTGCTATTCCTGCACTAAGAGGTGTAAAACCAGGTATTACTAAAGAAACTCCATATCCTGTAATTGCACCAACCATTTGACCTCCAACAACTGCCTTTATCGAAGCCATTTTTGATTCAGGATGTCCGAATACAATGAAAACGGAAGAAGCGAAAGCGGCCAGAAGGATGGGACTTCCCAAAATTTGTTCATATAAAAAAACAAATAGGCTTATAGTTACTAAAGTCAGTAGAGTTCTCTCCAGCGCTACGAATACACTTTCTCTCATATTAGTAAATTAGAAATACGCTTCTTATTAATATAACCTTATGAAGAAGACTCTAGAAGCTGCACTTTTCATCTCAGGGCGGCGTATGGACATAAAAGAACTTGCTGACTTAGTCGAGGCTAACGAGTCTGATGTGCGCCCTCTCCTAGATGAGCTTGTTCTCGAATATGGGGCCCGAGACTCTCCACTTGAAATCATCCATGATCAGGGAGAGTACAAGATGGATATCGACAGTGCTTATCTTCACCAGGTAAAGGCCTTTGCTCCTCAAATGGATATGTCCAGAGCCCTCGTAAAAGTCCTTTCTTTCATAGCTTTCAAACAACCGGTAAAACAGTCAGTTGTTGTCCAGCGTTTTGGAAACAGAGTTTACGATTATGTCAAAGACCTTCTCGGTCGTGGTCTTATAAAAACAGAACCATACGAGCGCACAAGAATGCTATCAACTACTTACAAGCTTGTTGAATATCTTGGAGAAGGCGATGCAAGTGATATGAAAGAAAAAATAGATTCCGCAAAAATGAAGTTTGGTGAAATGAAGTCACGAAAAGAGGAGAAGACTAAAAAGAAGCCGCTCGGAATATCACTTTCTGAAATCCGCGCAAGGAAAGATTTATCCGCAAATGAGTGGGAAAATCTCTTGCTACAGGAGAAACTTCAGGAGACAGTACCTATTTTGGACAAATTTGAGAAGTCTCACAATGAGTCTGACGAAGATGATGAGGATGATGACTTGGAGTTCCTCGGCTTTAAAAAAAGAACTCCACGTGCGGAGTGAATATAATGTCAAAAAAAGAGCTATCGTCTCTTGATATGCTTGCTATAGTTTCCGAGCTGAAGCATCTGGAAGGAAAGAGAGTTTCAAAAATTTATCAAAAAGGTGACAGCATCTACATTCGTCTGCAGGGTCAGAATCTTCTCGCAATAACTTTAGGAGGAGCTTATCTCACAAACTACTCTACATCATTTTCACAGAACCCAAGTGGCTTTTCAATGCTATTAAGAAAGCACATTGGGAACTCAAAACTCCAATCCATAGAGCAGCACGATTTTGACCGGGTATTTCTCTTCCATTTTAGCGGAAAGGAACAGAGAACTCTTGTCGCCGAAATGTTCAGAAACGGCAATATTATGCTTCTCGACGAGTCACAAAAAATACTCATGCCCCTCCGCCGCCAAAAATGGAAGGGTAGAACTCTAAAACCACACGAGCTTTACAAATTCCCTCCTGAAAGTTCAAATCCCTTAAAACTTTCAGAAAAAGAACTCGAAGAAACACTTTCCGAGAAAAAAGAGCTCGTCAAAGTCCTGGCGACTAAACTTAATTTTGGCGGTGAATATGCAGAAGAGCTCTGTACACGCTCACAAATAGACAAAACTACTCAAGCCGATTCTCTCATAAAAAAAGACATCACCTCACTTCATAAAACAATAGAAAAAATTCTAAAAGAAGCCGCAAGCCCAAAACCACATAATAGAGAAGGAAGACCCTATCCAATAAAAGTCAGCAATTCAAAGAAATCAGAATTCAAGACCTTCAATGAAGCTGTTGACAAATATTTCTCTGCCGATTCTGAAGAAATAAGTGAGGAAGAGCTTCGCCAGTCAAAAATCCTCAAAAAGCAAAAGGAACAAGTCTCAAAAATCTTCACCGATTCAAAAACTTTCAGAGAGAAGGCAGATGAGCTTTCCAAAAAAGGCGAGTTTGAAAAGGCTGGAGAGCTCTATGAAAAATCCAAGAAATCAAAGGGCAAAATCGACGGTCTTCTCAAATCCATAAAAAAGACTGAGAAAAATCTTGGATCAGCAAAAACTGAAGCTGAAAAAGAAGCCCCCGTCCTAAAAGAGCCTGTAAAAAGAGAATGGTATGAAAAATTCCGATGGTTCGTCAGCTCGGACGGCTTCCTGGTTATAGGCGGAAAAGACGCAACGACCAATGAAATCATAATCAAGAAGCATACAGAACCTAAGGACTTAGTTTTCCACGCCGATGTCACAGGAGCTCCCTTCTGCGTCGTAAAAACAAGCGGAGTAGAAAGCAAAGATATTCCAAAAACAACTCTTTCCGAGACTGCAGAGTTCGCAGTATCTTACTCAAAAGCATGGCAGAGAGGTCTAGGAGCTGCCGATGTATACTGGGTAAATCCTGAGCAGGTCTCAAAATCAGCTCCGAGTGGCGAACACATAGGAAAAGGGGCTTTCATGATAAGAGGTAAGAAAAATTACTTCAGAAACACAGAACTTAAAATCGCTGTCGGCATAACAAAAACCTGGG
Source organism: archaeon UBA55 (assembly GCA_002495465.1). Classification (GTDB taxonomy): domain Archaea; phylum Undinarchaeota; class Undinarchaeia; order Undinarchaeales; family Undinarchaeaceae; genus Undinarchaeum; species Undinarchaeum marinum. The sequence continues at coordinate 12,224 of DAFN01000007.1, read as the reverse complement.
CTGTCGTAGGGGGTCCGGAAAAAAGTGTCGAAAAGCAATCCAAATATTTCTCTGTAATTATTCCTGGTCCAACAAAATCCAGCGACATTGCAAAAAAGGTAAAGGTTTCCTGGATAAAAAAGGCTTCAAGGGAAGATTCTGAAAAACTAAAGAATATAAAGCTGGATGAAATACAGCGATTTATACCTACAGGTAAAGGGGGTATTCATGCCAAAAGCCGCTAAAAAAACAAAGAAGAAAACAGAGACGCAGAAAGGTCTCGAAAAGATTGAAGAAGATATAGAAACTCTGGAACAGCTTGTCCGAACTGAGAGGAAAGAGGAAAAGATTGAGTTCGGTGAATTTGAAAAAGAGCTCGCCGGCCTGAGAAAGCTTAGTAATCCAATTATAGAAAAATTCACTTTCAAAGACTTTTCCCGCGGTTTTATAGGTGGTATAATTGGGATGAGTTCCCTGGCCTGGCACGAAGTTGTCATAGAAGGAGCCAGAGCAATGCATCCTGCATTTGTTTTTATTATAACTCTATTCACACTATTTGCTGGAGCTTCTGTTCTCTACTTTTCTCAATATAGGAAAATAAAGGAGCAGAAAATAATTTTCAAGCTACTTCCAAAAAGATTTGTCGTATTTTATCTTCTCTCACTTCTGATTGTGACAGTAACGTATACCTTCTTCGGAATAGTCGGACCAGGACAAAGTTTTACAGAGTCAGTCAAATTAATTCTCGTTGTCTCACTTCCTACAATGATAGGTGCCTCCGCAGCGGATATCATTCGCTAGAATTTTTGTCAGGGGTGAAAATTATTCCTCCCCTCTCTAACCTCTTCTTAATAATGTCCCAAATTAATATAAAATGATCTTCCTCTCTTGAGTCTCTCTTTTTCTGGTCTCTATGAAGATATAGCCAGATCTTTACATCACCATCTTCTATGAAAATTCTTAGAATATGATAATTTTTCAGTCCTTCCAATTCAGCATCCTTTAAAACATGTGTATGAGGAGTTATGTAGCAGTAAAATTCTCTGTTCTTCCCTCTACCCTTCGAAGCTACTTTCAAAACTTCGGATCTTATTTTATCGTGCTCGTGCAATCCATTATACACATGTGAAATGACCTCAAGAACCTCAACTTCAGTTTCTTCTACCTTCTCTCCCTCTTCCTCTGCTGAATATCTAAGAATACTCTTATAAATTTTGGAATTTTCCGACAGAACTCTCTCCTGTGCCTCTATCACGTTCTTTTTTAGAGACTTAATTTCGATTCCAGCAACCTTAACTAGCTCTGCCATAGCTAAAGATATCAACTATCACAATTAAATATATTGTCATGCATCTTTCTGAAATTTCCAAACGTTATCCGGCGATTGAATCCGCTATAACTAGAATAATTGAGGAAGATGGAATTGGAGAGCTCTACGAACCGCAGGAAAAAGCAATTGAAGCAGGACTTCTTGATGGGGAAAATATGACAATTGCAATCCCGACAGCGTCCGGAAAAACACTCATCGCTGAGCTGGCAATGCTCTCAAAAGTCCAGCAAGGTTACAAAGCAATATACCTCGCGCCTCTCCGGGCTCTCGCATCAGAAAAATATGAAGAACTCAAAAAGAAGCACGGAAAATTGGTGAATATAGGTATTTCCACAAGCGACCTAGACTCCTCTGGCTCTGAGCTTGATAAATTTGACATAATTATAATGACAAATGAGAAGATGGACTCTATAATGAGGCACCATCCTTCTTGGATAGGCAAAATTGGGATAGTTGTTCTCGATGAAGTCCATCTTATTGATTCTGCAAATCGCGGACCGACTCTTGAGATAGTTGCCACAAAACTCATGGCTCTAAATCCACAATTCCTTGCCTTGAGTGCAACAATAGAAAACAGCGAGGAGATTGCCAAGTGGCTCAACTCAAAACTTGTCGAGTCTTCCTTCAGACCGGTTAAGTTGTCAAAAGGCGTTTACTTCAATAACGAAATATCTTTCAGCGGAAAATCTGATCAGAAACTAGAAGCGGGCAACTCTCCCTCAATATCATTGGCAATCGATATAATCAACAAAGAAGCCCAGGGTCTTGTCTTCGTCAGTACAAGAAGGTCAGCAGAAGCTGAGTCTGAAAAACAATCAAAGAAAATTGTCCACCTCCTAAAAACAAAGGAGAAAAAGGAGCTTGAGCGCATTGCGGACAGAATCCTAAACGTCCTCGAAAGCCCAACTAAACAATGCATCCGCCTTTCAACAATAGTTCGCGGAGGGGCTGCATTCCACCATGCAGGTCTTCACAACACTCAGCGCAAGATAATTGAAGACAGTTTCAAATCAAATCTAATAAAAACAATCTGCTCAACACCAACTCTCGCCGCCGGAGTAAATCTCCCTGGAAAACGCGTCATAATAAGAGACTACAAGCGCTACGGAACTTTTGGAATGGAGCCAATTCCGGTTCTCGAAGTTCACCAAATGTTCGGAAGGGCCGGGCGACCAAAATATGATACAGAAGGAGAAGCGGTACTAATCGCCTCATCTCAGGATGAGTTCGACGAACTTTGGGAGCACTATATTGAAGGAAGGCCTGAGCCAATTTCCTCAAAACTCGGAGTTGCACCTGTCCTGAGAATGCACACCCTCGGCCTAATTGCAGAGTCTCCGAGGTCCAGGGAAAAACTCGTGGAATTCTACAATAAAACATTCTACGCCTTCCAATACTCTGATGTCAGCCACCTAGAGACAATACTCTCCGAAATACTTGATGACCTTTTTGAATGGGGTTTCATAGAGGATGACGCAGATGGAAATCTCAGATGCACAAGACTCGGGCTCAGAGTTGCCCAACTCTACTTGGACCCCCTAACTGCATTCGAAATAATCCAAATGCTTTCTGAGAACAAAATCAGTGTAGAACTAATGCTTACAATGCTTTGCAATGCGGCGGAGATGCGCCCCCTCGGAGCAATCCGGCGTTCTGAAGAAGAGGAGATATATTCGGCAATGGATAGTTTGGAAATAGAAGACGGTCTCGAGCGCGCATTCAAACAGGCCTACATTTTCGAAAAATGGATGGACGAAATTCACGATGATGTTCTCTATGATAAATACGCCATGCCTCCAGGAGTCCTCAGGGGAAAATTAAATATCATGGACTGGCTCCTCTACGCAAGTTCTGAAATTTCAAGAATTACAAGTAAAGATAGACATTCTCATCAAGTTCTGACTTTAAGACGACGACTAAAATACGGAGTTAAAAAAGAACTCCTTCCTCTGGTCTCAGTCAGAGGAATCGGCCGAGTCAGAGCTCGAAAAATATACACTGCTGGCATAAAGGATAAACTAGGCTTAAAGAAAGCCGGAGTCGAAAAACTATCTTCCCTCATCGGAAAAAAGACGGCTGAAAAAATACTCACTGTCCTAGATAAAAACGATTATTAAAATAAAAAATTGGGTCATTAAGATTTGTCTCTCACCTATTTTTTAAGTACCTTACTTCTTGCAGAGGTTTTCCCATCCGAGTCCAAGGACAAGGATGATGAGACTCCACAGTTGAAGGCCTCTTAGGCTAAGTAGGCCGAGGTCCTGCATTACGAATAGCAGACCAATCAAAGCCAAAAGCCAACCTGTCTGTTTTCTGTCCAACATAGCTATCACCTTAATCTCGCTTAAAAGTCTTCTATTTATAAACTTAATCATTGAGTAAAATAGTGCGGGGGACAGGATTC
>DAFN01000007.1:5239-8463 GCA_002495465.1 archaeon UBA55 | reverse complement strand
TGCGGGGGACAGGATTCGAACCTGCGTAAGCACTAAGCTACCAGGTCCTAAGCCTGGCCCGTTTGACCGCTCCGGCACCCCCGCCTAAGCGCAATTTATCTACCCAGCATCCTATTTATATTTCCCCTTCTTATCCTCTCTAATGGATATCAACAAGGCAAATAAAATACTCCGCTATTCTTCCTTGGCGGCGATAGTTCTTGTTCTCCTTATTGGATTTTCTCTCAATTGGAATTTTTTCATAACAATTTCAATTGTTCTTGCCATTCTGCTTGTTAGAATAAGCATGCTGCTCTATTTCATAAGAATAAAATAAAGCGAAAGTATTATAACAAAAAACCGAAACAAGTGAGTGAAATGAAATTCAATTTCGATACATTCAAGGACGTCGCAAATCTCGTCAAGAGTACAGAGCGCTACGATTTGTACGACATGAAGTTAGATCACCTTACACTGTCTATGACAAGAATGAAAGCAAAACAAGAGACTAGAGGACACGACCACGCGGGTGTTGAAGAAGTCTATTTCTGTCTCGACGGAGAAGGACAAATCCAAGTCGGCGAGGAAAAAATTGATTTCAAAAAAGGCGATGTTGTTACAATTCCTCCTGGGGACTTCCACAAAGTTTTCAACCCCAGCGATTCCGAACTGATATTTTTCTCAATTTTTGAGAGTTACGACCGCGACAGCGCAAACTATAGCTCAAAGTAATCAACAACTTTATAAGTTATAATTCTAAACTCTGATTATGGGATTACTGGACAAATTCAAGAAGAAAAAGGAAGACCTTATCGATGATGAACTTATGAAAGATTTGGGAGTTCCAGACCTTCCTCTAGCTCCTAAGCCGCCAAAACCTTCTCAAACTATAGCTCCACAACCAAGGGCAGCTCCTGTCCCAAAAATTCCTGCAAAACTCCCTGCTCCAGTCTCAAAACCAAGTCCTCGAAAACCTGCCCAACTCTCTGAAAAACAAGTTGCAAAACTCCCACTCTTTATGAAAGTTGAGAACTATCAAAAAGTTGTCGGCGAGTTAAAAACTCTCGTTGATTCTCTTAACAATATCGGAACTACTCTCAATGAAATGTCAAATCTCGAGCACGAGCACGAAGAAGCGCTAGGAAGATGGCGCCAGCAGCTTGACATAACAAAGGACCAGGTTCACAAACTTCTTTCAGATATGCCTGAAACAGGAAGGCTGAAAGCCCTTGTCAGCGCAAAAACCAAAACAAAGAGTCAGGAAAAAATTAAGAAAGAACTTACTGACTTAAAAAAAGGTATGAGCGAAGCGGAGAAGAAAGATTCAACAATCGTCCAGAAGGAAATAAAGGACATGCGCTCAGGGATAACAAGCCTTCACGATGAGATGAACCGACTCCATCTTGAATTGAAGACCCTCAATAATCTGACTCAACTGAGCAGTTCTCAGGTAGTTGGCGGAATAAAGGAGAAGGCAAAGGCTGCAACGCCGGCAAATATTCCTTTACCTTCTACTAAAAAACCAAGTCTGAAAAAGTCCAAAGCCAAAGCACTCTAAATACTAATTGTAATCTTTTTTCCGGTAGTAAATTTCTTTCCCATTCCAGCCGGCAGCTCAAGAACATATCTTGATTTTTCTTGAGGATAGTAAGCTCTCCAAGGGCGCGCTTTTATCACTTGCACAACCACTTTATTCGAATTGATGTAAACAATATCAATAGGCTTCAACATGAAAAAGGTGTGTATACTACACAAAATAGTTGAATCTCTCCTAAAGTCAAACAAAAGTGGCTTGATTTTCTTCCGCATCATTAATCCACTGGCTTTCTCGAAAAGACTGTCAGCAATTTCCACAGAAATCCCATTAACCTTCGCCATAAGTCTTTTAAGTCCATGACTTTAATACCTTTTATGGTCTTCCTCTACATCGTTCTCCTAAGTGCCGCACCTTTTCTTGAGTTGCGTGGTGCAATCCCCTTCGGGATAGCGGCCGGCTTAGACTACTTTACAGTTTTCCTCGTGGCAACAAGTGCAAACATCATTATAATTCCAGTAATTTACATGCTCTTCAACACATTTTTCAAAGAATTATACAAATTTCCCTACATCGGAAGTATGTTCAAAAAAACAGTTCACAAGGCTCACAGAAAATCAGAGAAGTATCTCGACAAATACGGCTATCTCGGTCTGGCAATTTTTGTGTCAATTCCTCTTCCTGGCAGCGGGGCATATACTGGTTCAATTGTCGCCAACTTTCTGGAAATGGACAGACGCAAGGCAATGCTCGCAATAGCTGCCGGAGTTTTTGTCGCTGGAATTCTCGTAACTCTCATCTCAGTCGGATTTCTGGAGTCCTTACGCTTCCTCCTATAATCTTATTAAGATTCGCGACCAAGATATAATATGGAAATAGAGGTAATTCAGAACAGGAAAAAATGGGCTAGCTTAATGGACGAACTGGAACCTAAGCTCCTCAAAGATCCCGATGAAGGTATAGATTTTACAGTAAATAAAAAGGGAGCAGTTCACTGCCTCTTCTCAGCAACTTGTCTTCTTATAATGATGTCCGGAAAAAAATCGGCTGTTGCACATATAGATACATTCTTTCTCAGAGGCTCAAGTCACAAAAGAAATATCAGGGAGGCCGCACGCATTTTTGAGGACCTTGAAAAAGCATTTGGATCACGAAGAAACGTTGAGATAGCAATACTTTCTGGAAGCCCGAAAATCAGGGAACTCATAAAAGAGTCTTTTCCCGGGAAGCTCGCTGTGGAGTACTATGAAAAGTTTCCCAAGGGGGTAATGAGTCATCCTATGAAAAGAGCTATCGCAGATCCTGAAAGCGAGAAAATATTCATTTTTGTGTCTGACCAAGACCGTCTTGGTTCAGTAATTACTGAGAGTAGTTCAGTAACTAAAACTAAGAGCCGCTTTTGGCTTAGCTGATTCTTCTTCTATAGTATATCCAGGTCGCAGAAAAGATCGCAAATATCGCAACAATTGGCCACAATATCGGTCTCGAAATAAGAAGTGCAAATATAGCAACCAATGACCAGGCTATTTTCATCGTTAAAAGAGTATCATAAACTTCGCGGCCTTTCTTGTGCGCATAAAGTGACACAAAACCAAGACCAAGCAGCCCCGCTCCCAAAAGTCGGGCAGTTAGCAAGTCCACAAAAGGAAGACCAAAGAGCTTGAAAAGGAACTCTGGCTGAAAAAGCAGGGGCAGTCCAAACGCGAGGTCC
>DAFN01000007.1:0-5117 GCA_002495465.1 archaeon UBA55 | reverse complement strand
CTGATTACGAATCAGGTGCTCTACCGAACTGAGCTACTGAGGCATCTTTAACTTAGATTAGTTAGCCATTTCATATAAAGGAATTTTGCCCCAAGCTCTGCATGGAAATTCATCCGGCACAACTCGGTCAAAGCAAGTCTCTACTTTCAAAATATCTATTCATTGGAGCTGTAGCTCTAATGATTACAGGCTCCGGTATATTACTTCTCTCTGAAAATACGGCTCAAGCAGGTCTGTCATCAGTCACCGGCTTTCTAACACTTTCCAAAACTGAGCCTCCTTTAAATATCGTCGAAGCTCCGGAAAGTGAAAGCTCTTCTGATACAGAAAATCCTCCTATATCCGAGCCTGTCACTGGTTTTCTAAATCTTTCAGAAAGCCAAGAAGAAATTACAGAAGAGCACACGGTACCTCAGGATATTTTCCCAGGCACTCCTAAAAATCTTGTACTCCTAATTCTCGACGGAGCTGGCTGGACTTACTTCAGTGAGCAAAATACTCCAAATATGCTCAGCATCTCCAGAAATGGTTTTGTTCTGGAAAATATGCAGGTCCACCTCCCGGAAACCGCTAGCTCTCACTCCACAATTTTCACCGGACTCTTTGACGAGCGCTATGACTGGGCAGCATCTCTTCAGATTCTCAGCTCCAGAAATGATACAATTATGGATTCTGCCCGCGTCTCAAATATGACCGTTCTCGCAGTTCTTCCTAACGGGGATTCCTCACAGCTCCTCAATAAAACAGACGCCGCTCTCTTTGACAGTGACAATGGCTACTATTATTTGGATTCAAATCTTCACATCGGAAACATTTCCCAAAATCTAAACATCACAATGAACTCTGCAAACAATCTCTCCTCTTACTCCGGCTCAAATCCCTATACTGAAAAAAACAAATGGGTAAAAGATTCCCTAATTTCAATCCTCGAAAAGCGGCCGGACAAATTTATTCTTCTGGCAAATATGCCGGGGACAGACAGCGCCGCCCACCAAGGATTCTCAGACTATCTTCCAGCTCTCCGCGAAACTGATCTCTTTGTCGGTCAGCTCTACAATGCGATGAAGAGACTCGGAGTTTTCAATGACACAGTCTTAATCATAACATCAGACCATGGAATGGACAGAAGCCGGTATGGGAATGGGGTTCACTCAGATATCTACAATGACAAAACTCTAAAAGTTCCCTTCATCGCCGTTGGTCCTGGAATCCCCATAAAGAGCTCGTCTGAACTCAGCCACAACGACGATATCTTCCCGAGCATAGCAAGACTGCTGAATCTTTCACGGCCTGCAAATGTCTCAGGCTCTCCAATTCCAAGTCTTTTCAAAAACTCAACAATGCTCTATATAATAAACAGCTCAAGTTCTTACAGATCTGGAAATGCGAGCACAAGAATCTGGATTCGAAACACAGGTCCCTCAAGAAACGCAACGATGTGCCTCAATATATCAACTATAGGATACTCCGGAAGCTCCTGCCTCAAGTTCACAGCCTCCGAAGATTCCTCAGTAGAATTCATATGGCAGCCGACCGGTCCTGGAATTTACGAAACAAAGTCTATATTATATAATAAAACTTTTTCCAGTTTCTTTACACTTGGAAACATTTCCGACATGGGCGTATCTAAAATATACACAACACGTGACAAGAAAAATCCGAACAAGCTCATAGTCAAAGCAGTCATCACAAACTACGGCTCTTTTGTAGAGTCAGATCTCGGCGCAAAAATCACCGTCGGAAACCAAACAAGGGAATACGGTCCTTACAGCACCAATATCACAATCCAGAAAACAGTGAGCTCAACATGGACTCTAGCTTCTGGTTGGTATAATATAAGCGCGGAAGTGACAAATTACACAAATTTCCAAAATGACGCCAACCGCAACAATAATATACGGCATATAATTACCTACTTAAGCTGATTCGTTGAGATTATATCATTCAAATGGCAAAAAAATCAACAGCCAAGAAAGGAAAGAAAAACGGCAAAGGGAAGCTCACAATGAAACACAGGGAGCTTATCGAAGATGCCGGCTGGTTTAACGCTGGGATTATTATTGAAGTTCAGGGTAATAACAAGGAGCATGTAAGTTCTACTCTTGAAGCTCTTGTAGAGCGCCTTGGAANNAAGATGTCAAAATCTACAGTACAGATTACGACGAAATGCAGGAATTTAAAGACGGCTTTTTCTCACTTATGGTGGATACCAGATTCATCACAAAGGACTTCGGAAGGCTGGTCCACATAGCCCTTCTCTATTCACCATCAGTATTCGAAATATACAGCGATAAGAAGGATGTCGGAATCGCTATCGGTGACGCCCAAAACATACTCGTTGACGTGTCAAATCTTGTCAACAGACTGGCTCACCAAGTCTTTATTCTGAAAGGACACATAAACAGACTGGAATCTGGTGAAAAAAATGGAAAATCTGCCTAAAAGGCTCACAGAAACCTTTATATACTAAACTTACGTGTTCTGATGATAACACAGGCTGTGTTTTTGTTTTGTTTTACAAAAAACAAAGCAGAAACTGGCCGCCTAAAATAGGAGGAAAAAAATATGCAAAACCTATGGAAGAAAGTTGGAGCAGCTTTCGGCAGTGCCGTAATGATCGGTGCAACACTTGCCGGTGCAGCTCTAGCTCAGACAGGTTCTGACCTCGGAGACTATAATGATCTTGTAGTCACTGATGGCGCAGTAAGTGCGCTATACGTTGTAGGAGCAAACGCAGCAACAGCTGACGTTGTTTCCGCAATGGGTCTGACTGCATGGGCCGGTAACCAGCAGGTTTCCGGAACTGCAACAGGCGCAGGAACTGTCACTTTGACACCGCTAAAGGCTAGCGCCGACGGTGTAACAAGACACGTTGAGATTGACCACCACGCTGAACAAGCGTACGAGTTCTCAACAACCGCAACAAGCGACAAGCTTGCTGGAGAAACATACGCTTCAGGAGACAGCCTTGTTGACTTCCTTTACAGCCACAAAGGAAAGGGTGCAATATATGTTAACAGTACAACATACAACTGGCACGAAGAGCTTGTCGTTGACTTGAGCGATTTCAACGTTTCAAGAGACACACTTGACTCCAATTCTGGAGACCAGTATGACGAGATTTTCATGTCTGTCGAATCTGGTTCCATGCAGTACAAGTGGACATTTGATAACAGCCAGGAACTTGGTAATCTCGACCTACAGGGCGAGAAGATGTGGTTCATGGGTCAGGAGTACACAATTGTATCCGTTACTGGAACCAAGATCAAGCTAGGAGCATCAGATGCTGAGCTTGTTCTAACATCTGCAAATCCAAGCGCAACTGTTGCTGATGTAGACGTCGTTATGGGCGGAGTATTCTCAGCCGGTGCAGGTTCAACATCTTACAAGGCTAAGATGACCCTAACAAATGAAGGAACAACAGAGACTAAGTATGTAAATTCCGGAACAACAGAGACTGTTGCAGGAATCGAGGTCTATATAAAGAACGCTGTTGTTACAACATCTGGAACTAATGAGGGCGAAGTACAGGCCATTGTTGGAGCCGGTCTTCTTGAACTAACAGACGGTAACTACCTGAAGTTCGGAGATGGAACTGAGTCAAGCTGGCTTGTTACAAAAGGATCAACAACCAAAGCCAACGCTATTGGTTCAATAACCATCAACGAATCACAGTCGCATACTGCAAAGACTGGAAATTTTCCAATCCTAACAGACGGCGGCTCAGTAAATGTTCCAAATCAACAGTTCGGTGCAACATACACCGGTCTAACAGATAAGGACGGAAACGCTGTTAAATACAGGACTGTAAACCTACAGCCAGAGACAAAGAACCTTGGAAGAGGTTCAACAACTGAATCAGTTGTCAGGGTAAGAACACCTGATGGAAACTTCGTTGAGTTCACTGATGCTGCAGGGAATACAAGGACTGATGATGAGCTTTGGATTGCAACTAACCAGACAGCCAGTTATTACTGGAGGAACGAAACAGGTTCTTCAACTGTCTACAGCAACTTGACATCCCCAGTCATCAGACTAAGTACAGCTGACACAGTGGGCATCAATGTTAGGATGACAAACCTTGCTGGAAGCACTGCTCACCATATAAACTTGTCTGACCCAAGATTGACTGAGAAGGCATGGCAGTACAACATGACCATTGAGTACAATACTTCAAACAATAGGTTTGGCCAGAGTGATAACTCCTCTACAGGAGCTTCTGGAGTATATATGTACTTCAATGGAGCAGCTGCACAGTACGTTGCAAGAAGCTCAAACTACACAACCGCCGTAAGAGACTACTACACACCATACGGTACATACGTAGAAGCTGCAGGAACCCATCTGGTTACTCTTAAGTATCCAGAAGGCCAGACCTACGGTGAACTTGTTATTGGTCAGCTAGAAGGAACTGAAGGAACACCTATCACTGCAAATGCAGGCGAAACTATAACCATCGGTGGAGAAGATGTAAGAGTTGGCGGAGGCCTCAGTGCTGATGTCGCAGTAACTCTACCTTCAACAATCGGTAAGGTTGACAGTGCAGTTACTTCCGCAGACAAAGCTGCAGGCACACTTGTGCTTGTCGGTGGTCCAGCGGTTAACACACTGGTAACTGAGCTTCAGACAACTGGTAAGCTAACAACAGACATTGCAGGCCTAGGAGCCGGCGGTGGAGTTGTTGAGCTAGTTGCTGACGCATTCGCAGACGGCAACTATGCAGTTGTTGTTGCAGGTTCTGACAGAGCTGGAACTGCAAAGGCCGCAAACGTCCTTGCAAACTTTGACAGCTATGCATCAGAGCTTGACGGCATGACTGTATACGAAGTATAAACAACACTCTGAGAAGGGAGAGAGGGCTATGTCCCTCTCCCTTCTTTTTATTTTTTTCAAAATCATTATAAGTAGTGCTAGCGTTCTCTACCTATGGAACATAAAGAGCCCAAAGATCGGGGAAACCTAATCCTCATTACCTCACTTATTTTATTTCTCGTAATTTCAGTATTTCTAGTCCTTCCTGAAGAAAAAAAAACACCTCCTGACATCTTCACCTGCCAGGATCAGGAAACTGACTTCAATGTAAACATATCTGACTGCCGCGCAGTTCAAATAATCCC
>DAFN01000016.1:50222-53533 GCA_002495465.1 archaeon UBA55 | reverse complement strand
GTAATAAACATACTCGGAAGTCGCGACTACGAAAATTTTAGAAAAGTTAAACAAGAATCTATAGGTGATATACCTCGAGCAGAGGTTCCACAATTTGAACAGATAATTGCTCAAATACCAAGGGGTCGATCACAAAAACCCAGATATGGGGGCGGTAATAGAAGAGGCCCACAGAGAAGCGGACCACAGAGAAGAAGAACAGGCTCTCACAGCCATTCAAGCAAATATCCACGTAGCCGTTCAAGTAGACGTCCCACTCACAGAACATCCAACTACTCTAAACGATAAGATCTTCCCAAAACCTTTAATATCAAAAAGATCACTTTCAAACTATGCCAGCACCAAACTCACGCGAACTTGAAACACAATTAAGGTCAATAAAAAAATCTACACTAGACGCACTGAATCCAGAAACTGGTGTGATGGATAACAAAGTTATTTTTGAGCAAGGTGAAGCCCTGAAAAACTGGTTAGGTGAATTCGAAACACTATATTTAAATGAGGCCTCTTCAAAACCAAGCAAGACAGCCAAACTAAAGACAGAGGGGGGAAAACTTCTTGAATTTGGATGGCACTGCTATGAAATCTTAGTTGAAGCGGATCTACAATCTGGTTCTGCATCCAGCCCCGGTCGGCGCTGGGAGCCAATAGAGTTCGGAACTGTTCTTGGAAACCTCAAAGAACAAATTGTTTCTAATCTCACAAAATTGGAAAACGACTACTCAACCTTCATTAAAACAGTTTTATTATAGAGAATATTTAGATTCTATAACACTTCGTATTTCCCGCGCCTTTTTCTTCCCTATTTTATCAATCTTCATCAAATCTTCCTCACTCGCCTGAAATACTCCACTAACTTGCCCAAATTCCTGAAGAAGCCTCTTAGCAAGAGAAGGTCCGACCTTTGGAAGACTTTCCACAATATACTGCTGAGTTTCTGAAAGAAGTCTCGGCTTTGCCCCACTTCTTAGTCTTACTTCTCGCTTTTCATCAATCTGTTCTCTCTTCGCAATCTGGTAAATATAAGCTGCAGTATCCAAAACATCCTCAGTTGTTACTATCGGCAGCTGGAAATCAATAGCTATTGATGAAATCATCCCCCGTATTGCGTTTGGATGTAAGTTCCTTTTATTATAAAATCCGCTCCCCTCAACTATCAAAACAGGTCTCTCAAAAACCGAGCACAGAGAAGCCACCTGATCCATTAACCTACCATCTATAATCGACTGAAGAAAATCATCAACAGTTTTTCTTTCAACACCAACTCTGTCTGAAAGTTGAAAGTCCGCAACATCCAAATGCTTTAACTGAATTTCACACCCGAGTTTGGACAATCCCTTCATTATTCCTGATCCAGATTCCCGTGAATCAGCTATAACGATCACTTTATCATTTGTATTAGTGGAAAACTTCTCAAGAGTCTTCTGGGCTGCTGGTTTCAAATCAATACCCCCAAGAGCCCTCTCCATCCCATCCTCCTTTCTTTTAGAACTCCAATAATATGCCTCATCTCTAGTTCCTTTCGACATCAATATGTAAACATTACCTGGAGAGGTCCTTGCAGTTCTTCCACTCCTCTGTATACTTCTTATTGCGCTCGGAACTGGTTCATAAAAAATAACACTCTCAACAACAGGAATATCTAATCCTTCCTCTCCAACAGAAGTTGCTACAAGTACCTTAAATGTTCCAGCCTTAAATTTATCAATCTGCTCTATCTGAACCTTTTGACTTTGCCCCTTCGTCCTTCTACTTACTTGTCCTATGAGCTTCCCTGTGGAAATTCCCTTCTCCTCTAAAAATTTCACAATATTATCAACACTGGCTCTATAATTGGCAAAAACAAGCGCCTGTCCACTACTTGTGGAAATAATCTCATATAATTTCTCCATCTTCGGATGCTCAAAACCAATCTTTGTAAGACTCTCAGCTTCAGCAAAACACATCTTCATTCTTGGATCAATTCTCAGTCTCATAGCCGCCTTCGTCGGGTCATTCTTAAGTTTCATAAAATATTCCTGTAAGGGGGCAATCCCCTGTGTTTCCAGAAGTTCCTGCGCATAATAAACTTTCATAGCTCCTGCAACAATTGACAAATATTTATACAAATCAGGATTCTCCGCAGCATCTTTTGCCAGACTTCCTTGCAGCTTTAACAAATCAAGTTTTCTTACATACTTACTGTTTCCTAACAAACCAGCTCCTCTCAAACTTTTTATATTCTCTTTGAAAACCTTATCTAAGGCATCCTTCATTCGCATAAATTCCCTAGGAAGTTCGACATATACCCATTCCATTTTTCGCGTTCTCACATAAGGAGCAATATCTACATGTTTCCTATTTCTATACTCTATCTTTTCCAAAAAAAGCTCTTTACAAATCCTCTCAATATCCTCCTTTCTACTCCCAGGAGAAGCAGTCAGCCCAAGAACCCTTGAAAACCGGGATTCCTCAATATACTTCTCAGCTATAAATGAATAAGGATAGTCACCAACCGTTCTATGTGCTTCATCAACAATCAAAAGAGAGTAATCCTCAAATACGAGGTTTTTTGACAGCAAATCATTTTGAATAACTTGTGGTGTTGCAAAAATAAATTGCGCATCATTGTAAAGAATCTTCCGTTTCTCTGGAGAAATTTCACCCGTCAGCGACACAAACTCATCCTTTCCAAATTTAAAAGCATTTTCCCATACCCGCCTATGCTGCTCAACAAGAGGCTTTGTCGGAGCAAGGAAAAGAACTCGACCTTCTGGATGCTTCCCAAGCCTCTGTGCAGCAAGAAGAGCCGCAACAAAGGTCTTACCTAAACCTGTCGGTAAAACAACTAAAGTATTATTATCCGCGGCAGTCCCCAAAATAGTCTCTTGGTAGAGCCTTTTCTCTATTGCACCTTCTTTCAAAAACCCACTTCCCATACCCAATATCTTGTTTCACATTCTATATATTTCATCGCCCTGACAAAAAGTATATAAGACTCTCAATACTTCAGTAGTCGGTCAATATAATGAAAAAACCGGCTCTAAAAAATCAAACAAAGCCACTCCCCACCTGGATGACCACACTTTCGAATAAAATTCTTCCACCTATCTTTTTCTTTTCCCTAGCCATTCTAACTCTTCACTTAATGCCTCTCGCAGGCACAAAAATTCTTAAACTTAATCTTGGAATACTTTCAATAACTTCCTCAACAATCTCTTTTTATCTCACAATTCTCCTTCTGTAAAACTTTATAAACACAATAGAATAATCTTTAATATGGGAGTCAGAGCGTTATTAGGCGGAATTTTCAAAAAAATAAAAGGTAGATT
>DAFN01000016.1:40168-50033 GCA_002495465.1 archaeon UBA55 | reverse complement strand
TCCACACGATTCTGAAAAAATATCAACAGAGTTGGCAACCATAAGGACTAAAATAGACTTACTAGAGTCCCATCTTCAAAATATAGAAAGCAAAGAAGCACTTTACCAATCAGAGGCTGACAGATATATGCAATATCTCACATATATCAGTGACAAACTTGACAACTTGGCGAGAGAGCATGCCGAACTAGAAAGACTCATCCGTCAATAAATATGCCAAAAACCAATAAAGAAGCTATCAAAGTCTCAAAGAGAAGCCTCTTAGCATTCTCTCTGGCTGTAATAGGCGTTATCACACTTATTTTTATAATTCCCTTCTTCAACTGGGCGTCCCACGGAAAATATCTTGTTCTTCCATTTGTATTTTTGGCAATTTTGATAACCCGTAGGGCAGATTCCTGGAAAGTTGGTATAGAAGTATTCTATTTTTCTCCATTCCTTCTAGCTTATACTTACAATCTTTTCATAGCTCTTGCCATTTCTTTCTTAGCATTCTATTTCGTAGTAAAAACAAAACCATCTGAAGGAAATGGAATAGTAATACATAGCGTAATAATTACCATAATCGCCACTATTGCAAGTGTTTTGTCAGGACATTTCGGGACAAATATAACAGAGACGCAGTTCTTCTGGTCTGCCTATGGCACAGTCCTTTTTGCAATCTGGGTTGACGCGATAATAGTTAAATTCTCAGCTCCAGTTCCACTACCAAAAAATATTATAACACATACAATGGGTAGCTTTGCTAACTACATAATAATATCAAAAATAGGCTACCCAGTCTTCCTATACATTCTCACCCTGCAGTAATTCAACGCGTTCTGATTATTTTATCAATCTGGGTCTTTGCAGAGCCAATATAATTTTTCGGATCAAGAACTTCGGAAAGCTCATCCTCAGAAAGAAGTTCCCGAATTTTGGGCTTCTTTTTCAGAACTTCCATCATTTCAATATCTTTTTTTGAGCTTTCCATTGACGCTTCTTTCATAATCTCATGAGCTTTACTTCTTTCCATACCCTTTTCAACAAGCTTCAACATAACTGCTTCAGACATAAAACGGCCCTTAGTCAGCAGTATATTCTTATGTATCTTATCTGGATAGACGTTGAGTCCTTGCATTATCTGTATAGTCTCTTCTACAATAAAATCTGTCAAAATAAAAGTCTCAGGGAAAATTATACTCTCGCAACTGGAATTTGTCAGATCCCTTTCATGCTCTAGTGGTATATTTTCAAGAGCCGGCATAATATTAGACCTCAAGTATCTGACAATTCCTGCAATCCTCTCTGATCTCCAAGGATTTCTCTTTTGAGGCATTCCCGCGCTCGCAATCTTCCCTTTCTTAAACGGCTCTTCTAACTCTCCAACCTCAGTTCTCTGCATATTTCGTATTTCAGTAGAAATTTTCTGAAGAGTCTGTCCTATCATAACTAATGTGAAAATAACTTCAGCATGCCGGTCTCTCTGAACAACTTGTGTCGTTGCCCGAGGACTTTTCAGCCCGAAATCCTTCATTACCAAATCCTGGATTTTTGTTGCGTTTTTCCCGAAACTTGCACCCGTTCCAACAGCCCCAGTCATCTTTCCAAATAATATGTTCTTCCTGGATTTTTCTACTCTATCCAGCTGCCTATCAATTTCACAGGACCAAATAGCAAACTTAAATCCCAATGTAGTCGGAACAGCATGTTGTCCATGCGTTCTTCCTATTATGATCAAATCCCGGTACTGCTTTGCCATATCCAGAAGCACCAATCTCAAGTTCTTAAGTCTCTTCTCAATTATACCTAAACCTTCTGCAAAAATAAGAGCCCACCCAGTATCAATTATATCATAAGATGTTGCTCCAAGGTGAACATATTTCCCATACTCACCTGATTTCTCTGCAAGAGCTGTTGAAACAGCAAGTATCCTATGTTGAAGCTCCTCTTCTAACTCCTCAACCCGTTCGAGCGTTATGGTTTTTAAATTCGCATTTTTCCCAATAGTATCGGCAGCCTTTTTTGGTATATTTCCCACAGATGCCTGCGCTTTTGCAAGAGCCGCCTCTATAGAAAGCCATTTCTCAAGAATATTTTCATCGGAGAATACTTTCTCCATTTCCTCTGTTGTATGCTGATTTTCTAGATAGCGTGCTAACATGTCTTAAAACCCAAATAAGGTACCTACACTTACATATACACTTGTAGCTTTTAAATCTTTATACCACTAAATATCCAGAAAGCGATGCCCATTGCGCCTGCCCAAATTCTCCAGTCCCACTTGAAGACTTTCTGCCCGTCAAGTGGATAAATCGGAATAAGATTAAAAATCGCCAGGAAGGAGTTTACATACGCCCCAATCCAACCTAAAGTTATTAAAAATGCATTTCCTGTGTACATAAATGCCATAAAAAAGACAGCGAGCAAGACATTTATCATTGGACCAACAACAGCAACTAGCCCAACATTCCTGTCAGAATGTTTAACTCGTCCGCCAAAGTAAACAGCACCAGGAGCTATAAAGGTCAGCCCAAAAATCGAAAGGAATGCCGCAAAGATAAGCCCATTTTTCCACATCTTATAGTGTGCATGGTAGCCCTTTTTCTGCGCCATAAATTTGTGTCCAAGTTCATGTAGTATAAATCCTGGTCCAATTGCAAGAATTGCAAAAATAAACATCATAGGCATTCTCATTGAAACCGCTACAACAGCTGACATCACAATAACAGAAATACCAAGATCTTGCAACTCTTTCTTCGTAAAACTTTCAAGCAATTGCATATTTCCCATTATTTCTCATGTCTTATACTTTTTCCGACAAACTATTTAAACAAGAAGCTCTTAGTGAAAAATGGGAGAAACAATGACAGTAACAAACTTGACAAACCTCACAGGAAAGGACGTTTACACAAGAGGCGCTGAATACGTCGGAAAGGTTGAAGATGCAATGCTTGACACCGAAAAAGGAAGTATATCTGGCTTCACAATTTCCATGGCCCGTGAGAGTTTCCTTTACAAAACGCTTTCACAAGGGGACCAAGGCGTAAAGAAAAGCGTTCTAATTCCTTACAAGGAAATCCTCGCCTGCAAAGACATAGTCCTAGTAACTGCACCAAAGCAGCTAGTTCCAAAACAGAGTGAAGAAGAAGACCACGACGAGTCTCCAATCCCAGGCCTAGTAGATTAATTAAATTATTTTACAGCAAATAGCGCTAGCGCTGTTTCTTCTCAAATTAGGAGCTTTCACCCCAAAAAAAATTTATTCTGCCTTTTCTTCTTCGTCTTCAGCAGGTTCTTCTGCCTCAATAGTTTCTTCTTCAGAAGCTTCTTCAACTGGTTCAGTTGCAGGCTCTTCAGGAACGACTTCCTCAGCCTCAGTAGTTTCTTCAGAAACTTCTTCAACTGCTTCAGCCGGTGCCTCTTCTGCCTCAGCTTCCTCTACAGGTGTTTCTTCAGCTGCAGATTCTTCTGCGGGTGCAGTATCTTCTACAGAAATCTCGCCTGCAAGCTCTTTTACCTTGGTGCAGATAAAATCTACAACCTCAGGCGCTAGCGGAACGGCAAAGCTTTTCTTGAAGCGCTTGCCTCCGTCAGGAGCATAATATCCGCGCGAAATCGCCACGAATTCATTGCTGCCTTCTTCAGCAACAGCTTCCTTTCTTGCAACTTCGATGAAGTTGTTATTTCCAAACTGTATTTCTTCTGATTTTATTGTTTTGAATTCTACCATTGTTTTTCCTCCGTGTGTGGAAACTAATTTTAATTAGAAATGCCAAAAAAGACAGATTCCAGTTCAATCAGTTTCCAGTTTCAAATCATGACTGTTTTCTCTTCTTATTAAGCTTTGTGAATTCGCCGACCGGGAGTCGAAGCGGGTTGCGAGAAAGTGAAAACCTTATAAGAGACTTCTGCCTCTTGTTGAGGGGAATGGACGCCAGAATAGGTCTAACTTTTGATGATGTTCTGCTGGTTCCTAGAAAATCAGCAGTTAAATCACGGAAGGATGTTAATGTCAACACAAAATTAAGCCGGCGAATATCTCTGAGCCATCCAATAGTCAGTTCCAATATGGATACTGTGACTGAAGTCGAAATGGCAATTTCCATGGCAAGATCTGGCGGCATAGGCATACTTCACAGATTTTTACCTACGGAAGAGCAGGCAAAAATGGTCAGCCGAGTAAAGCGGGCTGCCAGTTATAAAATTGACACACCATACACAACAGGTACTGAAACAAAAATAACAGAACTCCAATCTTTCATGAAAGAAAAAGGAGTTCACAGTATTCTTGTTGTTGATTCTGAAAACAAACTTCTTGGAATAGTAACTTCCCGTGACTTGAGGTTCATAGAGAATGGCGCTAAGGTTTCTTCAATAATGACTCCTCGCGAAAAGCTCATTTGTGGTGACCCTGAAATTTCAATAGACAAAGCTAAAGGCCTCCTTTCGGAAAACAGGATAGAGAAACTGCCTCTGATAGATTCAAACAATACTCTAAAAGGCCTCATAACAGCAAAGGATATTCTGAACATAACTCAGAGACCCCACGCTTCAACAGATGATAAAGGCCGATACCTCGTCGGGGCAGCCATCGGCGTAAAGGAGGGCTATCTGGAACGCGCCACAACTCTTGTTGAGGCAGGAGTAGATGCTCTAGTAGTCGACGTAGCACATGGTCATTCAGACCTTGCAATTAACACAGTCCGAGCGGTGAAAGAAAAATTCCCCTCTGTCGATATTATCGCAGGAAACGTCGCCACTGCTGAAGGAACTAAAGATCTCATAGACGCCGGAGCAGATGCAATAAAAGTCGGCGTAGGGCCCGGCTCAATCTGCATAACTCGTGTCGTTACAGGCTCAGGAGTTCCCCAACTCACTGCTATAATTGACTGTGCAGAAGAGGCGGCAAAGAGCAAAATCCCAATAATCGCTGACGGCGGAATAAGAGCTTCAGGTGATATTTCCAAAGCTCTTGCCGCAGGTGCATCAAGTGTAATGGTAGGTAATCTTCTTGCTGGCACAGAGGAAAGTCCAGGAAAAACTCTCATGAAGGACAATAGGAAAGTAAAAGTAATACGCGGAATGGCTGGCTACATCTCAAACATGAGCAAGCTCGAGCGAGATCACATACATTCTGATGCACTTGATATAGTTCCTGAGGGCGTCGAAGGCTATGTCCCTTACAGAGGTCACACGAGCGATATACTAAACCAACTTATCGGCGGTCTTAAAAGCGGAATAAGCTATTGTGGCTCACACAATATAGAAGAAATGCAACAAAAATCCAAATTCATCCGCGTAACGAGTGCAGGAAAGGCAGAAAGTCAGAGCCACGACATATCTAAAGTCTAGATAATCAGCGCTTGAATATTTTTTTCAAAGTTTTGATGTCATAGCCCTGGCCAACTTCGTTAATTATTTGGAAAATTCCACCTTGTACAAGCAACAAACCCATAAGTGTTGCTCCAAAAGATGCTCTTATACTCTGTCCTGCAACCCCTCCTTCAAAATTACTAAGAAAATCCATCATTAATATCCCACTTGCACTTATTGACGAGCCAAGAACAATCGTAAATGAGGACCATCCAAAAGTTCCCGGCTTCAAATTACCCTTTCCACTCTTTAAAACATTCATTATAGCAGTTCTTTCCTTGCGGCTCATTCCAACTTCCTCAAGAAGTACATTCAACTTTTCAAGAAATTCTCCAGATGAAATAAGCTCTGAATCTCCTGTCTTCATAATTCTTTTGTACTCACCTAATACATCTTCAAAAATGGCTTTGTTATCCATCTCCTCTAACTCCTTCGTCAGCGACATAATCTCTCGTGTTTCCTGGTCACTCATCTTAATCATCTCCTCGTTCTGCTTTCCAAGGTCTGCGTCCTCTCCTTCCCTCTCAACAATTACAGCAGCTGCAGCCTCTACTTTCAATGTAATTTTCATTCTCTTCAAAAGATCTCTAATATTTTCAACAAATTCCTCAGTTTTTCCCGTTCCCTTCGAGAACTTTCTTCCCATAATGGTTTTTACCAGCTCCTCTTCAAGCTTTTCAAGTTCCTCGGCGGCTCCAGAAAGATCCCCCTCGC
Source organism: archaeon UBA55 (assembly GCA_002495465.1). Lineage (GTDB taxonomy): Archaea > Undinarchaeota > Undinarchaeia > Undinarchaeales > Undinarchaeaceae > Undinarchaeum > Undinarchaeum marinum. Next base: position 43,964 of record DAFN01000016.1, on the reverse strand, counting down.
CAATTCTATCAAATGCAGGCTTCAGCTCAGGAAATACTTCATACAATTCTACTAAGCCTTTGGCTAAGTTTTCTATATCTTCTTCAGAACCCTGAGTATTTTCTTCTGTCATAGCCTCTCCTACAAAGTTCTCAAAAACTCGGAAATAACATGAACTCCTGCTCCAGTTCCACCAAGCCCGAAATATGGCTTCGGTTCCGTTATCCAGGCAGTTCCAGCGATATCAAGATGAATCCATTTACTGTCTCCAACAAAAGCCTCAAGAAAAGCAGCAGCACTTAGAGAACCTGCCTCTCCTTTGCCCGATCCAATATTTTTAACATCCGCAATTTTGCTTTTCACCATTTCTCTATAATCTTCATGAAGTGGCATCTGCCAGACTTTATCTCCTGTTTTTTCTCCTGCCTTCCTCATAAGATCCATATGTCTCTGCGAGTTTCCAACCATTCCACTGTATGTCGAACCAAGCGCTACAACAACAGCTCCAGTCAAAGTTGCAATATCTACAATTATTTCAGACTTCATCTCTGCAGCATATCCTAAAGCGTCAGAAAGAACAACACGTCCTTCAGCATCTGTATTAAGAACCTCAATAGTTTTCTTATTGTAAGTTTTTATGATGTCTCCCGGTAAATAAGCGGAAGAACTCGGTCGGTTCTCAGCACAGGCCATCAATCCAATAAGGTTTTTCTTCAAACCACTCTTGGCGGCAATTCTCATTATCCCAAGAACTGCAGCCGCCCCTGACATATCAAATTTCATCTCGTCCATCGCTCTTGACGGCTTTATGGATATTCCACCAGTATCAAATGTAATTCCCTTCCCAACCAAGATAATAGGCTTATCACCTTTCTTTCCTCCATTATAATCAAGTTGAATCAGTCGCGGCTCATTAACACTACCTTTCCCAACTGCGAGAATTCCATTCATCCCCTTCTTCTCAAGTTCTTTATTTCCTAAAACAGAAACCTTTAATTTCAGTTCTTTTCCCATTCTCTGAGCCTCGCTTGCAAGATAGGCAGGTGTAACGACCGCAGGCGGGAAATTCTGGAGCTTCCTAGTATAGTTAATTGACTCTGCTACAAGAACTCCATACTCAGTACTCTTCTTATCTCCAGAAAGTATAGAAACAGCCAGATTATTCGCTGTTTCCGTTTTAGTAACATAATCATCAAAAACATAGTCAGCAAGGACGCATCCTTCAGCGAGAGCGTGCGAAACATCACTTACTTTTTCTTTGCAAGAGGGCATTGAAATTGCAAGCGACTTTGCCTTCATAACTTTCGCGGAGCATATAGAAGCTCCAGCATATTTTCTTACATGATCGAGCTCAAATTCCTCTTTCTTCCCCATTCCAACAAGAAGAATACACTCCACAGAAAGTTTTCCATAAGTCTGGAGCATATAAGTCTCTCCACACTTACCTGAAAATCTCTTCAGCTTAATCGCTTTCGAGATAGCGCTTCCTAAACTGCTGTCAATTTTCTGCAAATCTTTCGAAATTCCAGAGCCTTCGTAGACTGCAAAGGCAAGAAGGTCTGCTTTTACTTTATCACTGCCTTCATTGGAAACATTAACCTTCATAAATCCAGATATGGCTCATCCCTTTATATCTTTTTCAACCACTCGCCGAAGTCGATTATTCCATGCTCAAATCCCTCAATTGCAATCGGTGTTATCGAAATTTTTCTCTCATCATGTAAAGTGTAAATATCTGTTCCTGGTTTCTCCTTAGGTTCTATTACCCCACCAATAACATAAACACTGTCTTCAACTTCCTTCAAAAGTGGAGTAACATATTCTTCTCCAAGTCTGGTAACCTCCACGCCTTTCGGCTCTCCAATTGGCACATTAACATTAAGCATTTTAACATCTCCTGGTAATCCCTTCTCAATAATGCCTGAAACAAGTTTCTTCATAATTTTCTGAGCTTCATCAAATAAATGGCTTCCTTCCATATTGTGCGCTTCCTCAGGCGTCGATTCAATACTCACTGCAATCGAAGGAACTCCTAAATTCGCCGCTTCAAAGGCGGCGCCACAGGTCCCTGAACGCATCAATGAGTGTATTCCTAAATTCGCACCAATATTTATTCCTGAAACTACAAGATCAACATCTTTCACAAGCTTCGTCATTCCTATAAACACACAGTCTACTGGCACGCCGTCTACTGAAAAATGATTATCATCCCTCTTATTGACTCGTACAGGACTCCCAAGTGTAAATCCACGTCCTGTAGCGCTCTTCTGACTCGAAGGAGCAACAACAATAACCTCTCCGAGCTCTGACATACTTTCCTCAAGCGCTTTGATGCCAGGAGCGTCTATTCCGTCATCATTGGTAACGAGTATTTTCTTCATAATCAACCTAGTTCTTGCTGGTATTAACACTTTACTCTCACTCTCTTGTGAGGATTAAACGGCCTTTCCTCAAGAAAGTCGGTCGATTCAGCCTTAGCATAGCGCTTTGCAGAGAAATTTCCCAAAACCCCCTCAATCGAAAACCAATAACATGCGCCCATCCCTCACTTTTCCCAATTTCCTCAAATTTCAGCTATTTCTCCCAACTCCTCTCACATTTCCCTTTTCCTCTAGTATTCTCCATATCTCACCATCTCTAAATCCAAAAACATCAATCTATGTCTCACATTTGCACCTTTTACACCTATACTTTCTCCTCACAGTTCACACAGGCATCAGATCTACTCTCAAAGCTCTCAAAACTACAGAAATCTCAAAATAAAACCGAAAAAACAGCTCTCACATTCAAGATAATTCACTTTGAAAAGTTCTCCCTCCCTCCTGCAAAAACGCCTCAAAGCTCCTGAAAATCCGGCCATTCGTAATTTTTCTCCAAATTCAAAGCCAAATCTCCAATTTCACAGAAAATCCCTCAAAATTATCCGTCATATATGTAAACAGGACACAAGCTACCGATTTACTCAAAATATTAATATGTCATCTTACATGTCACCTTACATAATATCCCCAATATATTTATATGATAAACCGCTAGGCTTAAGCATGGGACTATTCGATTTCCTCAAGCCAAAAAAGAAGAAATCTGTACGGAAAGCGTCAGGTAAAGGGAAGACCCGTAAGCCCTCACGTCAAAAGCATCTCCAGACAAAGGCGACACAAAAACCACTACAGTCTCGCCAGCTATCGAAAAAAAGAGCAAATCTGGTCGTAATAGACCCAAGAATAGAGGCAAAAACCGAAATAGAAGATCCACTTATCTCGATTTCTCGGCAACTCACAAAAATCCAGGACGCTCTCGAAAAAAGCCACAGCACAATGCAAAGCGGTATGCAAAGCCTCAGAGACGATCATCACACAATCATAGAACGGCAGGTTACGCCCGATAATGTTGCCGAAGCCTTCGAAAACCGCAAACACGAACTTGAACAGCAAAAAGAAAATATAGAAGATGAACTGGATATACTTGAAATTGATCAGAAAATACTTGATTCTCTCAATGAAAAAAAGCTTCGCAGCATAACGATTTCCGAAGAATTAAACCTCTCCCGGCAGTACACGGCCTCAAGACTCTCCCACTTAATAGATTCAGGCTTCGTAAAGCGCACTAAGCGCGGCAGAAGTGTATACTACACACGAAATAAACACTGAAAATCTCTAAAAATAGAGCTAAGCCTCACAAATAAGATTAGAGTCCCATCTTACGCTTTCTGTGGGCTCTCTTCCTTCGTCTAATCTTCTTTTTGACCCACTTCCAGCGCTGCCTACCTTTTTTCTTCCATTTTCTTGGCTTGCTCTTCATCGATGCTCTCCTATCC
>DAFN01000016.1:996-40089 GCA_002495465.1 archaeon UBA55 | reverse complement strand
TCCTTCAGATGCGTCGCTTGCTCTCGCTTTTGCAGTTTCCACAATGCTCTCGTACTCCTTCGCAAGATGCCCAAAGAACTTTGAAAATTGAGTACTCGGCCTTATAATATTCTGATAATGTTTTTGCGTCGACTTAGAATGATGGAAGCGCCGCCTCTCGGTTTTCACCATACCGACGCGCCTCAATCTGGGCAATATCACATTATAAAATGTCGCCTTCGAAAAGTTATTATCCCTCAGAAAAGCTCCGACATCGTCCCCTTCAAGCTCGAGCTTTTCAAGAAGGAGGGCCATAAAGGCATTAGAAACTTCATAATACTTCGCTTGATACTGGTCTGGAAACACAATCTGCAGTATCTGCTCCATCTCAAGCCGAACATTCTTTCCGTACTTCCACTGATCCCGGAGTTTTCTTATGTCCGACAGCCAGAGAGCTTCCTTGCTTGGAATTCCTCTTGAAGCAGGCTGCATACCACTATGATGTTTTTCTGCCATAGTCTCTCCTAATGCCTTGGACTATTTAACTTTAACCAAATTCAGCTTTCTAAAAAACCAGCGGCCTATTGTAATGATGTGCTACTGGAAATCTCAGTGCTGGGGGCTTGCCCAGGCACTTGAAGTACCAAAAAAGCGCCTAAAACAGCGTTTTTAACAAAAATATAGGGTCTCCCGACTCAATAAAGCGAAAAAATCTATAACACCATTATGGTGTTATTCTGCTTCTCCTTCAGACTCCTCAACAACATTCTCTGCCGGAAGCATTCTCTTTGGAATTCTCCTAGTCAGCAGTATCTCAAACTCATCAGCCAAGTCCTTACCGTGATCTGTCAGCTCAACAAACTTAGTCCTGCCTTTCTTGTTGAAGGTCTCTAAACCGAGCTCCTCCATTTTCATAAGAAGTTTTACAGTGTGAGCATAGGTGCAGTCTATCTCTTTTGCGAGCGCAAGAGCATAGGGCTTCTCACCTGAGCCGACGCTGACAAGAAGCCTTGCCGGCTTTGGCCTCAAAAAAAGGTTCTCCAGCGTCGCTTGATGCTGGTTTTCCTCGAGCGTTTCTGTTCCCATGTGAGGATTTAAGTTTCGGTTCCTATTATACTTTATGTATTTTCAGAACATACTTTTCAAACACAATATTAAAGAAATCCTAATCAAAAAATAGATTTCCAAATAAAGCCGGAGTCCGAGAAACGAAAGATTCGGGAAAACCGATAGCTGTAGAGCAAGTCGAAAACAGCGTGCATATGCTTCCTATATACATCGAAAAGCCAAATGTGAGACATAAGTCAAGCAGTTTATGCGCTGAGCCGAAGAAGCTGGAGAGCTCTGAAGCCCGGTGCAGCTAGAGCCCAGCAAAATCAGAAGCACGAAATGCTTTGTGAGAGAAGAATCTAAAAAATATAGCTCTCAAAGGGCCTGGCAGAGGAATCTCACAAAAATGTGAGACTTAAACCGACCTTTTCCAAGAAAGTAAGTTTTTCAAGCGCAGCATAGCGATTTAAAATATCCGAAAAACTCTACTCAGCTTCATAAAGATGCCTCCACGCCGGCATCTTCCGCAAATGTTGATTGGCCATTTCCGCAGCTTCCCTAGTTCCTATATCATCCCTGCTGACAGCAAAATCTACCATCCCCTTCTTTATTTCCTCAAAACTATTCAAATTTCCATCTCCATCTGTACAAAAATCGCAGTATGGATTGCCCGCAAAGCCGCCACCATGATGCTTTTCGCTATGCATCGGCTTGTTACAAGATTCACAGGGATTTCCTTCCATGAAACACAATAACCCACTAACATTTATATCACTTCTCCTAATACATTTTCTATGATTGATATCAGCCTTCTCAGAGACAATCCTGAGCTTTTCAAGGACGACCTTCGCAAGAGAAAGGAGCCACAAAACATCGTCGACGATGTCCTAAAACTCGACAAGGAATGGAGAAACCTTCTTACAGACCGAGACAATCTCAAAGCAGAGAGGAACAAGGTAAATCTTGAGATAGCGAAGCTCAAACAGGCCAAAAAGCCAGCAGAAAAGGAAATAAAGGCAATGCAGGCTATTGCTTCTAAAATCAAGAAGGCAGATGAAAAAACCGAGAAAAAACTCGCAGAACGCGATGAACTTCTCTGCACACTTCCAAATCTGATGCACGACTCTGTCCTCCCTGGCGAAGACGACAAGGACAATGTAGTCATAAGAACAGTCGGCAAAAAACCGGCAATAAAAAATCCTCTAGACCACATAGACCTTGGTCTGAAACACGATCTTTTCGACACAGAAAGAGCCGCAAAAACTTCCGGGGCAAGATTCTACTTCCTAAAAAACGAAGGCGCCGAACTTGAAATGGCTCTTGCTCAGTACGCAATGAAAGTCATGATAAAAGAGGGCTTCACTCCAATGATTCCCCCAGTCCTCGTAAGAGAAGAGGTAATGTACGGCGTTGGAATGCTTCCCAAGTCCAGAAATGAGATTTTTAAAATAGAAAATGAAGACCTCTACCTCGTTTTGACATCAGAGCACTCCCTCGGAGGCTACTTAATGAACGAAACCTTCGAAAAGACGGAGCTCCCAATTCGCCTTGCCGGCCTATCCAGCTGTTTCCGTACAGAAGCGGGAAGCCACGGTCGCGACACAAAAGGAATCTTCAGAGTTCACCAATTTCAGAAAGTTGAGATGTTTTCATTCACAGAGCCCGAAAAGTCCTGGGAAGAACACGAAAAACTCCTGGCAATAGCCGAAAAACTGGTAAAGGACCTTGAAATCCCGTACAGACTTGTAAACATCTGCACAGGAGATTTGGGAAATATCGCATCAAAGAAATACGACATAGAAGCATGGCTGCCTGGACAGGGCAAGTACAGAGAAATAATTTCCTGCTCTAACTGCACAGACTACCAGGCACGTCGCCTCAATATCAAATACAGACCACAAGCCGGAGAAAGGGGAATTCCTCTTCACACACTTAACAGTACAGCTCTCGCCCTCGGAAGAACCATCGTCGCAATTCTCGAAAACCACCAGCAAGCGGACGGTACAATAAAAGTTCCCAAAGTTCTGCATCCCTACATGTCTACAAAAGTAATTGGCAAGAAATAAAAATTCTCCAGTTTTTAGCAAAATGAACAATCAAGAAAAATTAGATCAGATACGGAAAAACATTCTTGAAAACACAAACTTGGCTCTCAGAGAAAGCGCCACAAATCTCGTTTTTGGAAAAGGAAATTCAGATGCTGAAATACTTCTAATCGGCGAAGCCCCCGGAGAAAAAGAGGACCTGCAGGGAATTCCTTTCGTCGGTCGAGCCGGAAAAGAGCTCGACAAACTTCTTCACATGATAAATCTCTCTCTCGAAGAGGTTTACATCGCTAATATTCTAAAATACAGACCTCCAAAGAACCGAGATCCGATGCAAAGCGAAATAGAAGAGCACACACCTTACTTAATAGAACAGATAAAGGTGATAGAGCCAAAAGTGATAGTAACTCTCGGTAATTTCGCAACAAAATTTGTCCTCGCCGGCTTTGACTCAAGTAAAATGAAGGAAATAGATGGAATCACAAAACTCCGAGGAACTCCTGTCAAAATCTCTGTCGATAGCGCTGAATTCACAGTAATCCCAATTTATCATCCTGCTGCAATACTCTACAGACCTGCTTGGAGAGAACAGCTTGAAGAAGATTTCCAAAAAATCGGAAAGTTTCTACAGGAAAAAGATAAGTACAGTGGTGAACAATCGTAAATTATGAGTATTGACTTGCTTGCCTACGCAATATTTTCCGGAAAATTAATCCTATTCGTTCTTTTTTTCGCTATCGGACTCTCTATTTTAAAACGTTTCAAATAAAAAGGAATTCTCACTTCCGCAAATGCTTCGGATTTTCTGTATGATGCGTTCTCAAGCCGCCACTGAACTTCTTTGGAATATGCTTTAGTTCATGTATCAAAACATAGTCCTGCTTTTCCTTCGAAAGTTTGTCATATCTTTCAGAGAGAACTTCTATCACATAACGTGGCGGCATGAAGAGGGCCATCTGCCAAATTTTCGGAAAACTCCAAATTCTAGCTAATATTCTCTTCGATTTTGAGCCACGACTCCGAAAGCAGTATATTTTGCTCGGATCTACATTAGAAAAACCATTCTCCGTGATAAGCTCAACAAGGCGCTTTTTCACGTCAGGAGCAGGCTCGTACTTAATAACCATAACAGTGATTAGCAATACTGAAATATATAAGTGAGGAATCTATAGTCCTAGCTATGGTATTAGCCTCAGACCTAGTATTGGCGGTTGGTAATGAATACATACAGTCTTCTTTTTATGCGATGATAACTGTCATCGCCGCGATAGCTATGCGATACCTTACCGGAAATCTCTTAGGTACTCTTCTCGGAAAGTTCGGCAGCGGTCGTGTCCTCGTGGCCAAAGTCGGTTCAATTCTCTCATTCATAATTCTCCTCTTTGGTCTTAGCGTGTCACTTTCACCTCTAACAGTACTTGCGCCATATCTTTCATTAATCAACAAAGTACTCTATACCGTAATTATAATAATCACCATCAGAGTCGTGATGCTCCTCACTGACAAAGCGATAGATCGCTGGGTAAAGAAGTGGGCAGAAAAAACAGAGGACACAACAGACGACCAGATAATAGCACTTCTTCATAAACTGACGAAAGCTATTGGAATAATAATTGTTGTTGTAATAATACTTGATATATGGGGAGCAGATATAGGTCCTCTACTAGCATCTCTTGGAATAGCCGGTCTTGCAATTGCCTTTGCAATGCAGAACACCCTCGGAAATCTCTTCGGTGGCGTTTCAATTATAGTTGACAGGTCTGTCAGACCCGGAGACGTTATTGAAATTGACACAACAATGGGAACTGTCGAGGACGTCGGACTGAGAAGCACAAGAATAAGGACTTTCTCAAACGAGCTTATTGTAATTCCAAACGGACAGGTAGCTGACGCAAAAATCATAAATCACATACTTCCAAGCAAGAGAGTTCGTCTCACCATCCCCTTCGGTGTGGAATACGGTAGCGATGTTGACAAAGTAAAGAAAATAGTTATCAAGGCCGTTTCAAAAATTGAAAACGTCCTAAAAGAGCCAAAGCCAATGGTCAGGTTCACCAACATGGGAGACAGCGCTCTCGAATTCAAAGTTTACATCTGGATAAACCGCTTCCAAAACAAATTCTCTGTGAAAGACGTTGCTAATACAGCAATATACAAAGATCTCAATAAAGCAAAGATTGCAATACCATTCCCGCAGATGGACGTACATCTGAAAAAATGAGTCCAAATAACAAAGCAGAAGATTTCATGACAAAGAATCCGGAGACTGTAAGTCCGGATGCAGTCTTAGAAGATATTCTCCTTAAAATGAAAGAACGAAGACGTGACGGCCTTCTTGTTGTCAAGGGAAAAAGCCTCGTCGGAATCCTCTTTTATGTTGACACACTTCTTCAGAGTCCAAAAACAAAAGTCAATGAAATTATGGAGAAAAAAGTTGTTGCAGTTCCACCCGAAATGGATATGCAAGGAGTTGCAAGGCTCATGTTTAGAAGAGGCTTTTCAAGACTTCCAGTCGTTGATAAACAGGGAAAACTTCTTGGACTTCTGAGAAACTATGATGTCATAAGAGCAAGTATAGAGCGCGTAACGCCAAGGAAGATAGAAACAACAAAAAAAATGATTTCAGCCATCCACAAAGTCGGCATATCAACAAAGATAGAAGAAATAAAAATTCAAACACTAATCCCGACCCAGCTAAAAGTATATTTAGATGAGCTCCGTGCCAGAGAATACGAATTACAAAAGGGTCTTGCAGAACCAATCCTCATTATCAGAAATGGTTCCAGAGAAATATTAGTTGATGGTCATCACAGAGTCGTTGCCGCTGGAAACCTAAAAATAGAAAAAATGAAAGCCTATGTTATCACTCTCGACAAAGAGGTATCTCTGGGTCTCGAAAAAAACGCCGAAAAACAAGGACTAAAAAACCCGAAAGATATTGAAGTTGTCGACGGATATTCTCCTTATACCTTGCCACTTGTTCTTGAAAATGGCGAGGTGAAGAAACTTGTCTAAATTCTCTATACTCTACTGGGACAATACTGCGTCGATGAATATTTTTGAGCATTGCTCAGAGCTAGGGCTCGAAGATATATGCCTAAAATTAGAAAACGAGGCTATGTTCCTTGATGAGCCAGAGTCTTCAGCAAAAGTCTTCATAGCCGCTTCCAGTCACTTCAGTTCTGCAGGAAAACCTGCTCTCGTAACTCATCCAACAGGTAATTGGGGCAAAGCGGAGCTTGGAGGGGAAGAGCGAACTCTTTCCATGTCTTATCCAGCAGGTCAGAAAAAAGGACTCCAATACTTTGCGCAAAATCCCCTGGAAGTCTTCGAAGTAACAATGGAAGTAAGCCACCACGGTCCTACGAACTGGGAAAAGCCATTATTTTTCATAGAAATAGGTAGTTCAGAAAGAGAATGGAAAATAAAAGAGGCTGGTGAGCTAGTAGCATCTGCAATTTCAGAAATAATAGATGATTCTGACGAGTACGACAGCGCCGTAGCCTTCGGCGGAACACACTACTGTCCCAGCTTCAACAGAATACAAATAGAAAACCCAAATATCGCAATAGGCCACATCGCTCCAAGATATGCTTCTGAATTCCTTGACGAAAAAATTGTACTGGAAGCTGCCACAAAAAGCAGTGCAGAACTGGCTATAATCGACTGGAAAGGTCTCAAAAGCGAGGCCAGGGGACGAGTAATTTCAGTCCTTGACGGGGCCGGAATTGATTGGAAAAAGAGCTCAGAACTGTAGGTTTTTATACAGGCAGAACCACCCAATAGTTGCAGCCCCGTGGTGTAGTGGTCAATCATACCGGGTTTTGGTCCCGGCGACCTCGGTTCGAATCCGAGCGGGGCTATTCAAATGAAACTGTACATATACGAAACATGCCCCTATTGCATAAACGTCAGAAATACACTGAAGGAGCTTGGCTACGAGGAAGGTAAAGATATCATTCTCCTTGATGCCAACACGGAGGAAAACGCCAAGGAACTCATAGAACTCGGTGGAAAGCTTCAAGTTCCTTTTCTCATAGACGGAGAGACTATGATGTATGAAAGTTCTGATATAATGGAGTACCTGCGTGAAAAGAAAAACGAAAATTGATGTCGAGGCTATTTGGGACGCCGTAGAAATGCCCAAGCCTCTCCGAACGCATTGCAAAACTGTCAAAAAAAGCTGTGACAAGGTCGTAAAGGCATTGGAAGCTAGAGGCATTTATCCTGACAAAGAAATTGTAAATTACGGCGCTCTTCTCCATGATGTCGGAAGAGTCATCGATGGCGGTGTAAGACAAGGTTTCGAAGGTTACAAGATACTTCTTGAACTCGGTGTCCCTGAAGAAGTTGCACTCTGCGCAAGAAACCACGTCGGTTCAGGAATCCCAAAAGAAGAAGCAGTTGTAAAAGGACTGCCTGATGAAGATTTCATACCTGAAACACTTGAGCAAAAAATAGTTGCATACGGAGATAATCTGGTGGCCTTTGACAAAATAACAAGCTACACAGAATTCAGAGCCGGTTTTGTAGAAAAATTCGGAGAAGTTTCAACACAGGTTGCAATGAGCGACCTCCTCCATTCTGAGCTAGCTGATTTCATAACTTGTGATGAAATGCTAAATGCTGAACAAGCTTCCGAAATTCCTGTCCGCCAGCTTATGGATAATGTCGGAAAAGGCCTCGCAGAAATTCTTGACAAAAGATTCGGAGTCGAAGGAAAAAAGATAGCTATTTACTGCGGTCCCGGAAATAATGGAGGAGACGGCTATTCGGCAGCGCTTTATCTGAAGGAAAAGGGAGCAAATATAGAAGTTCTCTCCTTTGGAGAACCACACAGCCCTGAATCAAAAGAGTTCAAAAGCCTCTCTCTTGAAAAAAAGACAAATATTGCAGTCGTTCTTAGTTCAAAGGATCTTGAAAATATAAAAGCCGACATAATTCTTGACTGTCTTCTGGGAACTGGCTCAGAAGGATCTGTAAAAGACCCAATAAAAAGTGCAATATCTAAAATAAACAATTCAAAGGCAGTGATAGTTTCTGTTGATGTCCCCTCTGGTATAGGTACCAAGGTCCACGTAAAACCCGACCTGACTGTGGCAATTCACAAAATAAAAAGAAAAATGGTCGGCTTCGGAAAAGTTGGCGATACCCTAGTCCTCAACATAGGTCTTTAGAGCTAATTTTTCTCAGAAAGAACATAAAGCTCTTCAAAAAGCTTTTCTTGAACAAGCTTTACCTTACTGTCATTTGCCAAATGAAGAAGTGGCATTAAAGTGTTTATCAGGTCTTCCCTAGTTTTCGAAGGTAAAAGGTCGTCAAAAGGTATTTTATCCTTCGTACTTCCCATTATTTTTGTATAAAGTGCCTCTATCTGTTCAGTTATATCAACTTCATCAAATACCAAGACAAAGGGCTCTATCTTCACCTTCCTTTCCTTGGGTCGCATAGAAACTTCAAGTTTCCCTATAAGATCTTCAAGCGTTATTTTTCGGAGATGCTTTCTCTTAGTGATTAAAGTAAGAAGAGGAACTTCCTCACTTGGCCCGCTTTCCTCGTCATCGTCTCCAAAGAGGAATTCTTCATCTCCTCTGAGAAGTTCCTCATATGCTTCTCTCTCCTCAGAGTCAACCAGCCTGTCAGACTTCATTCTGAGCAGGATTGCCGCTGCTAAGAGAAGCCTGGCCGGAACTTTGAGATCAAACTCCTTCATCTGGTTAATTCTTTCTGTATACTTTGCTGTAAGCCGTGATATGTCAATATCCCACGGATCCAAATTTTCCGAGCGAACAATATCCAGAAGAACATACTCCCAGGCTCTCTCACTTTGCAATATTTGGTCCAGATTAAGTTCCATTAATTTACCTGTCCTCCCTTTTCCTCCAGTTCTCCCATTTCCATACCTACAAGCTGGGAGGTCCCTCTCTCAGTCATTGAAACACCAAATAGTCTGTCCGCTTTTTTAATTACAGCATTATTGTGACTGACCAACAAAACCTGAGAATCTTTCATAATATCAGTTAGAAGATTTATGAAGCGCATTGAATTGTTTTGGTCGAGAGCAGCATCAACTTCATCAAGAACATAGAAATGCGCTGGCTTGTATCTCTGCAGAGCGAAGATGAACGCCAGAGCTGTCACAACCTTTTCCCCTCCGCTGAGAAGTTCAAGACTTGTGATTTTCTTCCCTGCGGGGCTTGCCTCTATATTCAGACCTCCAGAAAGAGGATCCTCCTCATTTTCAAGATACAATCTTCCTTCTCCCTTCATAGATAGCTTGGGGAAAATTGTGCTGAATTCCTCTGAGACTTTATCGAAGACTTTCATAAACACACCTTTCTTTTTTAGCTCAATATCTTCTATGAAATTAAGAACTGCATTTCGTTCATCCTGTAAGGTTGTAAAGCGCTCATTAAAGGACTCAAAATCAGCAAGAGAAGTTTTGTATAAGTCTATCGCTTTCATATTTACAGGCTCTAAGGTTTCCATCTGCCTTTTTATCGTAGAAAGAGATTTCTCCATTTTGTCAGCATCTATCTCCCGCATTTCACGACCCTCAAATTTTTTCATACTTATCTGTAAATCAGTAAGTCCGGCATCTACCCTGGCTTTTTCTATTCTGAGATCCCCAATGGATCTTCGGGCATTGTCACGCTGGGAAGACAAATCATCTCTTTTAACCTTGAGGCTACTTATCTCTTCGAGAAGTGTTTCCCGCTCTTTCTGTAATCCTTCAAAATCCTGGCCAAGCTGCTCAGACTGTACCTGTTTATGTTTCAGTTCTTTTTCAATCTCAGAAGTCTGCAGTTGTAGCTCCCCTATTTCATCCAGAAGCTTGTCCCTACTCTTTACGTACTCATCTATTTCTGATGTAGCGGTTTTCCTTCTCTTCTTAAATCCGCCAGTTATTGCCCCGCTCCTCTCAGCCACATCTCCGTCGAGTGACACCATTCTCATCTTTCCTATGAGACTCCGTACCTCCTTCAGACTGTTGACAATATAGGTATTTCCAAGAACATAGCTGAACACATTACTGTAGCGATCATCACAGCTTATGAGCTTCCTGGCCGGACCTACTATTCCACTTCCACTTCTTGGCTCGGGCTTGGGACCTCGCATCTTATTAATTGGGAGGAAGGTCGCTCTTCCCATTTTTTCAGATTTCAGGAAGTTGACACATTTTATAGCAGTGTCCTCATTTTCAACAATAATAAAATTGTTTCTGCTCCCAAGAGCTGATTCAATAGCTACTGCGTATTTCTGATCCACTGTAAAGAGTGAGCCAACAGTTCCATAAACTCCATCTACCTCATCTTTCAGAGTATTGCAAATCGCGCTCGTCCTCTCTCCACTCATAGACTGAAGCTTTGCTATAAGTCCGTCGAGGTGGGATATTTCTGACTGTTTTGACTCAGTCTTGCTTTTATTGATAGAAATTTGCCCGATAAAGTGCTCTATCTCCGTCCCTATGTTGACACGGTCCTCCCCTCCTTCTTTTATGAGTTTCGAATCTATATCAGAAAGGTGTTCTTCTTTGCTATCCAGATTTGAGCCTGTCTGTGAGTATTCGGTTTCTACTTCGGAAAGTTTTTCCTCCTCAGATGACAACTTCTCTTTGAAGCGGGCATCCTCCTTCTCAATATTCTTAAGCTTTGTATAGAGTAGATTTGCCTCAGTTTCAGAGAGCTCGTCTTTAAGAGAAAGATAAGTTTCCGCATCCTCTCTCTCTTTCTTGAGTCCGCTCAGATGCTTCTTCCGCTCTCCCATCACTATTATAAGCTCCTTTACACGTGATTCTACTACATCGAGATCTTTTTGGGCTTTTAACTTTTTATCATCATATTCGGATATCCCTGAAATATCATCAAGTATCTGGCGCCTCCCTATTGGATCCATGTCAATAAAATTCGTAACATCTCCTTGGAGGATTATATTATGACCTTCTGGATCAAAACCGGAGAATGACAATAAATCTACAAGCTCGGCTCTCGTCACCTTTTTCCCATTTATTCGATAACTCATTGTTCCTTTCTGGGTGAGTCTTCTGCTTATGCAGACCTCATCCTCGTCATAAGGGAGTTTCTTTGAAGAATTATCAAGAATCAGGGCAACTTCCGTTTTTGCTGCAGGTTTTTTCCCTTTCCCTCCGTTGAAAATTAACTGAGTCAGCTTTCCGGCTCGCATGGATTTTGCTGAGGTCTTTCCAAGAACAAAACAAATAGCATCGCTTATGTTTGATTTCCCGGAGCCGTTTGGACCAACTACTGCTGTGAATCCTTTAGAAAGTGGAATAGATAATCTCTTATCAAAAGACTTGAAACCCTCAAGCTCTAGTCGTTTTATCATAGTACCAGGGAATCCTATAGTTAGTATTTGTTTAAATCTCTTACTTGGCAGCTAAGGATGGAGTCTCTTCAAATCCCGCGGAAATAGAACTGTTTCTCTTATGTTGTCCACTCCGCTGATAAGCATTGTAAGCCTGTCAACACCAATCGCCCATCCCGCATGGGGTGGCATTCCATATTCGTAGAATTTTATTATATCAGCGAAGCTATCTGGATTTAGGTCCTTCGCCTTAAGGTTTTCAATATACTGCTCTGCTTCGTGAATTCTTCTTCCACCTGAGCAGATTTCAATACCGTCAATAAGAAGGTCAAATCCATAGGAGAGCTTAGGATTATTTTCATGCTGTGCTATGTAGAAAGGTTTCATCTCCATTGGATAATCATGAACAATAACTGGACCCTTACTGTGGTCTGTCAGCATTTTTTCCTGTTCACGACTTGTATCATCTCCCCACTTGAATTTTGTTCCTTTCTTATTTAGAAGATTAACTGCGTCATCATAACTCATTTTTTTAAACGGTATTTTCGGAACCTTTATTTTTTGTCCAAGCACTCCAAGCGCATCTTTCTGCTTTTTTGAAATATCTGAGTAGATTCTATTTATAAGTCCCTCTAAAATTTCCCAAGTATCTTCTTCTGTTGCAAAAGCCATCTCAATATCCATCTGTGTAACTTCAGAAAGGTGGTGTATTGTATCAGACGGTTCCGCTCTGAAAACATGTCCTATCTCAAAGACTCTTTCAAAACAAGCTGTCATCAGTTCTTTATACAGCTGAGGGCTCTGCCTCAGAAATGCTTCTTTATCATAATATGACACCGGAAAAAGTGCTGCTCCCCCTTCTGAAGCTGATGCAATTATTTTCGGAGATTCAATTTCCATAAATCCCTGCTCTGTGAAGTATTCTCTGGCAGATTCAAGAATCTGGTTTCTTATCTTGAAAACAGCAATATTCCTGGGCTTCCGTAGGTCAAGAACTCTAGAGTTCAGCCGTGTATCAAGGTCTGAAGGAGTCTTTTCAGTTATTTCCAATGGGAGTGGAGTTTTCGACTTGTTGAGAACAAGAATTTCAGAAGCAAGGACTTCAACGCCTCTTGTAGTTTTCTCACTCTTCTTTACTTTCCCCTTAATTGCAATTACATCCTCTCGGTTCAGCTTCTGAGCCCTTTCAAATACCTTCGTTGTCTTCGGAAGAAAAGTTACCTGGCAATCCCCGCTTCTATCAGCAAGAACTACAAATACCAAATTCCCTAGAAGTCGTATTTCTCTTGCCCAACCCATAAGCACAGTATCCTTTCCGTCCAGAGTCGGAACTATTTCAGCAGCATAATGCGTCTTTCTGAGCTTTCCTATATTGTCCAAGTCCATTAGATATTGAAGAGAAGAACCCACGTAAACAGCCAGAAGCTTACAAAGGGGTATAGGGCATTAGCCAGCCACCATTTTTTATTATAATCTACTTCAGGATAAAGTGTTGGTATAAGTCTAGAACTAAGCTGGGATGATACAGCAAGAAAAATGATTGCAACAAGAACACTTGTTAGTCCTCCTCCCATTAAATTAGAAGTAAAACCTACAATAGCTCCAAGCCCAACGTGAATCAGTGCGGTTTTTTGTTCTATACCAAATTTCATTTATACTCCTCTAAATTTTTCTGCGTCTTATTTCCCAATTTCGTAGAAATAGTTTTCCAACTATGCCTAACCCATGTAGGGAAGCTATTATGTTCATTGAGCCAGCGTGTTAAAAACTCTTTCGTTAATGGATCACTAGGATAACCACTTCCAAAATCGCCTACTTTCTTCTTCAATTCAGAAATAGCATCCTCTCTCGCTTCTTTTGCAAGTATTGAGGCAGCACTTACTATCGGATATGTCGAATCCGCCTTGTGCTCAATAACAAGTTTTGGATCAACACTAAGGTGATTCGCAAGTCTTCCTTTATATTTTAAAGGAGTAGTATCAACTGCATCAATAAAGGCGGTGTCTGGTTTGAGATTATTTATTATTTCAGAACTTTTAATTGCTTCGAGCTCATTGAGATTTATTCCTTCTTCTTTAGAACTATCAATTTCTGCCGCAGAAATTACTTCAAGCCTAGATTCTGCGAGAATTTGACCTAATTGCTGGTGTAATTCACCCCTTCTTTTATGAGTAAGCAACTTAGAATCCTTAACTCCAATTTCTATTAGTTTCCCCTCATCTTTCTCATCAATAAGAGCTCCGGCAACAATTAAAGGTCCTATCACAGCACCCCTCCCAGCTTCGTCCACTCCAAGAATCCTGGTCATATCGCATACTTTAATGGAATAGTTTAAATATAATAGTAACTAGGTTCAGGGGAAGCAAATGCGTTCAGAAATATCTAAATCAAAGCGATACTAGAATCAGCTAGTTTTAGAGTGTTCTATGTTTTTCAAACCTTTTCACTCTAAGCAAATTTTATTCAAAGGAGGTAAAAATGACCAAATGCATCGAATGTGAAGCAGAAATAAGTCTTCCAGCAGGCCTTGAAAAAGGAGAAGTCATCGACTGCCCAGAATGCGGTGTCGAGCTAGAAGTAGTCAATGCTGAAAAGGGAGAACTAAGAGTCGCTGAAGTTGAAGGCGAAGATTGGGGACAATAAATGCTACGTGTAGGCTTTCTCTACTCCAAGATAAGGCAGGATGAAAAACTGCTCCTAGAGGAGATGAGAAAAAGGAATTTAGAAATCGTCAAGATAGATGACAAAGAGCTAAACTTGAGTCTGGAGAAGCAAGACTTTGGAATAGATATCTTACTAGAAAGAAGTGTGAGTCATTCCCGCGCATTATATGCGCTAAAATTCTTCCAGAGTTACGGAATTCCCACTGTAAACACCTTTGATGTTGCCACGGTCTGCGGTGACAAAGCATATACTTCACTAGCACTTGAGAACCATAATATTCCAACACCTAAAACAAGGGTTGCTCTGACAGAAGAAACAGCTATCCAGGCTATGGAAGAGCTTGGCTGGCCCTGCGTCATAAAACCTGTAACTGGTTCATGGGCAAGAATGTGCGCAAAACTCAATGACAAAGATGCTGCGGAAGCAGTTCTTGAGCACAAAAAAGTTCTTGGAGAATATATGCACTCAATTTTCTACATTCAGGAATACATAGAGAAGCCTGGCAGAGATATAAGAGCCTTCGTAGTCGGTGATGACACTATTGCAGCCATTTACAGGGAATCAGAGCACTGGATTACTAACACTTCCCGCGGAGCAATCGCCAGAAATTGCGAAATTACTGAGGAATTAAATGAAATTTGTCTCAAATCGGCAGAGGCAGTCGGTGGCGGAGTTCTTGCAATGGATGTTTTCGAAGGAAAAGATGGCTTAATGATGAATGAAGTTAATTATACAATGGAATTCAAAAATTCTGTTGAACCGACTGGCGTTGATATCCCTAAAAAGGTAATTGACTACGTCGTGGAGAAGGCACGGAAATGAAAGCAGCAATTATTGGCGCATCTGGTTACACAGGAGCGGACTTAATAAGGATTCTTGATAGCCATCCTGATATCGAAATAAGCGCTATCACATCCAGGAAGTATCTTGGAAAATCCGTCTGGAAGGCTCATCCCAGCATGCGAAATCTGAATCTAAGATTTACTGAATACACAAAAGATGCAGACGCAGATGTTGTATTTTTAGCTCTGCCTCATACCGCTTCAATGGAAAAAGTCCCGGAACTTCTAGAAACTGGTGTTAAGGTTATTGACCTGAGCGCAGATTTCAGGCTTAAAGACATCAAAATTTGGGAAAAAACCTACGGAGCAAAGCACACTGCTCCAAATCTTATTGAGAAAGCAGTGTACGGACTTCCTGAGCTTCACCGTGAAGAAATTAAGAAAGCAGATTTTGTTTCAGGAACGGGATGTGAAGCAACTGCAGGTATCTTAGCTCTAGCTCCTCTTCAAGGAAAGGCTGACAAAGCAATTATCGATGTAAAAGTCGGAGGCTCAGCTGCCGGATCTACAGGAAATGCAGGAACTCACTATCCTGCCAGAGCAGGGAACGTTCGTCCTTACGCTCCCACCAGCCACAGACACCAAGAGGAAATTAAACAGGAAACCGGCTTTGAGGTTTCAATGACAGCTCATGCGGTTGATTTAGTCAGAGGAATCCTGGCGACCTGCCACATACCCGATTTTTCTGAAGATGTTTCAAAACTCTACAGAGATTTCTACAAAGATTCTCCCTTCATCAGAATTACACCAAAGGATCCAAAATTCCTTCCAAATCCAAAATATGTTGTCGGCTCAAACTACTGCGATATCGGTGTCGTGACTGATGAAGAGCACAAAAGAACAGTAGTATTCTCCGCTATCGACAATCTTGTTAAAGGCGCATCCGGACAGGCTATCCAGTGCATGAACTTGATGTTTGGATTAAAGGAGGAGACTGGATTGGAAGCACTGCCTCTATATCCAGCGTAGGATGTTCATAGTCAAAATCGGTGGTAGTGTTTTGAGCCAGAGCGAGGAAATTGTAAAAGACCTTGCAAACTATAAAGATTTTATTGTCGTTCATGGAAGCGGTCCCCAAGTTGACAAACTAACTAAGGAGAGGCTCGGAAAAGAGCCACGCTGGGTATATTCGGTCAGCGGAATAAAGTGCAGATATACTGACTCTGAAGTTATCTTGCTTCATCAGGAAGTATGCAGAGAGCAAAGTTCAAAACTCGTTGAACTCCTAAAAACTAATGGTATGGATGCAGTCAGCTTCGCTGAAAGCCCAATAATTTTTGCTAAAAGAAAAGAAGCCATCAAAGTTATTGAAAATGAGAAAAAGTATATTCTGAGAGGAGACCAAAGCGGAAAAATTGAGAGAATAGATTCTGATGGTCTAAATTCAGTACTTTCTAAAGGAAAAATTCCAGTTATACCTCCTCTCGCAATTGGTCACAATGGAGAACCCCTAAATGTTAATGGCGACCGAGTATGCGCTTACCTTGCCCGTGAGCTTGGGGTTGANNGCAGGATTCCTAAAAAATGAAAAAGTAGTTCCTGAAATAAAACTTAATGAACTTGAACAACTTAGAAAGGAAACACGAGGGGGCATGTCAATCAAACTTATTGGAGTCCAAGAAGCCATGAACTTTGGAGTTCAAAAATTCGTAATCTCATCCGGAGAAATAGATAAACCGGTAACATCCGCACTAGATGGAAAAGGAACGGTATTCTTACATGGATAAGGAAGATAAATTTATTGAAAGCGTCTATTCAAAAAGAAAGATAGAGTTAGTCCGTGGCAAAGGTGCCATGGTATTCGATTCTGAAGGAAAAGAATATATTGACTGTTTTAACGGACAAGGAGTTGCACTCGTCGGTCATGGCGTCGAAGAAATCAATTCCGCTGTAAAAGAGCAGATGGATAAAATTTCAGTTGTAGCTCTTAGTTTCTATAATGACCTTCGTGCAGAGTTCGGAGAAAAACTTGCCTCAATCTCCCCAAAAGGAATGACGCAAGCTTTTCTGGCGAATTCAGGAACAGAAGCAATCGAATGCGCAATCAAACTTTCAAAAAAGTACACAGGAAAGCCAGGAATTGTTGCAATGAGTGGGGGCTTCCACGGAAGAAGTCTCGGAGCCCTGAGCGCGACCTGGAAACCGATGTACAGAAAACAATACGAACCACTTCTTCCTGAATTCAGTCACGCAAAGTTCAATGATATTGAAAGCCTAAAACAGACAATTACAGAGAAAACAGGAGCCGTTATGCTCGAGCTCGTTCAGGGAGAAAAAGGGGTAGTACTTGCAGACAAGGAGTACGTAAAAGAGCTCAGGGAATTCTGCACTGAGAAAGAACTCTTACTCATTATTGACGATGTACAGGCTTTTGCCCGTACAGGAAATTTCTTCAGCTCACAGACCTACAATATTGTGCCAGATATTACTGCAATTGCAAAAGGAATGGCAGGTGGAATCCCAATGGGTGCCTGCATTGCAAGCCCAGAGATTATGGATGCATTCAAGCCCGGAGATCACGGGACTACAATGGGCGGAAATCCAATTGCCTGTGCTGCCGGAACTGCAACTATTGATTATATACAAAAAAACAATCTTATTGAGCATGGCGCTTCCATGGGAGAAAGGATGCTGAAAGGTCTAAAAGAACTAGAAAGCTTCGATGTAGTCAGAGAAGCAAGAGGTATCGGGGCAATGCTGGCTCTGGAATATAAATTTAAAATGGCCGGCGTTCTTCCAAAGATACAAGAGAGCGGAGTAATACCCCTCACTTCAGGAAAAAGAGCTCTCCGATTTCTTCCCCCGCTTTGCATAAGTGAAGAGCAGGCCGATAAAGTCATTGAAGTTACTAAAAAGGTCACGGAAGAGTTCACGCAATGAAGATTCTGATTTATGATTGTCACAAAAGCAGAGTTCAGGAAAGCGAGAAAATTAAGAAAGCACTTCTAAGAGGGCATCCTGATTTAGAAATCGACATATCTGAAGTAAGAAAGTTCCAATTTCCGGACACAGAGAATTACGATGCTTTTATTGTTTCCGGAGCTGACGGGCATTCTGAAAAGCACGCCTGGCCAAGACTAATCAAGGAGCAGATTGCTAAGATTATTGGAATCGGTAAACCTGTACTCGGCGTCTGTTTCGGGAGCCAAATTCTTGCTGAACTTTATGGCTTTGAAATTATTACACTTAAAAAGCCTGAGATAGGTTGGGTACAAGTTAAGTTAACGGATCTCGGAAAAGAAGACCAACTATTCAAGGAACTTCCCACCAGTCTGCCTATATACCAATATCATATTAGAGCAGTAAAAGGAGAAGGCAAGGTGCTTGCAGAGAGTCAAAATTGTATACAGGCCGTCAAATACAGCGACACTATTTACGGAATACAATTCCACGCCGAGGAAAGCCCCGAATCCGGAAAAGAATATTTAAAAACAGACCGAAAATGTGAAAACTATGAGGAAGCCAGCGCTCTGGCCCCAGAAGAATACATCGAATGGAAAATTTACCGAAATTTTATCGATATTATAACCAAAACCGTTAAATAGACAGTCTATCAGAGACTTTTATCTAGCGGGATGGGGCAGCTTGGAGTGCCCGTCGGGCTCATAACCCGGAGGTCGATGGTTCAAATCCATCTCCCGCTACTAAGGTCACATTATTATGCCAGAGAAAATTCAGGTAAAAGTGCCGAATTCGTGGATACATTTTTCTAAAGCAGGAGTCTCAATTATTATTATGCTCCTTCTTATCAGGCTCGGCTTCGGAGTAGCCTGGAGTACACTTCTCACTATTTTAGCCTACATAGCAGCAGGTATGCTCTCAAGACTCCCTGTCCGATATGGCGGTTCCTCAGTCGCCGGTATAGAGCTTGCCACAACTCTGACAATTATTACCTCAATACAATACGGTCCTATGGCCGGTTCAATAGTCGGCGCTTTTTCATACGGGCTTCCTATAATGTACACACGAGAATCTCCAAGTGATGTTTTCGTCGGAACTCTTGGCTACATTGTAATAGGACTTTTTGCAGGCGGACTTTATGGAATGCTCGGAAACCTCGCGATGACAGCTCTCGTAATAGTTATTCTCTATGACTTAATTGAAAACCTCATATATCTCACACTAGGTCACACTCTAATTGGCTGCATCAAATTCTCTGTAATACACATACCTGCAGTCTATCTAATAACTAAATATCTTGGTATAATTCTTCTCTAAAAAAATAAGAGGGGCTTTCGCCCCAACTCTTAAACTATATCTTGTTTATTCTCTCAACTCCAGACTTTCGGACAATCGGTTTCTTGACCCTTGCAGGTAGCCAGCTTGGTCTGTTTTCAGGTGCATCAACAACCTTTACTGAGCCCTTGAAACAGTGGACTGAATAAGTGCCATCCTTGTTCCTGCGCCCTCTTTCTCTTAGCATTATGCTAGAGTTTCCGCGAGTTGCTGCTTTAAGAGCGGCCTGTCTTGGTGAAGAACCACTAAAAACGTGCTCAGTGTCACCACTCCTGTTCCTTAGAACATAGTACTTTTTTTCTGCCATAATTTCCACCTCCTATGACTTTACCGCATGATAGCGGTTTTGAACAAAAACTGTTATGGGCTACCCCTTTATAAGTATATCGATTAGAAATAATTCTAAAATGAAACGCAAGATACTGGTTTTTCAGACAAAATATTTAGTCCTGCACGGAAAGTATGGCTTTTGCTATATCATTCCCAGAGCTCTTGAGAGCTTCACGAGCCACATCTTCAGAAACACCAGCTTGCTGAACTACCATTTCAATATCAGACTCACTGGCTTCGGCCTGTCCTTCAGACACTGTGCCTGATATCTGGAAACTATCTTGGCCTTGCATGTTCATTTTTGCAACCTGTGGGTCGCTGATTGTTATCTGACTGCCATCTCGGAGATTTATTATAACTTCCTCAGCGTCTATTTCATCGACACTCATTCCCATTCTCTTCATTGCTTTCTCAAGCTGTTTTGGATTTAGATTTGGAAGCACTTTTCTTCCCCCCCTTTCCTCTTTTCACTGAACTCTTCTTTACAGATGGTTTTTTCTCAGTTTTTTTATCCTTTGCCACAGGTTTTGGTTTTAGTATTTTCCGTTCTGCCTCAGCCTTTTTAGGAGCCTCAGAGCCATTAGGGATACTACTACGTTCCCTCTTCTTCTCTATTATGTGCCTTAGGAAGGTATAATCCATAGCAAGAACACCAGGCCTCTTCTTCAGGAATCTTGGCTTTATAGAACCAATTATGAAGTTTATCCCCCTGTCTGATGCCTCTGTTACCATTGTTTGCTCGAGCGGTCCGTCCACAAGAATTCCTTGGTATTGACCTTCAGAAAGATTTTTTATAACCTCTTTCAAATCTCCTTTCGGAATGCTTCCTGCTTTCTTGAATTTTGAGCCGGTTTTCTTCAGAAGAAAAGCGTCTCCACTTCCTCTGAAATCTTCGGTCACGAGCTTGTCAAGAGATTCCATCTCAGGAGTTATCTCTATCTGAGGCCTTGGTCTGTCCTCCCTTCTTCGATCTCTGTCGCGTCCTCGCCCGTTTCTTCTGTCATCTCTTCTCCGATCTCTGTCGCGCCCCCTTGGAGCTTCTCTCCTTGGAGAACGCTCTCTTCCAAGAAAGACATCAAGTGGAACCTGGCTTCTAAGAGCTTTCAGTATCTCTTTTTGTGTAATTTCTTCTACTTCAGTACCATTTGGAGCCACTGATACATTTACAATATCTATAAGGCTTGTCAGTGCCTTCAATATCAAAATTCCTCCGCGATCTCCATCGAGAAATACACTTACCTTCTTACCTTTACAAAGGTCTTTTAGAGAAGCAGGAACTTTTGTTCCTCCTGTGCTAAGGCAATTTCCAATACCTCCTTTTAGAAGGTTCAGAACATCTGCCCTTCCTTCAACAAGGATTATTTCGCTTGCACTCTCCACATCAGGACCGCCAGCAAGTTTGTCAGGACCATAATCCTTTATCTCACCGGTTTTTATTGCTGTCCGAACACGTGAAGAAAGTTCCTGTGATTCTGGAACATCTGCTCCAAGTTTTTCAAGAAGTGCCTGGGCTCTGTCCACAACGTAGTCCCTTTTGGAAGACCTTACGTCTTCAATAGCCTCTACAGATATTGTGGAATTACTTGGGCCTATTCTTTCAATTGTCTCAAGACCGGCCGCAATTAGTGCGGTGTCTTCTTTGCTCAAGGAAGTTGGAATTTCTATCTTACCTTCAGTCTTACCGTCTTTTGTTTCCAGTTCGACCTCTATTCTTCCAATTCTTCCGTTTTTTTGAAGTTCGCGCAGGTCAAGATCCTCTCCTAGCAAACCTTCTGTCTGCCCAAAGACTGCCCCGATTACGTCCGGGCGCTCAACCACTCCTGTAGTGGAAATTTTAGCGCGAACCATATATTTTATTGCTGCTACTCCGATTTTTGCCATTTGTTTACCTCTTTTTCGGGCAGCGCTCAAAAGAAAAAGTATTCTGGAGACTTATTTAGAGATTACTCTTCGTTCTCTCTATCGTTTTTAGGGGAGAATGTTTTTCTAATTTCTTCCCATGTTGAGTCTGACTCCAGCACCTTTATCCTCGAGATGCCTCCCGATATGATGTGAATGGAAGATTTTCTTCCAGTTGATTTCCGTATGGATTTTGTGAGAAACGAAAGGAGTTCTTTATTCGCTTTTCCATCTTTCGCTTCGGATTGAACCCACACAGTGAGTTCATGAGATCCGGCCACCTGTGCTCTATTAGCGGGCGACCGCGGCTTTACTTTTACAGTAAACCTCATGATTGTTACCCAACT
This sequence comes from archaeon UBA55, assembly GCA_002495465.1. Lineage (GTDB taxonomy): Archaea > Undinarchaeota > Undinarchaeia > Undinarchaeales > Undinarchaeaceae > Undinarchaeum > Undinarchaeum marinum. Next base: position 18,372 of record DAFN01000016.1, on the reverse strand, counting down.
CGTTGCTAACTCCCAATTTCATAGACTGGCTAAGGCCGTCCTCCATTGAGTAACCCTCGCAACGAGAATTGGGTACTGAATTAGTTAGATTACTACTATAAATACCTATTTTTAGTTTCTGCGTCAATCAGTCTGAGGACGTTGCACACGATCTGCATAAAAATCTATCCTCAACTTTCACAATCTCCTCTGCAAAATTGCTACAGTTTTCACAATCCCCCGATTGTGTTTCCTTCAGATACTCATTAACATCGTCGATTTTTATGGATACCAGCTCCATCAGGAGCTCTAACTCTGCCGGTGCTATCTTGGCTATATCCTCTGAAGTTATAATCCCCTTTAGTTGATTATTCTCAACAACAGGAAGCTTCCGTATTTTCTTTGAACCCATGAATTTTGCAGCGTCTATTATGCTGGAATCAGGTGAAATTGTTAAGAGAGGTGAAGACATTACATCCCCTACTTTTGTTTCATTTATATCTGTACCATTTGATACAAAAATAACAAAATCATGCTCAGTAACGATTCCTACTGCTTCACTCTCGTCCAGAACTATGATGGCCCCAATATCCTTATCTCTCATAAGCTTGGAAGCTTCCAATAGAGAGCTATCTGGTCTTATAGTTATAACGGGGGAAGACATAGAATCCCTCACAGAAATATCTGATGGTCTTGTATTCGTTGGTGCCATTTCTCCCTCATAATAAATAGTTCCCAGTACTATAAAACCATTGTCTTCAGAAATTTTTTAAGAAAGCTTTTTAGCTAGCTTAACCTAATATTAGCTATGATTCTTGGAAATTCTGAGATAAAGCGCCTTATTGAAGATAAAAAACTCATAGAAGAGCACGAAGAACAAAATGTTCAGGGAGCGGGAGTGGATTTCAGGGCAAGAACTTTTTACAGACCGTCCGGAGACACCAAAGTTCATAAAGAAAGCAGAACGCTTCCAGAGATATCAGAAATATCTGGAGACACAGTTTCAATAAAGCCAAACGAGCTGATACTTGTAGAGACTATGGAAAAAGTGAATATGCCTTCAGACATAGCCGCAAGGATACTTCCTCGCTCAACTCTCTGTAGGTGCGGTGTCTACCTTCTTACAGCATTTGTTGACCCTGGCTTCAGCGGACGTCTTACTGTCGGTCTGAAAAATATGTCAAACCACAGTTTCGAGCTCGAGAAAGGGGCAAGAATAATGCAGGTTATGTTTGAGAAGACTGAAGGCGATACTGTCGACTACGACGGAAGATATCAGGGCGGAAAAGTAGTATAATCAGCGACCTGCAAGAGCGACGTCTTCTTTTCTCACAGTTTTTCTTTTTGCGTGGATAGCGTAAGATACGGCTTTTCGTGCTAAGTCAAGCGTTTGTTCTTCAATAGTGTCTCTGAGCCTTTCAGCGGCCTCCTCTGAAACGCGACCTGCTCCTGCTTTTTTCAAAAGACGCTCAAAAGGGGCTATAGGAAGTTCTGCCATGCTTTTACATTGGAAAAAACTGTTAAATACTTGTCGGAATTGTTAATAAGCTCCTCTCTCTAATTCACTTTATGTTCGGATATATAGCCCTCACCATTCTTATTACCGGCTCCCTCATAGGAAGCTGGACAGACATAAAAATACGTGAAGTTTCTAACTGGCTGTCCTTCGGTCTAATTTTCTCAATGCTCGCAATCCGTCTCGGGCAGGGAATTTACTTAGGACAATACACCTACCTTCTAGAAGCCGCTACTGCCGGATTTCTCTTCCTTACTCTTGGTGTTATTCTCTTCTATTCTGGACAATGGGGCGGAGCGGACTGGAAACTGCTAACAGCATATGGAATCGGATTCGGTTCTTTATGGGGGGAATTCAGCCCACTCTTCGAACCTATCTGGCCCTTCTACTTAACTCTCCTGATGAACATACTGGTAGTATCAGTTCTCTACACACTTCCTCTGGCCCTTCTATATGCGCTGAGAAACAAAAGGGTTTTGGCAAAATGCAGGAAGGAAGTGGGAAGAAATGAAAATTTAGCTATGCTCCTAGGTTTCGGTGCCTCTGCTCTGGCTGTATTCTATACAGGAGAATCGGTTCTTTGGGTTTTCTCTCTTCTCGCACCTCTATATGCTCTCTCAAAATTCCTCAGACCAATTGAAAATACCTACCTTACAAAACTGAAAAAAATAAATGAGTTAGTGGAATTTGATATCCCTGTGAAAGATGTAAAAGTTAGCGGAAAACTCATCATCTCTTCAAAGGGACCAAATGGAATGACACTTGCGAATCTAAAAGAGCTCAAAAAACTGTCAAAGACAAAAAAGATTCCAGGAACAATGCTGGTCAAGTGGGGATTTCCACTGGCTCCGGCATTTCCAATTGGCCTTGCCTTGAGCCTGATTTTTGGTGACTTTGTAATCGCTTTTGCAGCTCTTTAGAAATAGTCAAGAAGGGTTCCCTTTGTTTTCCTTTTGCCATTTGATGCATGTGTTTCCTTGGCCCGCTTTACAGTTTTCAGTATTTTCTCTCTCTGGATATCCAAGGGAAACCAGGCGCCTGATTTTTGCATTGTGAAGCTGGCAAGCGCACTTCCAAGCCATCCAGCTCTGGCAACATTTCCAGTTCTCAGATATTCTGAAATAAATCCCCCTGCAAAACTGTCTCCACATCCTGTTGTATCTGTCCGACTGGTCTTCAGAGCAGGGAAAAGGTGTATTTTTCTGCTTGTACAAATTGCGGAGCCAAGTTCACCTTTTGTAAGAACAATTATTTTTGGCCCTTTTTTCTGCACGACCTTTACTGCATCATAAATATTTTCTTCATTGGAAATTGATGAAATTTCATGGTTATTGCAGAAAAGTACGTCTGTCTTTTTAAGGAGATTAATAAAATTATCAGTATAGGAATCTGAATAGGTGGACCAAAGAGTCAGTGAAATAGCCTGGTTTTTTCTATTTGAAAGACTCTCAAGAAAATTTTCCTGATGCTGAGGCTTCGCCGCCGAAAGGTGTATTTGTCTTGCATTCCTGTATGAATCTGGCATATCTGAGAAAGAGAGAACTGCATCCGAGCTGAAAACCTCATTAAACTTTATTAGTCTCTTGTTTCTGTTGTATGACAGCTCGAAGCGGGTGGATGTCTTCTTCCGTCCTAGTCCTGATGCATCAACACCAGACTTCTTGAGTTCATCAAGCCATCCAGAAGGATAGTCTCTTCCAAGCTTTGAAACTATTCCGCACTTAGAACCGTTTGCGACCGCAGCAGTTGCTACTGCCGCCGCCGAGCCTCCCGGAACTCTGTAGCATTTTTTATCAACTAAAATTGTATCTATAGAGATGTTCCCGACTGTGACCAAGTCAAACTTTGATGCCATACTGAATCTCCCAACTTAAATAAAATAGAATTTAGAGGTTAAATAATTGTTCCTGTTACTCTAAAATTATTTCAATTGCTCGGGCGTAAGCCGGTCTTGCCACAAGAATTCCAATGAGAACTCCAATTATTGTAACTATTGCAAAACCACGAAGAGCATATAGACCTGAGAATGCAGGATAGGCAAGAGCCATCATTGCGGCTATAGTTGTTGAAGCAGCCACCATAATTATAGTAAATGCTTTCTTAATGTTCCTTCTCAGATTCCACAACTTCTCCTTTCCGCCCCTAAGAGCCCAGTCTGTTATGATTATTTGCTGGTCGACCCCGGTTCCAACAGCTGCTATGATTCCGGCAATTGCAGGAAGATCTATTGACCACTTTATCAAAGATGCAATTCCAAGAATTATTAGGACTTCAGAGAATACTATCAGTATTATCGGAAGTGTTATTTTGAGGCTTCTATATCTTATAAAAACAACAAGTCCTACAGCCAGAAGAGCTCCAAGAGCGGAGATTATAGCACCCCTCAGGAAATCCTTCCCTAATTTAGGGTCTATATAATCTTGTGATACAATTCTCAATTCTTTAATTTCTCCGGGAAGTCGTCCTGCTTCAAGAACAATCTGAACTTCTTCCGCAAGTTCCTGTCCTCCAGTCTGAACAACAAGGTCCTTCGTAACTTCTCCAAACTTCCAGGTTTGATAAAGAGAAAATGATGCAGGGGCTGAAAAGGTTTCTCTATCATCCAGCAGCATTCTTATATTTGGAAGGCAGATTCCTCCTACACTGGTTGAGCTAGCACAACCATAACCTTCTGAGCAGTCAGTGTCCGAAGTGCACGAAGACGGGCTTTCTGATGAAGCGGCGACATAAACATCCCTGAGCTGTCCTGCTGCCTTCGTATTAATTGTAAATGGAACTTCCCATGAACCAGACTGAACATTTTTCTGCGGTTCTCCAATCGGAGGGACTATAGCTTCTCCGGAGAAAACAGATTCATTAATTATTTTCAGCTCGAATTTTCCAACAGATTTTACTATTCCTACAATTTTCTCAGAACCTTCTCCTGCCATTTCAACATCAATAAAACTTCTTCCAGACGCATCCGAAATGGTTCGTACAACCATATTCTTCAGACCGTATACATTGAGTCTTGCTGTAAGAACTGAAGCAGTTGATGAAAGAACATCCTGAGTTATTGGAGTTCCATCAACTGTTATCGGCTCAAGCGTTACTCTTGCCCCCCCTTTTAAATCAAGTCCAAAATCGAGATTTACTCTGGAAGTTTCTCTTACAGTTATTCCCAGATCTGTAGTGTTCATCAGAAGTCCCCTATAGGTTCCTCCTTTAGTCTGAAGTGTAACTTGCGAATTAGGAACAAGTTCTGATACAGCCGAAGTATAATGGCCCAGGGTTTTTATTGAATTTCCATTTAGCTCATATACATATTCACCTTCTTCTATACCTGCAAACACAGAATTGTCAGAAACATAGGCAACTTCCACTCCCTCAGGCTGATATGTTGGAAGAACAAGCAAAGATAGCACTATGAAAAAGATAAGGGTCAAAACCCTTGGGTGCTTTAGTATCCTCTTTATCTTTGATGCCATAGTAGAAGATTTCCGTTTAGTATCCAGGTGTTTAGAAGGTCTGCAATCAGTCCTATAAGAAGAACCAGACCAATTTGCTGAAGGACAATAGAGTTTGAAAGAATAACCAGAGCCAACATGGCAGATATGGTACTCGCGCTCATCACAAGACCAGTTTTCATCGCGTCATATATTCTATCGATAACCAGCCCTCCAGACTCCTTCAAAATTTTATTCGCAAGAAGTATATTCGAGTCAACCCCGTATCCAAGAATCATTAGAAGAGCAGCAATTGTTGCAAGGGACAGTTTTATTCCAAAAAGTGACATAAATCCCAATATAACCAGGATATCACAGAAAATTGCAAGGACTACAGTAAAAGAAGGATACGGAGTTCTGAAATAGATGAATACAACACTGGCCATGAAAATGAAAGCAAATGTAAATGCCCACTTTGCCTGGCTCCAGAAAGTTATTGCAAGAGAAGAGCCGAGTATTTTTATAGAATATGTATTCGGAGCAAGAGTGATTCCAAAATAATCTTCGGCGGCTCCTACTATATCTTCACCCTCTATATCTCCACTTGCAGATATGATGACGGTTTCCTGTTTTCTTGATGCTGGGTTAGTTGTCGTTACAACATCAACATCAACTGCCCCAAGAAATTTCTTAATAGACAATTCTGCATCAGCAATATCAACAGGAGCCGAGTGATGTATAATTATCTGCGTTCCTCCTTCTAAATCAATACCCTTCACAAGAAATTCGCCTGTGTTGGAATAATTTATGAACAACATGGATACTGATGCCAAAATTAAAATTATTGGAATAACAACCAGCTTTTTATACGTTGATTCTGAAATCTTCACGGCAACGTTGCATATAAATCAGAAGGTATTAATAACTTAGCCTATGTCTTCAGAAATTCATGCCCGCCAGCAGCTGGCTATAGGGAAAAAGGAGCAGAGAAAGCTTGAAAACTCAAGCGTCTGTATAGTCGGAGTCGGCGGAACCGGTTGCGCAGTTGCTGGTCTCTTAGGAAGAGCAGGTCTTGGCCTCATCCTTGTAGATAGGGATATAGTTGAGAAAAGCAATCTTGGCAGACAGATTCTCTATACTGAAAAAGACATAGGGACGCTCAAGGCGCTCGCTGCTAAAAAGAATATCTTGGCTGCAAACCCAGATGCAAAAATAACCGCGATAACTGACGAGCTTAAGGCAGAGAATGCCGAGAGAGTTCTTAACACTGACCTTATTATTGACTGCACAGACAACATTGCTGCGAGATTTCTGATAAATGAAGTCTCACTTAAGAAAAAGATTCCCTGGATATATACTGGGGCAATAAAGAACGAAGGGATGGTCGCAATCTTCTCCGGAGCTGGAAAACCTTGCTTCAGGTGCATGGTTCCCCGCGTTCCAAAAGCGGGAAGCCTTGAAATTTGTTCAACAGCCGGAGTTCTCGGACCTCTCCCCTCTGTCGTTGGAAGCATTGCTGCAAGAAGCGCGATTGAAATTCTTCTAGGTCAGTCAGAAAACGGAAAACTTCTCAAAATAGGCGACTCGTTTGAAATGCTGAATATCAAAGAGCGTGAATGGTGCGATACTTGCAAAAAGGAATTTCCAATACTCACAGGAAGGGAAAACCTTGAGAAATCAATGCAGTTCTGCGGGGCAATTGTTCTTAAAAGTGATGTTCCCTTTTCTGAAGCACGGAAAAGGATGAAGAAAAATTCCAAAATCATTTCATCAAGCGGAACAGCAATTGTTGCCGAGCACAAAAATTCCAGAGTAATACTTCTAAAAAGCGGGAAAATCATCTTCAGAAACGTTCGAACTAAGAAAGAAGCAAATATTATATATTCAAAACTAATTGGTAATTAATAAGATGTCAGTATTGCTAGATCGATGGAGAAGAAGGCACATAGTTCTATTTTCCCTTATCATAGGTATTTCAACTCTCTCCTTTGCCTGGGGAACCTGGAGACTGATGGATATTTACCTCTTCCCTACAAGTCCGGAAGCCGCAGCCTGGTCAGCAATTCTTCTAGGATTTTTCATACTTTCAATAACTGGTTTTGTTAGCAAGGAATTAATATGAAAATACGGAAAAATGATTTAGTTCTCCTTATCGGGGACCGTGACTATCTTGTCCAAGCAGGGGCAGGAAAATTCGGGACCCGCAGAGGCGAGATAGACCTGAATGAACTCAGCAAAGGGAAATACGGTGACACCGTAAAAACTCACCTGGGTCAGTCCTATACCGCGGTCGAGCCTAGAACAGGGGATATATTGAAAAAAATAAAGAGGGCTCCCCAGATAATAGGCCAAAAAGATGCCGGATATATAACTGGGCGTGTTTGTCTTGGAAAAGATGATATTGTTCTCGAAGCCGGAACAGGCTCGGCAGCGATGACAATATTTATGGCAGGAATTGCCAAAAAAATAATTTCATATGAGCTTCGCAAGGATTTCTACAAAATTGCAAAAGGAAATATTGAAAGATTTGGAATCAAAAATGTTACTATCCGAAATAAAAGCGCGGAAAAAGGATTTACAGAACGAAATGCAGATATTGCCATGCTAGATATGGGTTCACCTGAACTCGTTATTCCACACATTCCAAAATCCCTTAAACCAGGGGGATACTTAGTTGTATATTCCCCTGTTATAGAGCAAGTTCAGAGAGTTCACGACGCAATAAAAAAGAGTAATTCATTCACCCAAGCTGATACTGAGGAAGTAATTATGAGGCGCTGGGACATCGGCGGAAACAAGACAAGACCCAAGACCCAGATGCTTGGTCACACAGCTTTTCTGACTTTTGCCAGGCGAATTTAGAAATCCTTTTAAACTTTTCAATCAAAGAGTAGTCGGGAGATATGGCACTAAAAGGAAAAGATATCATAACACTGAAAGATGTCACAAAGGAAGATATAGAATTCATTCTTGAAAATGCTGAAATTTTTGAAAAGAAATTAAAAAACGGACCTCTCAAACTTCTTGAGGGGAAAATACTTGCAACAATTTTTCTGGAGCCCTCTACTAGAACAAGGCTGTCATTTGAAAGTGCTATGCACAAACTCGGAGGCCGCGTCCTGACGGTATCAAAAGATGAAATGACATCCCTTGCAAAAGGGGAAACTCTCTCTGATACGGTCAGGGTTATAGAAGGATACTGTGATGTCATAGTAATCCGGACTCCTATTGAAGGGGCTCCAAAAATGGTTTCCGACATGGTCAGCGTTCCAGTGATAAACGGAGGGGACGGAGCCCACGCTCACCCAACTCAACCCTTCCTAGACTTGTATACACTAAAGAAAGAATTCGGAAAGCTTGAAGGCTTAAAAGTTGCAATTGTCGGAGATTTAAAATACGGAAGAGCAGTTCACTCTCTGGCATATGCGCTTGCAACTATGGGAACGGAAATGGTCTTTGTATCTCCTAAGGAGCTCAGGATGCCCGACTCTATAATAAAAGTTCTTAAGGATGAATTTGGTGTTGAAGCCGAGGAGAAGGCAAAAATCGAGGACGTTATTTCCGAAGTTGACGTTCTTTATATGACTCGAATACAAAGAGAAAGATTTCCGCATGAAAGCGAGTACGAAAAAATGAGAAGCGTTTACAAGCTGGACAGCAAAATTATGAAGAATGCAAAAGAAGGCATGAAAATACTTCATCCACTTCCAAGGATGGATGAGATATCACCTGAACTTGACGCAACAAAACATGCCTGCTATTTTAACCAGGCACACAATGGAGTTCCAGTCCGCATGGCAATACTTGCAGGAGTTTTAGGAAAAATATGATAGAAAAAAAGGAAATAAAAATAAGTAAGATAAGGAATGGAACGGTCCTTGATCATCTTAATGAAGGTTCAGCATACAGAGTTCTTGAAATGCTAGGAGTAGATAATGATTATGGGAATCCAGTAATCGTGCTGATGGGGGCTGAAAGTAATTCCATAGAAAGGAAAGATGTAATCAAAATAGAGGACAAATTTCTTGAACCGGAAGAGACTGGAATGCTTGCTCTAATTTCTCCAAATGCCACAATTAGCATAATAAAGAATTATAATGTAGTAAGCAAGCGGAAAATCGGTCTTCCAAAAAAATTCATCGGAGTAGGCCAATGTCCAAATCCTAAATGCGTAAGCAATCAAAATGAGCCAATATCGACAGTTTTCAATGTTGAGACCAAAGACCCACTGATACTTAGCTGCGGCTTCTGCGAAAATGTTGTTGACAGCTCTGATATTTCAGCGCATTAGCCTGCAAGACAATTTAATTCAAAATAGAAAAGATCATCGTCAAGCAAGACGTTGAAAACAGGATGACTTTCTTCTAAAATACTATCTTCTTCAAATTCCACCACTTCTCTCATGCATCCTCCTTGGAATTAGAAATATTTAAACCTGACGTAGTTCCAATTTTCTCGGATTCAGCCTTTTTTGAATGAAGTTTCATATGTCCCTTCTGTATTCCCTCAGTTGCGAGCGCTTTAAGGGCCGCCAAATTCTGGCAAAGCCCTACGGCTCCTATAATCTCAGCCAGCTCGGATGCAGAAGAGACTCCAAGAACATTCAGATTCGTTCTCGCTATAGGATGAGTTTTTGTCGCCCCTCCTACTATTCCTACAGCCATTGGAAGCTCTAACTCGCCGACCAAATCCCCCTCACTATTTTTTCTGAAGCTTGTCACAGGAAGATAACTTCTACCTCTGCCTGCGTATGAGTGAACTCCGGCCTCAACGGCTCTCGTATCATTTCCTGTCGCAAGAACAAGCGCGGAAATTCCGTTCATTACACCTTTATTATGAGTCGATGCTCTGTAAATATCCGTCTTCGCTATTTCCGAAATCTCAACTATCGCATCAACAACATCTTCTCCTCCAAGTTCTTCTTTGTCAAACACTGCCGAGCTTTTCACAAGCCTGTGAACAGCAAGATTCGAAAGGATTCTCAGAACAGCTTTTCCTCCAGACAGTTCTTCAAGAATCGGGGCAATCTTCTCAGCCATGGTATTAACAGCATTGGCTCCCATCGCATCTCTGCAGTCCACAAGAAGGTGAACTACTATAGTTTTCTCCAGTTTCCTAATCTCCAAATCCTTGGCACCGCCTCCAAGACTTACAAGAGTGCTGTCACAGGAATTGCAGCTTTCAATAATCCTCTCTTTTTCAGAAAGTATTTTTCTCTCTGCCTCGTCCTGGTTACTTACTCCGGAAAGATGAATCTGACCTATCATAATAGGAGAAGTAGTCTCAGATTTAACTCCTCCTTTTACACGGCAAATTTTCGCCGCATTGCTCGCTGCAGCGATAACTGAAGGTTCTTCTGTTGCCATCGGAACAAGGTAGTCCTTGCCATTTATCAGAAAGTTTGCTGCAAAACCCAAGGGAACTGGAAGTGAGCCGACAGCATTTTCAATCATCTTATCAGCCTGCTCTACCGTAAGAAAAGATTTCTCAAGAACTTCCCTATCCCCTTCAGAAAGTCCTGAAAATTCTACAATAGCGTCGAGCCTTTCCTTAGGGCTTAATTTATAAAAACCTGGGATTCTTGAAGAATTCATTTTCGTGGTCTGAATTTATATCCGTAGCTTATCGCTCCGGCCTTTCCGTCCTCAGATATTTTTCTGAAACAGGATTCAACTTCAGCTCCGATACTCACTTCACCTTTATGGGCATCAACTATCTGGGCTGTAAGTCTGGGACCTTCTTCAAGTTCAATTATTGCAAGATAGTATGGTGTTTCATGTTCAAAAGCCTCTGCCGCTGCGTGTATTTTTGTATAGGTTAATATCTTACCCAGTCCACTGAGCTTGATGGCCTCAAAATCAGACACGCCGCAGTCCTTACATCTTTCTCTTCTCGGAAAGTTGATTAAGTTACAGCCGGTACACTTTCCTCCTGACAGATTGTATCTGGAAGGTATTTCTCTCCAGAATCGTGAAACACTCATCGTGAAAATATATGGACAGCAGCAGTTCCGCCCGAACCTCCTACATTATGAGTCAAAACATATTCCACATCATCTATCTGCCTGTCTCCGGCCTCTCCCCTAAGCTGAAGTGAAGCCTCTATAGCCTGTGCGATTCCTGTCGCTCCTACTGGATGACCTTTTGTTTTCAATCCGCCTGATGTATTCACAGGCATTGAGCCCTTAAGTCCGGTCTCTCCCTGCTCAGTAAACTTGCCGCCGTCTCCCTTCTCACAGAAGCCAAGGTCTTCAATCGCGCAGAGCTCCGCAATCGTAAAGCAGTCGTGAACTTCAGCCGCTCCAATGTCTTTTGAAGTAATTCCAGCCTGCTTATATGCCTGCCTTCCTGCCTCAACTGTGGCATTAAGAGTCGTCAGAGATTTTCTGGAATGAAGTGAAAGTGTATCAGATGCCTGACCTGAACCGGCTATCCACACGGGGTTTTCACAAAGCTCCTTTGCTTTCTCGGCACTTGCCAGAACCAGCGCAGCAGCCCCATCGCTTACGGGCGAGCAGTCAAAGAGTTTTAGAGGATCAGCCACCATCGGAGAGGAAAGAACAGACTCAATTGTTATTTCATTCTGAAACTGAGCCTTCGGATTTTTAGAACCATTATAGTGATTTTTTACAGACACGCTCGCAAGTTGTTCTTCAGTGGTTCCAAATTCATGCATATGTCGTCTTGCAATCATTGCATAGAGTCCAGGAAAAGTTGCTCCGAAACCCGCTTCCCACTCCTGGTCAGCTGCAGTTGCAAGAGCTCCTGTAGTTCTCGACGGAAGAACATCTGTCATTTTCTCAGCCCCGGCGGCTATGACTACATCGTGCATTCCAGATTTTATTGACATATAGGCAGTCCTTAGTGCCAATCCCCCTGAAGCGCAGGCCGCCTCGACTCTGGTCGCCGGCTGAGGCGTCATATTTGAGTGATCCATAATCAATGAAGCAAGATGCTCCTGCCCGATAAATTGTCCTGCACTCATATTTCCTCCGAATAGAGCGCCAATTTCTTCAGACTTTATTCCGGCATCTTCAAGGGCCTCGGCCCCAGCTTCAACAAAAAGCTGTCTGAATGAGCGGTTCCACAGCTCTCCAAATTTTGTCATCCCTATTCCAATTATTGCTACTTCCTGCTTCATTCCTTCTTTATTTTCCCCCTGTATTTCGCATAAGTTGCATAGTCAATGTAGTGCTTATGCTCTATCTGAGATTCAACAGAAGGAGCATTCTCCCGTACTTTCTCCAAACGTCCTGTCGTCTCCAAAATAAAACTGTCAGATCCGGCTCCCGAACCATAAGATGTAAGAAGAATTTTATCTCCTTCCTCAGCCTGGTCAAGAACTGCGGCAAGTCCAAGAACGCTTGCTCCAGAATAAGTATTTCCTATTCTCTCAACCAAAAGCGATGGTGAAACCTGCTCCTCTGTAAATCCGAGTTTCTTCGCCGCAATCCTAGGAAACTTTCCATTGGGTTGGTGCGGAACAAAATACTTGAAATCCTTAACTTCGTATCCTGAATCTTTGAGAATTTGCTCAGTACAACTTACAATGTGCTTGAAGTATGCCGGTTCTCCTGTAAATCTGCCGCCGTGCTTAGGATAAGCTTCACCAGGTCTTCTCCAGAAATCAGGAGTGTCTGTCGTAAAAGATGAAGTGCTTTCAATCTTAGCCAGCAAATTATCTTTCCCGATAATAAATGCAGCTCCTCCGGCCGCCGCCGTGTACTCAAGAGGATCGCCAGGTGCACCCTGCGAAGTGTCAGCTCCAACTGCAAGTCCGTATTCTGCCATTCCGGAGCCAACAAGCCCCATGCAAATCTGCATTCCAGCAGTTCCTGCCTTACATGCAAATTCCAAATCAGCCGCTGTCATAATTGGTGTTGCTTCAATAGCCTCAGCAACAATCGTTGAGCTTGGCTTTACAGAATAAGGATGCGACTCAGAGCCGACATAAACGGCTCCAATTTTCTCAGGATCAATATCCGCCAGCGCAAGTGCATTTCTCGATGCTTCAGTTGCTATCGTTACAGCATCTTCATCAGGTCCCGGAACAGACTTCTCGCTGACCATTAAACCTTTCTTAATTGACTCAGGATTTGCTCCCCAAACACGGGCTATTTCCTCAGTCTTAATCCTGTAATAAGGTATGTAGCTACCATACCCTACAATTCCCACATCCATCGCCTTGAAGGTTGGTTTATCCTTATTTAAGTCTTTGGAGAAACTTTAAGAACGCCAAAAGTTAATGTGAATTATGGCAATTTTCCTTAGGAAAAAAACCTGCAGTGTCTGCGAAAAGGAATTTTTCCAATCCAGAGGCAGGAAAAAAGACGGCGAGTGGTTCTGCAGTAAAGAGTGCTATCCCACAGCTACAGATTAAACAAGTTTTTCTTCAGCTTCACTACATCTTGGTTTTTCTCAAAATAAGTTCGAACCGGCTTCAGATAATCTGACATCGCTCCGGAAACAGCTTTTTTCAAATCCGCCGGATGTAAGTCTCCCTTCTTGAAAGCATTTTCCAGTTCTTCGTAAGTTTTAAAACTCAAATCCCCGCCGTACTTCTCAGGACGCTCAGCCTTTAACTTCCCAAGTCTCGGGAAAATAATATAGCGGGCAATCTGCAGAACAGGATTTCCTTCTACATCGTCTGTTGTACAATAAGCCTTGTTCATCCTCTTCTCAATCACTTCCGGACTGTCATCTATCATTATCATTGTCTCTGGAAAAGAACTGCTCATTTTATTTCCTGGTCCCTTCAGCGAAACTATCAAAGGTGTATGAATGCAAATCGGTGTCTTATACCCAAGTTTTGGAAGCTCCTCTCTCGCAACCATATGAATCTTCCTCTGCTCTATCCCTCCATAGGCAATATCGAGCTCCATATGAGCTATATCAAGGGACTGCATCAGAGGATAAAGCATCTGCGAAACGTGGGCGTGCTCAAGATCTCTGGCAACCTGCTGCATACTCCTCATCGCCCGGTTTACTGTCGTATTCGTCGCCATACTAAAGAGGTCTCGCATATATTTTTCAGTGAGCTGGAAATCAGAGCCAAGAACATAGTCAACTTTCTTCAGTCCCAGCGCCTTGAAACAGTGTTTCCAGTACTCTACAGACTGCTTTATCCACTCAGGGTCGCCTTTCCTGTTCAGCCAAGTATGCATGTCGGCAAAAAGAACCTTCACTTTAAGCCCCGCTTCCTGAAAGTCCAAAAGTTTTGTAATTGAAAGCAAGTGTCCTAAATGTACAGGACCTGAAGTTTCATATCCACAGTAAACTGAAAGACTCTTCTTTCCCTTCAGAATCTTTTTCAGCTCATCATTCTCAATAATTTCAAGAGTATTTCTAGCTATGAGGTCGTAGTCTTTCATTAAATTGAGTATTACTTGAAACGATTATATAGCTTATGGCTTTCCCTCAACACAGAGCCATTGCATTTCTTATCGTTAAGATTTTAAAGATAGCTCCCTAATACAAGCTTTATGAAGTACAAATTATGTCTTCTGGACATAGATTATATTATTGAAGGTGGAAAAGCGGTCATAAGAATATTTGGTCGCACAGCAGAGGGAAAAAGCGCAGTTCTCATTGACAGAAATGTTGAGCCTTGGTTCTTAGTTCTCAGCGATAACATAGGGCAAACAGAGAAATCCTTGGAAAATCTAAAAGGCGAGGGCTTTTCAATACAGAGAGTAGAAAAAGAGACTAGAGAATACCTCGGAGAAAAGGTAGACTTTCTAAAAGCATTTACAAAATTTCCCGGAGAAGTCCGCACCGCCAGAGAAAAAGTCCGCACCCTCCCTGGCGTAAAAGGAGTTTTTGAAGCAGACATACTATTCACCCACCGCTATATCCTTGACAATTCACTTAGACCAATGGGTATGTTAGAAGTCGAGGCCGAGGAGGTCGAAAAGCCCGAAAAATTCGAACTGGACTTAGTTCTCGAAGCTCGTGGCTCTCCAAAATACATTGAAGGTGATATTCCAAAGCTAAACATCATGAGCTTCGATATAGAGGCATCAAATCCGAAGGGTATGCCAAACGCTGACAAGGATCCAATAATAATGATGAGCGTCGCCTCTGATTCTGAAGAAAAAGTTATTTCCCAGAAAAAACCGGATGGCTCGCAGAAATATGTTGAAGATGCAAAGGACGAGGCAGGCATCCTAAAAAGATTTGAAGAAATAATCAGAGAACAGGATGTCGATATACTCGCAGCCTATAACTCGGACAACTTCGACTTTCCCTATATACGTGATAGAGCAGAAAAACTGAAGCACGAACTCAATATAGGAAGAGCAGGAGGAGTAGTCCGTTTCAAATCCCGCGGAAGATACAGCGCCGCGGAAAGCAGGGGAAGAATCCACGCCGATCTCTTCCACTATGTTACAATAATCCTAAGGGGAGCCCTCGGTCAAATTAATTCACGCTCTCTGAAAAGCGTCGCCGAAAAGTTTCTTCCTGAAGATTCAAGAAAGAAAGATTTGGACTGGCGAAAGATGAGCGAATACTGGGAAAAAGGCGGCGAAGAACTCAAAGAACTTTTTGACTACTCAATGGCTGATGCAACTGTAACAAAAAAACTAGCCGACCTTTTCATGCCTCGTGAATATGAACTCTCAAGGCTCGTCAGAGTTCCCCTTTTCGACGCAATGAGAACAACCTACGGTAGGCTCGTTGAAAACTACTTAATGTGGAATGCTATAGAGCGCGGACTTGTCATTCCAAACCGTCCCGAACAAGAGGAAATGGGGGAAAGAGCTGCAATAGGAGCAATAGAAGGCGCCTATGTCAAAGAACCCGAGAAGGGAATGCACGAAAATATAGCAGTTATGGACTTCAAGTCCCTGTATCCGAGCATAATAATATCTCACAATATAGACGCAAGCACAGTAAATTGCGATTGCTGCAAAGGAAAGGCAGAAAAAGTTGAGGACCTCGGAACCTGGATGTGTACAAAAAGCGAGGGATTAATGCCAATAGTTCTCAAAAATATATTGAAGGAAAGAAATGAACTAAAAAAGAAAATGAATGAGCTCGAAAAGAACTCAAAGGAATATCAGACTCTTGACAACCGGCAGTACTCCCTCAAAATTCTGGCAAACAGCGCCTACGGCTATCTTGCTTTCCGTGGCTCCCGCTGGTACACAAGGGAGGGCGGAAGCACGACAACAGCTCTCGGAAGAATGTATACTCATAAAATTATTGACACTGCGGAGGACTTCGGTCTCAGATCAATCTACGGAGACACAGATTCACTCTTTGTTGTATCTGAAGAGGGAGATATAGAAGGGAAAGTGAAAAAATTCCTCAAGAAAATAAACTCAGAGCTTCCCGGTGTAATGGAACTGGAGTTTGAAGGCGTTTACAAACGCGGAATCTTTGTATCCAAAAAACGCTACGCAATGATAGACGAAAAAGGAGACACCCTCATCAAAGGCCTCGAGTTTGTTAGGCGGGACTGGAGTCCAATCGCAAAGAAAACCCAGAAAGAAGTCATCGACTCAATACTGGAAGATGGAAATTCAGAGAAAGCCTTCGAAATAGTTAGAGACACAATACGGAAAATCAAAAATCGAGAAATAACTAAGGAAGATGTTGTCGTCTACACACAATTAACTCGACCACTCGATAAGTATAAGGTTACAGCTCCACACATCAAAGTTGCCACGGATATGAAAAATCGAGGAGAGGAAGTAGTAACTGGAACATCGGTCGGCTATATAATAACAGAAGGCGGAGGCTCAATAAGTGAGCGTGCACAACAGGTAGATGAAGTCGATGTTAAAAAAATAGACAGGAAATATTATGTCGAAAATCAGATAATTCCTGCAGTTTCAAGGGTCATGGAAGCCCTCGGCTATGGAAAAGAAGATTTATTAGGTAAGAAACAAAGTACTTTAGAGGGATTCTAAAATGGCGAGAAGAAAAAAGGAGACAAGGCAGGAACTTGAGTTCGGAATTATTGTTCTTGCTCTCTTTATCATAACTCTTCTTCTTACTTTTGTCTGGTATTTTAGTGCATTAGATACTGCAAAAACTGACGCCCTTTCCAAAATACACTCATTTAAATCTCCCTGCCAGGACCTAGCAGCTCTCTCCTCTGACTGCAGCATAGTAAATGATTTCTATCAGATACAGTACGATGCAATCTGCAATGACAAAATGGATGCCCAACTGAGAGAGCTGAAGGAAAAAGTAGAGACCAGTCAGAATCTGATTGAAGTTCTCTACATCAAAAAAGTCCAGGAGCTCAGACCTCTGGAGGCAATTAATCAGGACTTAGTAACTATCGGTGAAGTTCTTCTCGGAACTGAATATTATCTTGAAAAAATGGCAGACAAGCAGGAAATAATGTATGATACAGGAATACTTCTTGGAGACTGCCAAATGAATACTGAGAAACTTATGGCTGCCGCAAGCTGTGACCTCAGCCGGCTGGAGCTACTTCTACCTC
>DAFN01000016.1:645-926 GCA_002495465.1 archaeon UBA55 | reverse complement strand
AGCAAAAGACGCATTTGAGCAAGAGAATTATCTTGCCGCAATAAGTTACACAACTGCCGCCGCCGCCTTCCAGGACGGTATAACAAGAGACCAGTACTCTGAGCTTCTAAACAGCCCTTCCTGGACAGTTTGCCAATAAAATGAAATGTATATTCTTCGATTTGGACGGAACGCTATTCGATACACGGAAGCTTGTCGAGCAGTCTCGCAGAAATTCTGTTGCGGCGATGATAGAAGCAGGACTTCCCGGAACTGAGGAAGAAGTCTATGACAGTCTTCTC
>DAFN01000016.1:0-606 GCA_002495465.1 archaeon UBA55 | reverse complement strand
GCCTTCTCAAAATAGTGGAGAAAACAGGCTCTAATTATGACAGACATTTCAACGAACTTCTGAAAGAGCGCCAGGTTCAAATGGCCGGCAGAATAATTGCGGCCGGAGTCATAAGCTATCATGAAAGCAAGCAAAAAAACATCAAAACTTTCGACGGAATTCCTGAAATGCTCGAGGAACTCAGGAAAAAATACACACTTTGCGTACTGACAAACGGCAAGCTTGTAAAGCAGTGGGAAAAGATAATCCGCCTAGACATCGAAAAATATTTTGAGTTCGTATTTGTATCAGAGGAAGTCGGAAAAAGGAAGCCCGATCCTGCAATATTTTTACACGCTCTCAAAAACACAGGCTTCAAAGCCGAAGAGTGCATAATGGTCGGTGATAGAGATACTGATTTAGTTCCTGCAAAGGAGCTTGGTATGGCGACAATTTCCATCGGAGATATCGAAGGTGCAGATTTCTCTGTCACAAATCCAAAGGATATTTTAGACAGGGTGAAGCAAATTGAATCCTGATATTTCTGAAGCACTTTCTGCCCTGAAAAGTGGCGGTATTATAATTTATCCGACAGATACAGTCTACGGTCTCGGCGCTGACATACAC
>DAFN01000003.1:51191-51391 GCA_002495465.1 archaeon UBA55 | reverse complement strand
TTCTCACGGTCTGTTAGACGGCGCGGTAGGTTCCGGCGCGATGAAAGTCCTTGAAAACGAAGAGCTTTTCGTATTTTAGGAATATATTTAAGGTATATTGGTCTCTAAAGATATATGGCCGATGATGACAAGTCAGTAAAAACACTTTCTACAATCCTCAATGTTATTGCAATAATAGTTCTTATTGGCTATACCTATAC
>DAFN01000003.1:45367-51162 GCA_002495465.1 archaeon UBA55 | reverse complement strand
ACCTATACCCTTATCAGTAGCGGACAGGCCGAGCTTGACCTTTCATTTAGCCAAACACAAGTTTCACTTATGTTTCTAGCATTGATGGGGTCCGGAGTTATGTTTGCATACTACGGCAAATCTGATAAATATGGAGCATTTGGAACAAATATCGCAGTGATGATTCTTATTATGTCAATGACTGCCATATTTGTAACGCCAAGAACTCAATTACTTCTTCCGCTTGGAATTTTGGGACTTGTTGAGCTAGGAATATGGTTTTGGGGGAAGAAAAAGACAGAGTATGGTCAGAGAAGAGCCCAGGAAAAAACAGAAGTCGCTCTTGCCAAAGGCGTTGATAACAAGGAGGCAAGGCTCATAAAAGGAGTTACGAAAACCGTTAACAAGCTCATATCCTCTGCAATGGAAATTGAAGAAGAGATTGACAAGGTAATTGATTTCCTTGAGGAGAACGGAGACCTAAGAACAAGAATAAACGCCCAGATGGGTGCTGATAAGGATATAACAAGGCTTCTTGNNNNCAGCATGAAGAACTTGCAGACCTCGTAGGAATCCTTAAAGAACTAAAAATAGGAGAGGAAGAGCTCAAAGAACACCAGGAGAAGTTGATACTCATTTCGATGCTTGCTCCACTTATACAGGCGATGGAAAAGGGAGAAGACAGAGAAGAACTTGAGGCAGTCGAGCACAAAATATTCAGACGAGTTATGAGGCTGCAGAAGAAGGAGCGCACAGAAGAAGGAGAAGAGGCACAAGCCGTAGGATATGAGATACAGCTACTGCACCATGTTGAAACAGCTGTAGTGACTACTGAAAATTATCTGAGGAATCCGGAGACCAATAAGAGGACCAAGAAAGATTCAAAAACGGGAACGAAACTTGTCGAAGAAGCTGGAAAACTATCCGGAATGATTACAGGACTTATTGGAAAATATGAAGAGCAATTGAAGCTCATGAACCGTGAAATAAAGAAGGAAGGAAAGCTTATAAGAGTTGCGAGAAGGGAAGAGCGAAAAGGGGCAGGCGAAAGTCCTGAAGCTGAAGAAGAATAAGCCTTAAATAATAAGTTTACCACTCAAAAATAGTTAAAATGGCAGAAATTCCCGCATCACAGTCGCCGGTACCGGTTCTCCTGATGAGAGCCTACTACTGGGTAGGCATAGTTATAGTTGTTGGATATTTTATAAACGGTTTCCTTACAGGACAGTTTTCACTGCACCCATTCTGGCGCGCCACTATGACGGATGTTATGAAGCTTATCATATACATCCTGATGTACTCCTTTGTTTTCGACTACCTTTCAAAGGGTGGAGAAAAGGGAGTCCCCGAATTCAGGCTGATGGTAGGAACCTTCTACGGAGCTCTTATTATAGGCACACTCTTTGTTGACGGAGACCAGGCAGAACTCATTATGATAGGAGTTGTCTTACTTGTCTTTGTTATGAGACAGGGTCGGAAGTTGATGGAAGAACGGTATGGTGACAAATTAAAAAGATTCTGGGCCGACGACATACCAAAGGAACTTGAAGAAAGAATTGAGCATCTTAAAAAGACAAAGGAAGGTCTTGAACAAATTAAGGAAGACATCAAAGAAGCTGGAAAAATGACAATTGATCTTGCAGAAATCAGGGCAGCAACGCCGGCGCCTGGAACAACAGCTATGAACACTTTCGAAGTAAAGAATGTTAGCGAAGAAATGCTAAAGATGATAACACGGAAGGACCCGACTGGAAAGGACTTTGATATAGCCAGTCTTGGGGCAGAGGCTCTCGACGGACTCATAGAAAAAATAGAGGACTTCCTGAAGAGCTATGGAACAGGAAAGAAAAGAGATTTGACAACGAGGCTGAGCAGGGAATCTGGGAGAGGGAATGAGACAATAATAACTGAAATTTATGAGGAAGCCCTTATAGCATCTCAGAGACTTTACCTGGTGGCAAGCCAGTTGAGAGGACGTGGATTTTCACCGAAAATTAAGACGGCAAAAGTTCGAACTTCCATTATAACAGATCCGGCAGCTGATCCTCCGAAAAGTGCTGAAAGACTCGGACAGGTATACAAATTGTTCACAGGGGAAACTGAGGTTATGGAGAAACTCTCATATGCACTTACAATTGTTAATGGAGCAGTTCAGACAATAAACGCGATATCTGAGGATGCCGGAATATCAGAAAATAATATTGGAAAGAACTTGGAATACAGAAATTGGGAAGTCGATGATGCCCACGCAGCTCACATTCAGGCAGCCTGTGGAATAAAGGCATGGAACCTCAGAAGACTTGGAGTGGCAGGAGCGGCTAATCCTTTAGAAACCGACAACTACACTCAAGCGGCTGAAAAGCTGAACAATATAATTATGGACAGCGCTACGAGCTTCAAGGAGAGACTTGAGGATAACATAAGTGTTCTTGACTTCAACCATATAAGAGACGGAAGCGATCCGACTCCAGGACATTATCCTGTGCCATGGCAGCTTCTTCTTTGGGGAAACACCAGCGGATGTGCAGCGGCTCCGCATGGAAGGCCTGACCACGACCAGCTTTGCAACAGCACTGGAGCAGGAGGTCATGGTGGAACTCTGGGTGCCGGAGAAAATGGAAGAATATTTGCTATAGCTGGAGTAAACACACAGGCAAATCAGTCCTGGTCCGATGAAGTTCTAACTGTACGAAGAGGATAGAGCAATAGGAAATAATTTTAATAAGTGAGTTCATTGTTCTAGCCCATGGCATCATATATATTGATAATTATGAGTGTAATAGATATAGCGGCAGGTTTCCTGCTGGCGGCTGTCCCGCAGTCGCAGGTCTTCCTGGCTTCATTTAGTGTTACTCCTGTTTTAGCCACTTACCTCGCCGGAATCCTCCTAGTTAAAGGAGCCTACTCACTATTCCACGGAGTGATTAGAAGTGATTAGTATGACAAGCCCTGGAGCAGTTGTTTTTGGAGTTTTCGTTCTTCTTGCGGCTATGCATATAAGGACAAGGCTTGCTTTTTCCTTCCTCAGCCTTTGCGATGTTTTGGCAGGTCTTCTTCTGATGAGTGTGCCAAGGTACGCGAATGTCTCACTTTTTTCACTGGGAATTGAAAGTCAGTTGATGTTTTATGTCGGAGTCGCGCTTGTTGTGAAGGGAGTATATTCTGTTGTAGCGGGTATGCGCCAGCCAATGTGGATAAGCGTCGGAACGGTTATAGCAGTTATGCTAGCAATGATGGGATAAGGGCTAGACAAAACACTTAAATATTATATTTTTCACGGAAATTGCAGGGAGAACAAGGAATGGTATATTATTACGCACCGCACTGGTATACAATGCACTGGAGTCTGGCAGTAGCTCCGCTTTTCATATTGTTATTCGGAGTCCTCTACCTTCTTGGAAGGAAATATTTTGGAGGAGATCAGAAAGTAAATATGTTGATAGCTGCAATGGCAGCCAGTGGTGCATACTACGCAGTAGGTGCTCAGACAAATATTTACAGATTTTTCCTCTTCAACGGAAATATGATAGCTGACCTTGCTGTCGCTGCAGCAATAATTGCTGGAGTATATTACATTTTGAAAATAGTAGTTTAGGAACTTACTTTTCCTTAGACTTTATCTCAGAAATTGAGCGGACTTCTTTTATTAAGGCTGGCAGTGCCGAGCTCATTATTTTGTCTATTGCCGAGACCGTGGATTTGACATCGTTGAGAGTTTCCGTCAGCAGGGTATTATTATCTTCAGCGCGGGTTTCGACTTTTTCATACTTCTGTTCAATTCTGTCCATAGCTTCAACGACCCCTTTTATTTCCTCATCAAGTTTCTTTAGGGACTGGATTTCATCTTTAAGAAGTGACATTTTTGTCTCGAATTCACGGCGGATGATTTCAGTTTCATTTCTCATTATGGTGTCATACGAAAGATCGGTCGGTGCTGGTAACGGAGCTTCCTGAACTTCTGTTTCTGTTTGAGGAGGAGCTTGTGGAAGCTCGGAAGTCGGAGCAGGTGGCATTTCTTGACTTTCTTCTTGTGGAGCTTCTAAATCTCCGGCGCCTCCCAGGAATGCGAGAGGATCTTCCTCCGGCTCTTGAGCCGGCTGACCTGCAGGAGCGGGCTGAGTAAGTTCAGGAATCTGGCCGGTTTCTGAAGGAGGTGCCTCCGAAGGAGCTTGAAGAGATTGAGGAGCTTCTGGCGCTGGTGGAACAGGAGGAGCTGGTGGCATCGCCTCAAAGGAAGCTTCCTCTTCAGGAGCTTCAGGAAATCCAACTTCCTCTTTTATGCTTTCTATATCAGCCCCGGCTGACTGTGACTTCAGCTTCTCCTTCTCTGGAGGTATGTCCTCAAGCGGATCGTAATCACTCTTCCGTTTCTTTAGTATTGCCATTTTCTTCTCCGGATTCTCTGTGTTCTATTTGTGAAAGGACCTTATCAAGTATTTCATCTGCCTCGTCCTTTGACATATCTCTTCCATATAATGTTGCGCTCTCCTGTACCCTTCTGAGCTCATTAAGCTCCGCTTTTGAAGGCAGGTCGTTTAGCTTTTTTGTGAGGGTTTTTATCTGCTCCTTAACTCGATCCATTGAAAGTTTGAGTTCACGGTTCTGCTGAGTAATAGAATCAATCTTTCCTCGTATTTCTCCTTTGAAATCTATGAGATTTTTATTGAGAAGCTGGGCGTGCTTTCTCTCGTTTATGACATTCTGTTCATTTATTCTGACCTTTGTTGTCAGGGAATTGAGGCGCCATCCAAAATCAGAAACGTCCGCCTGTTTTTGCGCCTGCTGTGCTGTAGCCATATTTAACCGAGAAGTATTTAACAGTGCGATTAATAAAGCTTTTTGTTAAAAATGGTGGCCAAAGCGTGCAGTTATGATGTTCAGAAAGAGGGAAAAGAGACAATAATCAGGTTCAACTGGCTCGGATGTCCATATTCTCCTTCTATAGAAGATGACCCTGAATGCATGTCCAGAGTTATAGACGCAATTATACAGGTCAGAAATGTAAGCAGAGTTGTTATTGCCGAGGCTTATGAATATGAATATTCTAAAAAACAGACTGGAATTCTCGCAGAAATAGCAGGAGTCTTAGATCTTCTTCTGAAAGAGGAGAATATACTTACAAAAAGTAAGTATACCAGTACGGAGCTTGATAAGTACGCACCTCACCGCTTTAAGTTTGTTGAGGATCTTCTTCTTGACAAATTGCGTCGGGATCCTGTGGCGGCATATCTCACGGTGCTCGCAGAAGTTCAGTCATATCAGAGGAAACTGAAAAGCGTCCAGTTTGAGGGAGCACGAAAAGACTACGAATATTTTGTCAACGAGGTACTTCTTGTAATACAGAACTATCTTGAAAAGACAACTCTAATCAAGCGGGTGATGCCTCTTGTTGGGAAAATCGTCCCTGGCGACAGGAAGATCTATGAGGAAATTTTTATTCCAGTAATAAGACCTAACTTCACACTGACCCGCTTCATGGTAAAACCTCCAGCAAAAGGAGAACTAATTGATGCTTATACAATTCTTGGAGATGTCAATGTTGAGATATACAAAATACCAGGGAAGACAGAAAACTACTATCATATAATTCCGCCTGAATTCCAGCTTCCGGAAGACCAATATACGGCTCTCGGACTTGCCCGCAGGGTTATGGTCGGCTATAAACCTTCATCAACAAAATTCACAGAGCAGACCAGAGAATATTTTGAACGAGTAGCAGAGGACCTTATTGGAACTATTGCCGCTGAGAGAAAAATAGAGCTAAGTCATTCCCAAATAAAAGCTCTTGCACAGATTCTGACAAGATATACAACCGG
>DAFN01000003.1:40259-45249 GCA_002495465.1 archaeon UBA55 | reverse complement strand
ACAAATATAATACCGACACGGGAAGATGCTTCAGCGATGGCCGCCAGATTCAGAATGGAATCTGGAAGACCGCTGGACGAGGCAAACCCTGTTCTCGACACTTCAACAATTGTTCCCGGGGGAAGAGCCCGTGTCGCAATAATCACAAAAAACCTAAGTCCTTACGGACTTGCATTTGCCTTTAGAAGGCACAGAAGCAATCCCTGGACTTATCCACTATTTATGGAAAACGGGACAATGAACGCGCTTTCCGCAGGACTTCTGTGGTTCGTCGTTGACGCGGGAAGAAGCGTACTTTTTGCCGGACCAAGATCAAGCGGAAAAACCTCTGTGCTTGGAGCAACGATGATGCAGATTATGAAGAAATACAGAATCATAACTGTAGAAGACACTCTTGAGCTTCCTGTAGAGGATATGAGAACACTCGGATTCAATATTGTTCCCCTGAAAGTTCGTTCAGCCATAACTAAACTGGAGACCGAAATGTCAGCTGAGGCTGGAATCAGAACTGCTCTCAGACTAGGAGACTCCTGTCTGATTGTGGGTGAAGTGCGTTCCGAGGAGGCAAGAGCACTTTATGAAGCTATGCGTATTGGAGCTCTGTCAAACTTTACAGGAGGAACGATTCACGCCGACACTCCTTACGGACTCTGGGACCGTGTTGTCAATGACCTGAAGGTTCCGTCTACTTCATTCAAAGCAACAGACTTGATAGTTATGCCGGCTCCTATAAGAAGTGCCGACGGCCTGCATAGATTTAGAAGAATAGTAAATATTACAGAAGTCGGAAAGGAATGGATTGATGATCCGAAGAAGGAGAATGGCTTTATAGAGCTTATGGGATACGACGCAAAGAAGGATCAGTTGAACGCCAGTGATGCCTTCCTAAATGGAGATTCACCGATGCTTATGAACATTGGTTCAAGAGTCAGAGAATGGGCAGGAAATTGGGATGCAATATATGAAAATATAAAACTCCGCTCTGATGTAATGGGTGCAATCGTTGACTTTTCGAGAACTTCAAACAGACGAGATATAATGGAAGCCCCATTTGTCGGTAAGGCGAATAATTATTTCCATATAATTTCTGACGAGGTTAATCAGGAGCTTGGAGCCTTTGACAATGCAGAAATATTCAAGCGCTGGAAAACTTGGGCAAAGAATGATATCAGAGGAAAAACGCAGAAGGAAGAAATAGATGAGGGTCAATAATGGCGATTTTTGGGAAGAAGAAGGAAGATAAAACTCATCCAATTCTTGAGCAACAGAAAATGATAAGGAAACTCCTTCAGGAGGAGGCTGCGAAAACAGGGGGAAGTATAGAAGAAACTGGAAACAAAGAACTTGAGATTTATTCAAAGGAGTATATAGAGTTCAAGAAAACCCAAGAAGAGGGGAAGGAACTCAAGACATTTTTCGAAAAAGTCTGCAGGCAATCCGGAAAGATTTTTCAAATAAATATAGGAGAAGAAAGTGCTGCAAAGGCACAGGAAACTCTCGATTATATAGACTATAAAATAGTGGCAAAGGAAGTTGTTAGTTTCGGGCTCATTGCCTTTCTTTTGTGGGCCATTGCCGGTTTTGTATATATGTTCTTCTCTTTCAACACAGCTCTTGTCATGATGTTTCTAGGATTAGCATCCTTTGTCATGATACAGAAGTATCCGGGCTTTGTGGCCAGCGACAGGACGATGAGAGTAATGAACTCCATGCCGCTTGCGATAACCTACCTTGTTATATTTCTCAGAAACACCCCGACACTTGAAGGGAGCAGTTATGTTTGCTGGGAAGCACCTCAGAGGACCTCTTGGAAGAGACTTGAACGGGCTTGTCTGGCAACTTGAGAGTGGAACTTACTCCTCAATGGACGAAGCTCTGAAAGAGTATTCGGAAAAGTGGCAGGATAAGAACAAGAATTTTTCGACTTCGATAGAAATTATCAGAGGATCTCTAAACATAGCAAATGAGAAAGAAAGGTTAGAGACTCTTGACCAGGCATCGAATGTTATGCTTGAAGGAAATCTTGAAATGATGAAGGATTTCGCCCGCGGAATGACAATGCCAGTCATAGTGCTTTACATGCTTTCAATTGTTCTTCCGGTGATGGGTCTAGTTCTCGCTCNNCAAGAATTTTTCGACTTCGATAGAGATTATCAGAGGATCACTGAACATAGCAAATGAGAAAGAACGCTTAGAGACTCTTGACCAAGCGTCGAATGTAATGCTTGAGGGTAATCTTGAAATNNTACGATATAGTTCTTCCAATTATAGTTTTCTTCTTTATGACTATGGTTCTGAGCAAGCGTCCTGGAACTTTCTCGCACACAAGTGTTGATACTATACCTGGAATGCCGAAGAAAGGTCACTATGCAATAGTCAGAAACGGAAAGGTGACTCAAATTCCCCTAATTTACGTATCCGTCGCAGCAGCCCTGCTTGTAGGATTTCCAGGAATACTTCAGATTTTCTCACTTCCAGAAAGCTACAGTTTTATGAATATAATACAGTCGATGACACTGGTATGGGGAATCGCGCTTGGAATAATAATATACACTATAGGTAGCTCAAGACAGAAGCTCACTGCGAGACGAGAGTTGGAAGAACTCGAGAACGAGCTTGATGTAGCCCTCTACGATTTGAGCGATAGATTGAACATGGGGAACCCAATAGAGCACGCTATTGGGGAGGCAGAAAGGAGTTTGAAGAAGGGTCCTCTTAAGAAATTCTTCAGAAAGATAAATGACAATATGGTAGTTATGGGAATGCCTTTTGAGAAAGCCGTCTTCAACAAAGAGGAAGGTGCTCTGGTCTATTACCCCTCAGACCTCATTAAGACCGTAATGGAAATCGTCGTGGAAGGAACGAAGAAGGGTCTTCGTGCTACTTCAAGCACTCTTAGGACCATAAGTAAATATCTGAAGAATATGAAGGTCGTGAAGAGAAATATAACGGAGCTTCTTGGTACAACTGTAAGTTCTATGAAGTTCCAGTCACAGTTTCTGACTTCATTTATAGCAGGAATAATAGTTTCACTTGACATACTTCTAACGAGAATACTCAGTGAACTTAGCACAAAGGTTGGATCCTTTCAGGGCTCGGAATCAGCTGCCGGAGCCTTGGGAACAACAGGAGCTGGAAATATTTTCCAGGGAAGCTTCTTCGATGTTGCAAATGCTATACCGGCAGAGATGATGCAGATGGTTGTCGGAATTTATGTAATACAAGTTACCGTTCTTCTCTCAATGTTGATAAACGGTGTAGAAAATGGAAAGGACGAAGTTTACAGAAACAATATGATAGGAAAGAATCTAATTGTGGCAATAATTGTTTACTCTATAGCACTGATTATGGGGGTGTTCCTCTTTGGAAGGTTTGAGATTTTTGCATAACTTGAAAAATAATAAAGGAGACACAGATGAAACGGTTCTTCTTGTAATAAAAATACTCGCAGTTATTGCGACAGTCGCCACGATGTATATTATATACAAAAGGATAATAGGCTGACCAGAAAGAATTTAAGGCGCATGTCTTTAATCAGAATATGCAAATATCCGCAGGCACTTTGAAGGTGCTTATAACACCAAAAGCTGAACTGACAGAGCTCAAAGAGCATGCAAATTGGAAGCATGGGGCAGCTGTATGGCTGATGCTGACTTTCGCTGGACTTGCAATTTACGCAGCGGCGGAAGCCAGGCTTGGGACTGGTTTTATCCCTATTGACTTCGGAGCCGGTTTGGAACTCCTTCCGATTCCAATACTAATTGCGATGGCAAAGGCCTTTGCAACTCTTTTTATCTTTATTGCGATAGCTCACTATGTGGCAAAAGCACTGGGTGGAAAAGGGAATCTTGAAACGACTTTCGGACTTGCCTGCTATGAGCAGATGTTGGCGCCTTTGATGGGACTTACAGCGGCCGGTCTGCAGTTCAAGTTCGTTTCGATGCGGGCAGCATTCTACGAGATTACCACAACGGGAACTATTCCCGATCCATTTGCATACTTCGGAATTTATACAGTATATCTCTCTGTTGCGGTTGCGATATTTACAGCTTGGGCACTCTGGATTAGGTCCGCGGCTGTTTCGGCATCTCACGACTTGCCATATTGGAAGGGAATTCTTTCTGTAGTCCTCGCCTTTGCAGCAATCGGACTTGTAAATCTCGGAATTTCATTTATCTGACTATGATAACAAACAGAAAGGGTGCGACTGCCCAGAGATGGATGATGATAGTTATTGCCGGAGTTGTGGGAATAGGCCTTCTTACAGGAATTTTCTTCTTTCTTGGAAATCTTTTACCGAAGGCTGAGATTGAAAGCGCAGGGACTTACTGCTATTCTGGAACAGGTGAAAAGGTGAGAATGCAGATTAGCTTCGAAAAGGTTATACAGAAGATGAGGGATGCGCAAGGAGAATTGCTTGAAGAAGCTGAGATGGACTGGAAAGATGTTGCTGTTGCCTTTGTTCCTGTTTATGGACAATATAAAACTGCTCAGAAAGCCTGGAATGTGGGTACGGCGGCAGTAGCAACTGGAGCATATGATGATGCGATAGCTGGGATGGGGAAGCTTGAAACTCAGGTCACTGCCATGGCCAATGGGATATCTGATAACTGGCCAAACCGATGTAAACAGAGTCAGACAGAAAAAATAGATATCTCAATGAACGCAGATAGTTTGTCTTACTTCCTCTACCAAGCTTCAATAAACACTTTTTACAATCTTTACGGTTCGACAGAAAACGCCGTTACTGGTTTTGATATATATGAGATTACTGCAACTGTAAACGGGCCGGGAACATTCCTTATGGACGGTCCGTGTACAAAGTGGATTGATGGAAGTGTAGAGGATTCTAGAGTGATTTCGAACACTGCAAATAATAAATGCAATATCACCGTATCATTTGTTGATGAATCGACAATGATACTCGCGGCGATGGAGAGATGTATGAATGCCCAGGACAGAGAGGGGATAGTAGGTCCAAAATCCGGAG
>DAFN01000003.1:38528-40161 GCA_002495465.1 archaeon UBA55 | reverse complement strand
TTACTCTGATGCAAACGGACTGGGAAATTCTGAACTGAGTGTCCCAAGTACTGAGAGAATTTCAACAGCGATAAAAACATCTGCATTCAGAAATTATGGATGGGGAGACGGTTATCTCGGCTGTGGTGCGGAGCCGGAGCCATTTATTTTCAATGTTTCGGATATAGGTGGAGACAGAATAAAATGGAAGTCAGATGGGATACAGCAGGGAATTTTTGAAGGAAATTCCAAGATACTTTTGTTTCGGTTAATAAGAATGCCAGAAGGGAATGCAATCGAGATAGAGCAAATATAATAATATGAGAAAACAATCCGAAATTATGAGACAAAGGAAGGGAGCAATAATATCCATCGTAGTCAGCCTGGCAGTTCTTATGGGACTTGCAGCTGTAATGGTCGGGTCGGCAGAAACATTCCTGAGTGCTTCAGAAGGAAAAGCAACAGGAAGTGTTTGTTACGGTTCTCTGAAAGTCAGAGCCAATGTTATGGAAACAATTCTTGGAAAAACCGATGAAACCCATTTTACCAAACCAAATTGTAATGGTTTTGGAAATTGTGTAAAGACTTGGGCTTTTGGAGATGCCTATGACGCACTTGGGGATGCAGAGCAAGCAGTCTACGATGCCCTGCAGGAAGGTACATCA
Source organism: archaeon UBA55 (assembly GCA_002495465.1). Classification (GTDB taxonomy): domain Archaea; phylum Undinarchaeota; class Undinarchaeia; order Undinarchaeales; family Undinarchaeaceae; genus Undinarchaeum; species Undinarchaeum marinum. Next base: position 39,517 of record DAFN01000003.1, on the reverse strand, counting down.
AAAGCATTTCCAAAGCTCTGTAAGGAAACGCCAGTGACCTGCGCCGGAAGCTCCTACGAAGTTGGGACCTGTATTTACAGGAGGGCTGCACAAGCCTTCCATTATTTACGAGGGGGAACAACCTATTATGGATACGCCGCCGGCTGGGGAATACCACTTTTCAAAATAAATGTTATCCTCTCCAATGAGGGTCCCGAGATCCCATTGCCAGGAAAATGCACAAGCTGGTTTTCCTATTGGGACGCGGAAGAAGAAAGTATTGATGTTCCCAGAATTGAAGGTCAGCGGAAAACACCGAAGTACACGATTATGACAAACGATGGTTTAATTGCAACAGCCTGGTATCATCCCCTTGAAAACAAATGCTATATAAAAACAAATTATATGGACGAGCAGGTGATGACACTTGCAATGTTGGCGAAGTGTTCAGTACTTAAAGAAGGACCTGTAAGCGAGAGCTGCAAGTGCTTTGTTAAACAGGAACTTGGTTCAACTGGAGCACAGGGGCTGCCAAATAGCTACTATGATTACACAGAAAAAACCGACGATGGCTCATCGATATTCCGACAGGTAACTCTTTCATGGGGGGGCGAAGGATTCTCCAATGACTATCAAGGATGTGGCTATAGTCATCCTGTGAGCGCTTATTTCGCTCCATTTCTATTTGACAATGACAATATAAGATGGAATCGTGGATTCCCGAAAACAATAAAAGTTGGAGAGCCTGAGGTTCTCTATACTCAGTTGTTCATAGATACAGCTGAACTTATGGCAACTATGGACCTGAGTTCAGTACCAACATATGATATTGAGGAATATTGATGAAAAACGCAATTGAAAACAAGAAGGGAATTGAATTTACCTTGCAATTCATAATAGGCACAGTTTTGGTAATGGTTGCGCTGATGGTGGCATTCAAATTCTATGAGCTTGCGAAAGGCGCGATAGGAGCACTACCAGGATGATGAAGGAATTCATAAAATACAGAA
>DAFN01000003.1:36116-38482 GCA_002495465.1 archaeon UBA55 | reverse complement strand
ACAGAGCGATGGAAGCGCTACGTTCGAGGAAGGGAGACATTGAACCGATGTGGATAGTGGTGGGCGCAGTCATAGCTATGATGCTTGCTATGCTTGGCTTTACCTTGATAGGAAAGTTCAAGGCTCTCAGCGGACAGGCCGTTGATGTTCTGAACTAAGACAAGGTATATAAAGAGTAGAACTTTATTCGGATTATGGCCAATAAAAAAGGACAGGGTCTGTCCATAAATATGCTGGTGATAATTGCACTGGCTGTCTTTGTCGTGTTCATAGTTCTTGGATTTACGACTGGTGGCTGGACAAAGTTCGCCGGTTTGTTTGGGGCAGCAACAACAGGAGCAGGGTCTGGAGATGAAGCCGCAAGAATCACTTGTGAAACTTTCTGTACACAGTATGCAAACTCAGGAAGACCAGATATAGGTTCAGGTGATGTTTGGGAAACTAAACTTATTTCCGATAGAAATGATATAGATCTTGATGGAAGTGGTGCAATAGAGACTACAGATAAATATCATTGTGTAGATGACAGTAGGTCTTCACCTCTAACTCAAACTGGGACTGAACTATCTCCACATTGCGCTGTAACATTTGTTTAAATTGCGCTGTAATATTTGTTTAGACAGGAGGGAAAGCCTCCTTTTTTTAACACGAAAACAGCGGTAGCTATTTAAATCTTCAGAGATTAGGCCTTTTTATGGAACGCAAGGCTCAAGGTCTGTCGATTACTACAATTGTGACGCTGGCTCTGGCAGTTATGGTACTCTTTTTTGTTGTGCAGTTCTTTACAGGTGGATTCCGTGATCCGGCGGCCGCCGCAACCGAGGCGGGCACGGAAACGGCAGAAGGTATAGAAGAACTAGATATCCGTGAAAGAATTCTTGGAACAGGTTATGGCTGCGATAGGAAAAGTGGTATTTCAGCCGCCGGCTGTGAAGGCTTGACACACGCAGTTTGCAATTCAATAGATACTTGTCAATGGGAAGGCGACTATTGTGNNTGTGGAGGAACAGTGACTTGTTCAGACCTGACATTATCCCAGTGTCAGAAAGTTAGCGGGTGTACAGTGGTGGCAAATTGAAACTTAATAGAAAGGCTCAGTTGACAATTGGAGCAATAATAATAATAACGAGTAGTATGCTCGCACTCACAGCAGGTGTGAAGTATGCAACAACAGGCTCAGCCGCGCCAGAGCTTGCGATTGAGCAGACAGGGCTGGAAGGCGCAGAGGGTCTGGCGGCTATTGATCTCGAAGGCGCCGTAAAGTACGCCGGTGGCTTTGCAGAGTTTGAAAATATCATATGTCCAGATTATTTAGTTGACCCGATAAGCGATGTGGGAAAATCCTGTGTTCCCTTGATGGGAAATCCTGTTGAGTGGTGCGACAAAGAAAGGAGCTCTTGTCAGGCTGGAGAAAAGCAATATTATTTGGACGGAAGTGTAGGACACATTGAAGTTTCTGGTGTAGAGGATATAACAGAAGGGTTGACACTTTCAGTCTGGGTTCAACCAGAGGATCTTGGAAGCACTAACAGAGACATTATAAGCAAGTACTTTTGGAACGACGAACGGAGGCACTGGATTCTTTATACACAAAATGGGGATGTTGCTCTAAGACTTTATGCAGAAGACCACAGCAGCTCTAACTCACACAGCAAGGTAGCTACTGCAGTAGGAGTTCTTAATGCAGGATGGAGAACACATATAGCCGCAAGCTATGACGGTTCCGATTTGAAACTTTATATCAACGGGGAACTTAAAGCGACGAGAAGTACAGAAGAAAATTACCTGTTTTCAGAAGGAACTGATATTTGGATAGGAGATAATACGAACGCTGGAACTGGCTCGAACCCTTTTGACGGGTATATAGACGAAGTTTCTATCTGGGAAACCACTCTCACTATAGAAGAAATAAATGAGATTATGAATGCAGATGATAGGCGTTCATCAGCAAGGCGAGGAATGAATATGAGTTCTCCTGCCTATGGCAAAAATCTTGAGAATTTGCTCCTTCACTATTCTTTTGAGGGAGATTCATACCGTGGTTCAATGGTAAGAGACGCATCAGGAAAGGAGAACCATGGAGAATGGAAAGGTGGAGAACTGAGAACTACATCAGGACAAAATACACCACGAAATGGATACTGCGGCTGGAAGAAGACTGCGCTGAAAGGACCTGAGAATGATCTTTATCTCTACTGCAGACTCGGAAAAGTCCTCTGTCCCGGAGATACAGAACTTGGCGGAAAATATGTTCCAGAAACAATTGCAGGCTGCCATGGACTCTTGCCTGAGAACGAAATCGCCTGCTTTGGTCTGAGTCAGGAACGGTGCGGAAGCTTAGCAGGTAATATATGCATCGGAGAGGC
>DAFN01000003.1:30681-35925 GCA_002495465.1 archaeon UBA55 | reverse complement strand
GGAAGGACACGTAGATGAAAGTGATGTGGCAGATACAGGATGCTCCTGGGTGACTGAAGGAGTTCTCTGTGAATATATAGAAGACCGCTACAACAATTGCGGCGGCGATATGATTGAATGTCCAGATTATAGTGAGTTTTCCGGTCAGTGGGTAAGGACAGAAGGAGCAGATGGATACGAAAATTGTGGAAGTGATATGGTAATCTGCCCAGACTATACAAGGCTTGCAGGAGATAGGAAGGAGAAAACAGTCTGTGATGAGGATGACGATGAGTGGATGTGCCTGCGCAACTGCGGAGGATTCTCCAATGTGGAGTGTCCTGAAGGCTTCGAGCGCGCTGGAGAATCACCAGAGAGGAAGGTCACAGAATCCTGGCAAGAAAGTGTTGTTTACTTCGACACACCGGAAATTTCATACGGAGAGTCATTAGACTACTGCGGACGGCAGTATGTCGCCTGCAGTGAATTCAGAAAGGGGGCAAAAACAGCAGGTTCACCTAATCCCAAGCTTGCTCTCAGGGAAGCGGAAGAATGGGATACCCCAGATTATTCTGAAATGCCGGATAAACTAAGCACGCCGGAGATTAGTATAGGTCTCAATGCACTCTTTCTGTCTGGATTAACAAGAGGTGAGCTTTCATCAGGCTCTTACAGCTGCATACCTATACCTTACACCTCCTGTAAGAACAGGGCTTCTGGGGGAGGAAACGGCGGAGGAGAAGATGCTTCTCGACCTGACGGAGATGAGACAGGAAGTACTCCGGAATCAGGAACTGGAAATATAGGAGGAAACGGATTTGACGGAGGGGGAGTATCAGGATTTGTTACAGGAACTGGCTTAGGAGGGTCGGCAGTAGGAGTAGGAGGTAGCTCAAGATTTGATGACTTAGGAAGCGGAGGAAAAATAGGAACACCTACATCAACTGACTGTGAAAGAATATCTGTCGAGAGCTGCGAAACTTTCGGTGACTGTGTTCTTGTTTCAGAAAGTCCAGCGTCCTGCTCTAGCCTTCCAAAGAGTGTATGTGAAACAAGCTATTTTTATAAAAATGATTTGACGAAGCCTCTGTGCAGGCTTGGACTTGGTCCTAATCTTGAAGATGGAATCGAATCGGCAGATTATATCTGTCAGCAGGAGGCGGAGAGCTCCTCACTCAGTCTTGAAGGAAAATGGATTGCAGCTCTGAGCTATAAAGAAGGGGATATTGAGACTGATTTAAAGGGTAGAGTTCGAGCCGAAACTGCGAAGAATGTTTATGGAGAAAGCATAACTTACGGCAGTTTAAGAGACAGTTTTGATAGTACATCATATAAATGGCTAGAGGATGATGTTCTTTCGCTCGACGGAAGCAGTGGATATGTACAGATTCCGGACAGTGACAATATTGAATCCAGCACTGCGATTACGGCAACTGGGTGGTTCTGGCTTGAAGAGCCTCAATCAGGATATATAGGAGTTATACTGTCAAAGAGCTCAACGGGAAGTAATCGTGAAATAAATTATGAACTGGCAATTAATTCAAATGACGAACTACAATTAAGTGCATCAGGAGAAATAGGGGGAACTACTACAACAGAAACAGTAACTTCGAGTTTTGATATTTCCGCAGACAAATGGTACTATTTCACATTTGTTGTAAAGCCGCAGGGGATGAGACTCTATGTATCAGACGCTTCGGAGTGGGACTACTACAAGCCAGACAGATACGCAATAGATTCAAGTTCCTCAAGACCTTTTGGAATTGGTGCAACACTTTCGACAAACGATGAGGATTTGTATATAGGAGCGATGAAAAGTGGCTCAACAATTTCAAATCATTTCAAAGGAATGATAGACTCCATAACAATATGGACTACTGAGCTTGGGCCTACACAATATTATATGCTTCAAAAGCTTGGTCGCGGAGGAGTTGGAGGAATTACAAAGAATCCCTACTATAGCTTCTATTCTTATGACGACGAGATAAATTATGAGGCACAAGAAATCTTTGAATACTATGGTGAGTACACAGGAGGAGTATGGGGATGGACAGATTATACAGAAAATCTAGGAGCAGTCTACGAGTTTGGTGGATGGATAACTGGAAGGGTGCAAGATAGATCCTCCACTACCCGTGGGAATAACAATGGAAATTATCATGGAGGAGCAACACTTGGATATAAAGCCAGCAGAACTTTCTCCTACGACGAAGACGGAACATACATTTCAGACAATGAATTCTGGACAGGGACTGACAGCAGTGGAGGATATTCTGGCGAGGCTTGTGAACAGTTTCTTTCAGATACTTCATGGACAAGTAAATCAGTAGGAGATGGAACTTATGGTAAGGCCGATGAAAGATACATCAGCTCCACATTCTCAAAGGGAGACGCAAGTTGCTTTGACAACCTCAGGCTTGCCTGCCTCAAGCAGGACTACATTCCCGACGAAATATACAAAGTTCCAGCAGGATGCGGCAACATAATAGGAGACTGCTCCGGAGTCGCCGGACAGTCAGAAATTGACACAGATAAACTTATGAAGAGAGTGAAGGCAGGCTCGACCGGAACATTTGATTCTGGCAGAAGAGATAGAGTATACATTTCAAATTATATTGACAACTGCCCGACAGAAATAAAGTGTCCAAGCAACAGCGGAAACAGTGGAATATGGGTTAGTGATGTAAACACCGCCTGCGGGGACTTCACTTACACCTGCCCGAGCGGCACAGCATGCGCCGGTGACACACTGACAAGCACAACATACTATTACGGAAAGATGACAGTGGGCGCAGGTCCTTGTGGCGGATGCGACATAGGAAATGCTTACTGTAAGAGTAAGTTTAGTGATGACTGCGTTCCATTTACAGTTCAAAACAAAGCTATGACCTGTGACTCTTCAGAAACTTCTGGAGGAACTATAACAGGAGCAGATGGTTTTGGTTACGGATCTGGTTTAGGTGGTAGTGGAGGAAGTGGCTCTTCTTCAAGCTCAGGAGGAACTTTCACTCCAAAAACTACTGCTGACTCTTGTTCCGCATTTGGAACAGGAAGTGGTGATGGTCTTGGCGGTGACGGAGTATCACCTGGTGTAGGTGGTTCAAGTGAGGGGAATAATGTTATCGACGGAAGTGGTGGTTTAGGTGGCTTCGGCTGAACTTAATAATTAGATGAAAAACACAAAAGGAATTTCTCTTTCAATAGGTATTGTAATAACTATAGTGATGCTCGTAATCGCCTTCGGAATAGTTATGAAGATACTAATAACGGGAAAGGAGGCGCCGCAGAGTCAGATTGAAGAAACTGTAGGGCAGACTGGAAGGGCTGTTGAAGGTATTGGAATCAGTGAAAGAATTAGAAGTCTTGAAACTGAGTGTGTCGCAGATAATGGAGATCCTACCTGCACAAGTATAGGAAGTAGGTCACTTTGCGAAGATATTGACTGTACTTGGTCAAATTTTAAGTGTACAGGAGGAACTGTGACTTGCAGTGATTTGGATTCGGCAAATTGTATAAAAGTCAGTGGATGCAGCTGGCAGAGGGTAGAATGAGCAAAAAGGGTGTCTCTCTTGGAATAAATACGATAGTAGTCCTTGCCTTGGCTGTCTTTGTTGTTTTTCTAGTATCTAGCTTCTTCTTTAGCGAAGCCAGGGAGAGCGCAGGCGGTATAAAAATAATTGGAAAGCTGGCAACAAATGACAGCACAGATATTGGGAGAGTTCTCTCAGAAATCCCTTCCTGCCACCCCGGCGACCCGAACCTTGACTGTGATGAATCTATGTGCTGTGGTTCAGAATATCTAACATACGCAAAGTGCAAATCAGCAGAAGGAGATGTTATAAATGGAGAAAATAAAAGGTGCGTATGGGAAATCCGATGAATGAGCGCGGAATACAGCTGACTCTTCAACTCGTAATAGTTATAATATTGCTTGCAATAACACTTGCAATAGTCCTAACTTTTTTCCTTGGAAGCACAGACGTGATGTTTGGAACAATTGGAGAAACTGTTTCAGGAACATCAGAAGAATTTCGGAAGCAAGTTCCTGACTATCTGACAAAGCTCCTGTTCTAAGCTATTTTCCTTCTTGATTAAGTTTAAATGCTCTGAGACCCTTTAGCAAATATGACGCCCAGGTCCAGAAAGGCTCAAGGAGGAGTTCCTCTTGGAGTTATGCTTGTAGGTATTTTAGTTCTAGGGGCAGGAATAGGACTTGGAGCATATCAGATTGCCGGAGCCAGCAGTGGAGACCTTATACGCTGGGCGACAATCTACGGCGGCGTAATAGACAGCATGATGATGACGGATTCAGATATATCCGTGGCGAATGATTGTATAAAGGACTATGTTTTCTCGCTTTCCGAAGATGACTCTTATTTAATGGTGGAAGCAGGTGATGAAAGTGAAAGAGCCAGATACCAATATATAGAAAGAAGTGATGTTTCTGTTGAAAGTTCTTCTGTTGACTGTAGGAACAACAACATTATGTTGATTCATAAAGAAAGGGAGAGAGGTATTGGATTTGACGGAACGCCTCTTTATGCTTGGAACGATGTTACAGCAAGCCCTGATTATAATTTTGGAGTATCTACAACGCTTGCTTTTTGGATGAGGGTTGATGATTTTGCTCAGGAGAACGCTGGTCCTGTAAGATTTGGAGAATGGTATAGTTGTACAAGTGAAAACTGTGCAACATATGATGTACCTTGTGACGGATGGAGAGTTTACTGTGAAAGTGACGAGGAGTGTCGTTTTGTTGCGAGACCGGACAGAGGAATTTGTGCAGACGAGAAAATTTTCCCGGCAGCAAGTGAAAATGGAATTTCCATTGAAGAAGGAGAGTGGGTTCACCTGGCCTTTGTTTATGATGCAGGAAATGGAGTTTTTATAATATACAGAGACGGTGAAAAAGCCTGGAGCGGTTCTGCTGACCTTGGGGATATGCGAGGAATAGAAAGTTGGATAGTACTCGGAGTTGCCGACTTCGCTGACGATCTCAACGGACCTTACTTTAACGGGCGAGTTGACGATCTGGCGATATGGAAAAGAGCCCTTACTGTAGATGAAATAGAAGAAGCTGCAAACAAGGAATTTGCAGAAGATTCTTTGGTTGGACTATGGACCTTCGAAGAAGGAGCCGGAGATTATTCAACTGACCTGAGTGGGGAAAGTGGAGATAAGAATCCTAATTTCAATATTGCAAACCATATGTACCTTTCAGGATCTCAGGCACTCTGGGAAGCCGAAGCACAGTTGTGGATGGAG
>DAFN01000003.1:14711-30565 GCA_002495465.1 archaeon UBA55 | reverse complement strand
AACGAGCGTTGGTCTTGTCAAGCAGGTTCAGGTTGAATCCTCAAGTGTCGTTGCGACTGAAATTCTTGAAACTCTTATATCCTCAGATGAATGCCTCAGGGTGCCTGGCTCGATTGCTAAAGGAGTGGTTGAATGGTCTGGAGCTTCTGATAAAGGTAATTGTATTCAGAAATATCCCTACATCTGGAAAGCAGAGATTAATGATTTAGATAATCCTAGTACAGAAGTCATTCAGTCGGTAGTTAATTGTGATTTTCCGACATATGCAAGCATTCCGGTGACAATAGACAAAGGAGGTCTTGGACACAAGAAAGGGGTTTTGAAGGTAGAAGTCGGAAGCCTCGCATTTAGAACTAATCCAAGAGTGCAGAGTGGTAAACTCTTTTTGACATTTGACAGCTTTGCGGACTGTGATATGAACCTCAGAGTTACAGAAAACTGGTATGAGAAGGGAAGTACTGAGCCAGATTATACTTATGATTATGATGAAATAGGTGCATCATTTCCAAGTGCTTTCAAACTGAACGAAACCTGGTATGGAGAAAAAACACGGGACTTTGCACCTAATGTGTATAAATATGGAAGAAACATCCCTGGCTTTTCCAAATATGACAGATATTCTATAGATGTTGAAGTTCTTGGATACTACAATGGCAATGAAATTGAAATTCTAATTCCGTCCAATGAGTATGGATTAGTTTATGAGAGAACTGTCTACACAAGCACAATAGAGAGGTCGCTTGACTGATGCGGAGAGGACTTTTTAGAAATACGAAAGCTGTTGAAGAGCCGACAACAGCGGATATAATGGCAGTCGTCGGTACCATAGTTATCGCAGTTTCGATAGTTGTAGTCTTTTCAGTAAATATTCCCTCAAGTATAGAGTCAAAGGAAGTCGTACTTGAGGAGGCGGAAAAGGGAGCCGCCGCGAGGATGATGATGAGTGCGATACTGAGCTCTTATGACGAGGACATAGATATGACTGGAGCTCAGATAATCAGCAGAATGGGAGCTGACAGGCAGTGGGCACAGGATGTTGGGCTGGATAAACTTGAGACGATACTTTCCGGACGGTGGACTAATTTCAGATTTGAGTTACGGTTTATGGATACCGGTGATTCAGTAATGTGGGAATTGGGAAGCATGCCACAGAGACGCCAAGAAATTGGTGAAATTATCCAGTACTTGCCGAGTTTGAGGAGAACTGAAACTCTGCAGACTAAGACAAAGGTGGTTTTTGGAATTACCGTTCCTTATTTTGAAACTATAGTTTCTACAAATACTGACAGAATCCGGCTGAAGCTCGAAACTTGGAATCTTGTTAATATAGCCGAAGAGGCAGCAGCTCAGCAAGCTCAAACAGGAACAACAGGAACGAGTGGAACAACAGGAACGAGTGGATATGAAGATCCCTTCATTCCGCAGAGATGGGGAGGTGGTCATCTTATAGTATGATAAGTCTTCTGAAAAACCGAAAAGCTCAGCTGATATTCCTTCAGTTCTTCCTTATAGCTCTGCTTCTGAGCGCCGAGGTGACTGTTACATATATGGCGAAGAAGAATGCAGCCGGTATAGAAGCAAAGGGAATCGTCAAGGAAGTTATAATCGGCGGGATGCAGGAGCTTGAGGGGAAGGTTGTATTTTATGACAATCTTGTAAGAGAATCTATTAGGAGTTACACACTCTACGAACTTGGAGAGAGTTGCGACCCAGCGAGGGATATTTACACGATAAGTGAGCTTTTCACGCGGCTTGACTACAACAAGCCAGCTATGAAAGATACTGTGAATGGCTTTATAACAGAATACAATAGTAAATTTGGTGCTGTCCTTTACGGAGTTCCGTGGGCTTCAGACATTTTTCTTAGGGAACTAACAGACTCTGTTGAAATAATTGTATTATTCGATCGGGAGCAGGAGCCTTCGTCATTGGAGATTCAGAGAACCGGCGTTACAGTGGAAACGTCTGAATCAATGACAATTGTTGTAAGAAATCCAATGAATTACTGTGACCCTGATGGAGATAACGACGGAATATATTGGCAAGACGATAATTGTCCGTCTAATTACAATCTAGATCAGAATGATTTTGACGGAGATGGTATTGGTGACGCCTGCGACCCAGATATTGACAATGATGGAGTTCTTAATACGCCTGACCAGTGCGACTACACTACCTTAGGAGAAACTGTGACGGCAGATGGTTGTACGGATAGTGACGGAGATGGGTTTTCTGACAGTGATGACAACTGTCCGGAAGTTTCAAACAGAGCACAGACAGATACAGATGGGGACGGTCTTGGAGACGCCTGTGATGATGATGATGACGGTGACGGAGTAAATGACGGGGACGACGACTGTTCTGGAACTGCAGAAGGAACTAATGTCGCCGACGATGGATGTGGAGATAGTGATAATGACGGGACATCTGACAGTAATGACAACTGTCCGAATGAGTATAACGAAAATCAGGCAGATATGGACGGAGATAATATTGGAGACGCCTGTGATGATGATAAAGACGGCGATGGAGTGAACAACGGTCAGGATAACTGTCAGAATAATGCGAATAGTGATCAGGCTGATGCAGATAATGACGGTATTGGTGACGCCTGTGACGGACTCACAGATAATGACGGAGACGGAATAGCAAATGATGATGATAATTGTCCGGAAATTGCAAACGCGAACCAAGATAACCACGACAATGACGGCCAAGGAGATGCCTGTGACACTGACGATGACAACGATGGAGTTGCCGACGAAGATGATATGTGTCCAAAAACACCTGCGCAGTATGTTAATGATATTATAGAAGTAAATGGTGCTCTTTCCCAAATATTTGGATGTGCGCTTGCCGAATTAAATGATGATGATGATGACGGAGTTCCGAATATTATAGATGACTGCTCCAATACAAATGGTGCAGCTGGGCTCACCTGGTGCGCGAGCAACCCACTCAGCTGCGGATGTAGCCCATCTCAGCGTGATACAGACGGAGATGGAATGAATGATGATGTTGACCAGTGTCCAGATGGAAGTTCTTCAGGTCCAGACCACGACAATGATGGATGTAAGGACTCTGAGGACCTGGATGATGATGGTGACGGAATTCCGGATGCTATAGACGACTGTCCAAGAGGAGAAACTGGATGGTCTGGTGGCTGGAATGACAAAGATGGCGATGGATGCAGAGATTCCACAGAAGACAATGATGATGATAATGACGGAATAAATGACGGGGACGATGACTGTCCGAACACAATAGCAGGCTCCTCAGTTGATAGTAATGGCTGTGCTGCCTACCAGAGAGACAGCGACGGAGACGGTATATTTGATGATCTTGACCAGTGTCCGAACTCTCCTTCCGGCTGCAATCCGGCTCAGAGTGGAAGCTTCCTTGGATGCTGCGCTTCTGAAAGGGATACTGACGGAGATGGTGTGAATGATGATGTTGATAACTGTCCGAATATTGCGAATGGTGATCAGGCTGATGCAGACGGCGATGATATTGGTGACGCCTGTGACCCTTGGACAGACTCAGACAACGACGGAGTAAATGACCAGAATGATGACTGTCCAAATACATCGACGGGAACTGTAGTCGATACAGATGGATGCCCAGTAACTACACCCGGAGGTGGTGGAGGAGGAAGTTCAGACAGTGATGGCGATGGGGTGAATGATGACCAAGATGACTGTCCAAACACAATAACAGGCTCATCAGTTGATAGTAATGGTTGTGCTGCATATCAAATAGATAGTGACGGTGATGGGGTGTTTGATGATGTTGACCAGTGTCCGAATGAATACGCACAAACTCCGACAGGATGCCCTCTACCGACAGGTGGCGGGAGTTTCCCTTAAAGAACAATAACTAGTGCAATAGATAGGTCAAATATATAATAGCAGAATACATTTTGTAACTATGCTCAAAGTAAAGACAATAGACATAGACTTCGGGGCCGTTGAGGTTGTTCTCAACCATAACGATGCTCTTGAGTTCGGACTAAATCCTCACGATAGAATACGTGTCAAGGGAAAGTGTGGAAGCGTCGTTGCCATTGTTAATACCTCTGAATCGCTTATAGGAGAAGGTGAAATAGGGATTTTTACAGAGATAGCGAAGAAAATATGCGTTCGAAACGGGCATAAAATTGATTATGAACGCGTCGGAAAACCGGAAAGCCTTGGAGCTATAAAGAAAAAGCTCGACGGAGGAAAGCTCAGCCAAGAAGAGATTGCATCCATAGTCAGAGATATTGTTTCAAAGAGAATAACGCTTGTTGAGATGAGTGCCTTTGTTGCAGGGCTTCAAGCAGTGGGGATGGATTTGGATGAAGCTGAGCACCTGACGAAGGAGATGGTAGCGGCAGGGAAGACCATAAATTTCGAAGCGGAAACTTTTGATAAACACAGCCTGGGCGGAGTTCCGGGGGACAAGACAACTCTTATTGTAGTTCCAATAGTCGCGGCGGCTGGGCTCCTTATACCGAAGACGAGCAGCCGTTCAATAACTTCGCCGGCTGGTACTGCTGACAGGATGGAAGTCTTCGCTCCTGTCGAACACGGCATAAACGCAATAAAGAAAATAGTAAACAAGACAAATGCCTGTATGGTCTGGGGCGGCGCTGTTGACCTGAGCCCTGCGGATGACGCGCTTATTAAAGTTGAGCACCCGCTTTCGCTAGATCCGAGGCCACTGCTTTTGGCTTCAATAATGAGCAAGAAGAAGTCTGTAGGCTCCAATTTTGTTGTTATAGATATGCCGACAGGCGAAGGTGCGAAAATACGGAATAAACAAGAGGCAAGGGACCTTGCCCGCGATCTTATTGAGATTGGAAGGCGCCTTGATATGACGGTTGAATGCGCAGTAACTTACGGAGCCCAGCCGATAGGCGATTCTATGGGACCGGCGCTTGAGGCGAGGGAGGCTCTGAACACACTAGAAGGAAATGGAACTCCTTCAGTTATTGAGAAGGCAACAGCAATAGCAGGTATAATTTTGGAAGCTGGAGGAGTAGCCGGGAAAGCTAAGGGAGCTGAAAAGGCTCTGGAAATTCTTGAGAACGGGGAAGCCCTGAAAAAATTCAGAGAAATTATTAAGGCACAGGGGGGAAATCCCAATGTTACTGTTGAGGATATTGAAAAGATTCTAGGAAAGAAGAAGAAGGTAATAATTTCAGGAAGAGCAGGCTATGTGACAAAAATAAATAACAAGGCTATAGGTCAAGTAGCAAAAACTGCAGGAGCTCCGCACGATAAGGGAGCTGGTGTTCTCCTGCACGCGAAGGGAGGAACACGTGTAAAGAAAGGAGGTGCTCTTTACACAATTTATGCCGAGCAAGAATTTAAGTTGAAGGAAGCTGAAGCGCTGGCACTTAAGACTAAGCCTGTTTTGGTTGAAGGGATGTTATTAGAAGATATACCGCCAACATTCCTCGGAAGGCACTAGTCCTTTCGTTCTTTGGGCATAAGATTTCTGAGTGGGATTGGATATTCACTATGTTTTGAAAGGCTGTGACGAGTTGTTTTTGGAGGGTAGGGATGACCTGCAACTGCTTTTTTAACAACATCACTCTTTTCCACACTAGGAATTATCATGACCAAGGATGCCTTCTGTTCGCGCATTGCCTCTTCCATAGAAATGGCATCTGGAATGTAGTCGAGCTCTTTTGAGAGACCCGTTTTTATACATTGCAAAGCGTCCTCGAATGTTTGATTTTTATCCTTAGATTGTACAATAAAAAAATTGTTCCCGCCGTTTCTTGCTGCGATTCCGAGAATTGCCTGCCCGGATGCTAGAAGAGTTTTTATGACATCCTCATTCTCTACAGTGCTAGTCAAAAAATTATGCTCTTTCAGGCAATCGAATACAGCCTCGCGCTCTTCTTCTGTCTTGACGAAGTGATTCCAGCAATTTAGTTTTATGTCAGGGTTGTAGTAATCAACGACAAAAGCCGGTATTCGCTTGCATCCCAAGTTTTGGAGGGCGTAAAAACGATGATGGCCGTCCAAAACAACATGTGAATGCTTGTCAACAACTATAGGGACCTTAAGCTCTTTATCTTCCTTTATTTTCCGGGTTAGCTCGGCAAGATAACTCTCGTTTATCTGCTCGTGGTCCTTCAGGTCCTTTATATTTAACAGGGCAATAATTGTATCGCCGCTTCTCTCTAAAATTTCCATAAGTGAATATCTAACAATACCAAGGAAATAGATATAAGAACTAATATTAAAGGTTTATCTAAGATGAAAGCTGTGCTTGGACCATATCCTCCGCCATACGCCGGAACTGAACTCGTTGTAAGAGAAGAATTTGAGGAACTTGGCAGAGATGGCTTTCTAATTGGGACGAGTATGATTCCTGTTGATCTCGACGACAGAATCCTTATACGGAGAAGTCGTTTTGTAATTAATGGACCGGCTCTCATCTATCACATAATGCGGAGAAGACGGCAGATTGACAGCATATCTGCACATTTTGCAACGACTTTTGGTTATGTTGCGAGAATCGCAAAAAGTTTATTTGATATACCATATACAGTAACCTGCCACGGGACTGATGCTCTTATAAATCTGAAGCGAAATCCTCATAGTTATTTTACACGAAAAGCTTTGCAGGGAGCGGACACTGTATATGCTGTCAGCGAAAGTGTAAAGGACTCGCTTTTGACAGGAGGGGTTCCTGAGAGCAAAATAGAACTTGTGCACAGGAAAATTGGAAAGGCTTTTTCCGGCAAAAAGGTGAAAAGGAAAAATCAAGTAATTTTTGTTGGCTCGGTGCATCATATTAAGGGAATTGATACATTACTAACGGCCTTTGCAGAGTTCTCAAGAAAGAACACGAACTTCAGCCTGAAAATAGTCGGAAGAATCGCAGACCCCCACTACCTTAAACTTCTGAAGAACCTGTCTGAAGAACTTAGAATATCCGAAAAAGTTCATTTTGTAGGAGAGATGCCACATGACCACCTTCCAAGATATCTTAATGAGTCTAAGCTTTTTGTAATGCCCTCAAGGTCTGAAGGATACGGGCGAGCTCTCGATGAAGCTCTCAGTTGTGGACTGCCCGCGGTCGCAACAAACGTTGGAGGGCTGCCTGAAGTTGCAAAGGGAAGAAACTGCATACTTGTTGAACCGGAACTTCCTGGACAAATGGCAGATGCAATGCAGAGAGCCCTGAAAGGCAGAGAGCATAAATAAGACTTTAATCTATGAAATCGTATGAAAACGTCCGTAAAAGTTATTGTTTTCGCTTTATTCTCAGCCCTTTTGATGGCTCAGACAGTATCAGCCTATGATCTTGTGGTAGCTGGCGAGGACTATCCCGTTGATTTCTTTCTGGCTCAGACTTATACAAGTAAAGAGGGAATCCCTTTGATAGGGGTTTCTAAAAAAGGATTTACACAGCCAATAGCGTCCGAACTTTTAGGTTATGCCCAGCAGGGATACAGTGAAGCAGTCATAATAGGTGGGATAGAAGCAGTTCCGGAAAGTGTTGAACGCAGTCTGATAGCAATGAATTATAGTGTTATTAGAATTTGGGACTGGAATCGCTACGGAACCGCGGCAAGACTTGCCGTGACTTTATGGGAAGAGTCCGAAACTGTGATTATTGCAGCTGGAGATATAGAAGGGGCTATTATGCCGGCAGCGAGGATAGCTATAGACTATGGAAGCCCGGTTCTTTTGACTGAACAGGGAGGATTATCCGGAGCGGCTGAGCAGGCAATAAAAAAGCTCGGAGCAAGGAGAATTGTTGTTGTTGGAGACCTGTCTGATGAGGCTATGAAAACGCTTGATTCGCTGGGAGGAGTTGAGCAGACAAAGCTCACGCAATCCCCTTTAGTTGAAACAGGTGGAAGAAGCAGTTTCCTTGTAGGATTAATAGCTGGAGGGCTCATAATTTTCCTGATAACGAGTTTATGGGGAGCTGAAATCATAAGAAAGAAAGAAAGTGAGATACCCTACGATATACTTCAGGATGATGAGAGAAGAATTGTTGAGCTGGTTGAGAGCCAGGGTGGCAGGATGAAGCAGCAAGATGTAGATGAGATGACGGGCTTCTCGAGATCAAAAGTTTCCAGGCTCGTTGCAGAGCTGGTAGAAAGAGGCATACTTAGTAAGAGAAAATCCGGAAAAACAAATATACTTGAGCTAATTAAGAAGATGAATTGAAGAATTTATTGCGTTTAGCTAGGAATATCGTTGTGAAAACGTATGAAAACGTGTGAAACGGTTTCACCGGATAGCTATTTATAAGCAGAATAACACCTGTTTTTTATGAAGGTATGGATTGACCTTCTCACGCCGAAGCAGGTTATGCTTTATTCGAAGTTGATACCGATGCTTGAGAAGAGCGGAGAGGAAGTTTTCGTAACAACAAGAGACTATAAGGAAACTTCTGAGCTTCTAGAGACGAAGAGAATCGAAGCTGTCGTAGTGGGAAAGCACGGAGGCGCAAGCCTCGAGGGAAAGCTTGGCGCGAGTATAGAGAGAATGCGCGAAATGAAAGGTATTGTGGCTAAGGAAAGCCCGAATATAGCCCTTTCTTTATCCTCTCCAGAGGCGGCCAGAGTCGCTTTTGGACTGGGAATACCTCACATTTGTATCAATGATATACCTGAGGCAACAGCGCAGTCAAGGCTCTCAGTTCCACTATCTGAAAAGATTGTCGCCCCGAAGCTCATACCAAAGGAAGTGTGGGCAAAGTACGGAATGCCTCCTGAAAGGGTAGTTCAGTACGACGCGCTGGACCCGGTCGCGTGGTTGAGGGATTTTAAGCCAAGTGATGATGTTCTCAGTATGCTTGAACTGAAAAATGAGAAAATTATAACTTTCAGGACCTCTGAAACAAACGCAGCCTATCTTAATGAAAGTTCGAATGGAGAAAAAGTACTGATTAAGCCGATGATAGTGGAGATGTCCGAAAGTTTTCCTGATCATAGAATAGTTGTTCTTGCAAGATATCAGGAACAGGCTGATGAGATAAGAAATATGCGGGCAAAACGAGTTTTAGTTCCGGACAAAGTAGTAGATGCTCAGAGCCTTATTTATCACTCAGATTTGTTTATTGGCGGAGGAGGAACTATGACGCTTGAGTCAGCTCTTCTTGGAACTCCGACACTTGCCTGCAGACCCATGAGAACCTTTTATGAGGATTATGTAATAGAGAAAGAGCTGGTCTCAAGAACTACTAAAGAGGACTTATTTGAGCAGGCTTCTGACCTGATAAAAAGAAATGGAGAACATAAGAGACGGCAGAGGAAAATTGCCGGAAAAATGATAAGCTCAATGGAGGATCCGGCAGAGGTTATAGCAAACACTGTAAGATCTACTGCAATTTGAGATGGTATCCTTTGATGCACTCCCTGTTTTTTCCGCCTTCGTACTTTCAATAGCCCTAACATTTATTTTCATAAGGCGATTCAAGCGCATTGGTCGCACAGCAGAGGATATTCATAAGGAAGGACGGCCGATGCAAGCCAATTTTGGAGGAATTGCAGTAGCAGCTGCTCTGGGAACTATCCTCCTGGGGATGTACCTTGTTACAAGTTCAGCTATCTATATGACACTGACTCTTGTTTTTTTAATATCTGCGAGTGTTGGACTTCTTGATGACCTTTTCAGATTTAGTCCCTACCAGAAACTTGCACTAAGCGCAATTCCGGCTCTTCCTCTGATATTGTTTTGGGGCTTTGGAGTTTACCAGGTTTTGGCGGTTGTTGTTGCAATAGTTGTGCTGTCTAACTGGACAAATATGCTTGCTGGATTCAACGGACTTGAAGCCGGAATGGGTGCGATTGCGCTTTTCTTTCTCGGACTGAATACGTGGAATTTTGAAGTGAGAACCGCACTATTCGCCTACTCTCTTGCCTTGCTCGGATTTCTTATATTCAACCGATATCCTGCGAAGGTTTTTCCAGGTGATGTCGGAACTCTTCCTATAGGTGCTTTCCTCGCGGCTTCAGTTGCTCTTGGGGCACCATTGATTGCCTTGGCAATTTTGTCCATCCCCTACTTTCTGGATATGAGTCTGAAGCTGGCTACAATGGGAGTCGCTTCGAGCAAGAATATAGTACCGACGAGGGTTGAAAATGGAATTTTAGTGCCTCAGAAAAGTTATTTATCACTTACAAACCTCATACTTCGCATAAAAAGAATGCGTGAGTGGCAGCTGGTGACAATTTACTGGCTTGTTGAGATTGCGCTTGGAATGGTGACATTAGTAATATGAAAGTGCTTGTAACTGGAGGAGCAGGATTTATAGGGCCTTATTTAGTTGGAGCTCTGAAGAACGCGGGGCATGAAGTAGTTATTCTTGATAATTTCTCAAGTGGTAATAAAGGTAATTTAGAAGGCAGCTCTGCAAAAATTGTGGAAGGAGATATACGAAATTTAGAGAATGTTGAATCGGCGATGGAAGGATGTGAACTTGTTTTTCATCTTGCGGCTCAGAGCTCTGTGCAGAGGTCGGTGGAAAATCCGGAAGAGGATAGTGAGATAAATGTTTTAGGGACCAAAAATGTTCTTGAGGCAGCTGAGAAAGCTGGAGTGAAAAAGCTCGTATTCTTTAGCTCCGCGGCAGTTTACGGAAATCCTCTTGAATTTCCAGTTACAGAAGAAACTGAAACCAAGCCGATATCGCCCTATGGTGAATCGAAACTTGCTGCTGAGAAACTTTGTGCTGAAAGTTCTATACCGACTTTTATTTTAAGAATCTTTAATATATATGGAAATGGAGGTCAAGGAGTGATTCCAAAAATGCTTGTAGAGGCAAACTCAGGAAGGTCTCCTGAGATTTACGGAGACGGAGAACAGACAAGGGATTTTTTGTATGTGAAAGACTTGGTAAGAGCCTGCATTCTTTGTCTTGAAAAGGAGTCAGGAAAGAGCACGATCTTGAATATTGCTTCCGGAGAGGAGACCAGCATAAATGATATTATATCTGCGATGGAGAATGCTCTTGGAAAAGAACTGAATGTTGTGAAAACGACAGAGAAGGAAGGCGATATAAAGAGGAGCTGGACAAGCATAAGCCGTGCCTCTGAAAAAATAGGATATAGACCGGAATATTCTATTGAAGAAGGAATAAAGGACATGTTAAAATGAAAGTTGTTATTGTAATGCCTGCTTATAACGAAGAAAAGACAATAAAACAGAGTCTGCAGAGCCTAAAGGCGGGCTTCCCAGGGGCAAATGTTGTTGTTGTTAATGACGGCTCATCAGATAAGACGGAAGAGATTGCCTTGAAAGAGGGAGCCTTCGTTGCAAGCCATATTATCAATCGCGGACTGGGAGCCACACTTGCTACCGGGATAAACTCTGCTATGAGAAAAAATGCTGACATTATAGTTACTTTTGATGCGGACCTTCAGCATAGTGGAGGAGATATAAAAAACTTGATAGAGCCAATACAGAAGAAGAGGGCGAACGCGGTTATAGGCTCTAGATTTCTGAGAAAAGTAGATTTAGAGATGATGCCTCCAGTTACCAAGTTTGGGAACTGGTTTCTTACAGGATTCACAAACTTGCTTTCCGGAACAAAGGTTACGGATTCGCAAAGCGGGCTGAGGGCATTTGATAAAAAGGCTGCAAAAGCTATATCTATTGTATGCGACCGCTATGATGTATCCTCGGAAATTGTCTACGAGCTCGGAAGATGTGGAATGAAAATAGAAGAAGTCCCGATAAAAGCTTTATATGACGAACGTAGTAAGAGAAAAGGTACAAACGTGCGTGAGGGAGTAAAAATAATGCACGGAATACTCCTTAAACGCCTTTGGTTGAGAAAATGATAGCTGGAATACAGGCATTCGGACTGGCCCTCGGGCTTATTATGTTTTATTATGCCGTAAAACTTTACAGGAAGGGAAATTTTAAGGATCGTGATTTTATTATGTGGGGTTCAGTCGCTATAGCGATTGTTGGAGTTTCAGTATATCCTACTGCTCTTGATTCCCTTCTTAGCTGGCTGAAAATTGGAAGGGGGCTTGATGCGCTTCTGGTTCTTGGAATATTAGGAGTTTATGGCTTCGTCTTTCAGGTGTATATACGTAACCAGGAAACTCAGAGGCAGATAACAAATCTGGTCAGAAAGGTTGCTCTGGAACTTGAGCAGAAGGGCCGGAAGAAGAATGCTTAGCGCAAAGAGATTTCTTCCTCTTATAGGACTTTTCCTATTTGCTTACATTGTTAATTCAGTAGGAGTATCTGTAATAACTGAAGCCTTTCTGAAGGCAAATCCTACATACTTCATTTTTGCACTGATTCTAGTTTTTGCCAGTTCAGGAATAAAAGCCTACAAATGGAAGCTGGGAGTCGATGCGCAGAAACCTGGATTTAAGTTTATTGATGCCTGGAAAGCCTTTATTATAGGAATTTTCGCGGCAGTTATAACACCTGGAAGAATTGGAGAAATTATAAAGGCAATATATGTGGCTGATGACAGGAAAATTAGAACTGGGAAAGCATTTGCAACCGTTTTTATAGATAGAGTAGTTGATACTATGTTACTATTTCTTCTGGCTATAATTGGGATATATTACATGACCGCCGAGTTTGCGATTGGGTTTAGCACACCTAAGATAGCAATAGGGGTGTTTGTGCTTTTTGCGATTGTAATTTTGTTAGTCTTAGAGGAAGGAGTAACAAGGAGAATGATGAGACCAATTTTTCGCAAATTGGTTCCGAAAAGACACCAGAATATTTTGAGAACAAATTTTGAGGAATTTTATGAAGGCGTCCGCGTAATAAGAAGGAAGCGCTTCCTTCTGACAAAGATTGCAGGCCTCACCCTGATTGCATGGGGAATTGTGTTTCTGCAATATTATTTGCTTTCCTTGGCAGCAGGAATTAACATTAGCTTCTTCTATATGACAATGATAATACCAATTACTATGCTTGCCGAGCTCATCCCAATATCTATATCAGGAATTGGAACTAGGGACCTTGTTTTAATAGGGATGTTAGGACTTCTGGGGATTGGGGCAGGAAGCGCAGTTGCCTTTTCTCTGATAATTCTTTTGTTTAATTATTTCATTGCATCGCTTGGACTGCTTTTCTGGATGGCAGACCCAGTAAAAATCTGGAGACTTTAAGTCTAGTCTGAGAGAAGTGCTTTTCCAAGTTCAAGAAGTTCCTGCGCCCTTGACTCTGTTTTTGCTTCTGAGAAAACTCGAAGTACTGGTTCAGTTCCTGAGGCTCGGACGAGAATCCATCCATCTTCTTCGAAAAATTTAAGACCATCGATATCGGAGAATTTTCGTCCATCTTGTTTTGCCCTTTCCATAGCACGCTTCATTGTGCTGACTTTTTTATCATCGCTGCATTCAACTTTTGCCTTAAGCTGGAAATATTTTGGAAGGGTGGAAACTGCAGAGCTGAAAGAGTCGTAATCTGTAAGCAGGTCGAGCATTGTAATTAGTGTCATTGAACCATCACGGCCTGGGCTGAGTTTTGGGAAGATGCAGCCACCGTTTTCCTCGAAACCGAAGACAGCGCCGCCTGAAATCACAGAATCGCTGACATATTTGGCGCCGACTCTTGTTCTGACAATTTCTGCCCCTGAAGTTGATGCAACATCATCAATAATGCTGGAAGTTGCAACAGGAGTTACTATTTTGTCTCCTTTTTCCGCTAGAGAGCCGGCTATCATTGAACCTGTAACATCACCCATTATGAACTCGCCATTTTCGTTGCAGAATACTGCTCTGTCACCGTCGCAATCGAAGGCAACGCCGAAATCTGCCTTCTGTTTTCGGACCTCTTCGAAAAGCTCGGAAAGTGTCTCAGGTCTTGGCTCAGGAAGTCGTCCGAACTTTCCGGTGTTTTCTCCATTGATTATTATAGCCTCGCAGCCAAGCTCCTCTAGTATTCTAGGAACTGCGTCGATTTGAGCACCGTTTCCAGGGTCTGCAACGACTCTGAATTTCGTGGACTTTATCTTTTCTAAATCAACGAGAGCCAGAGCATCCATAATGTAAGGACTTACTGAGTCGCACTCTGAATATGAGCCGACCTTGTCCCAACTTACTGTGGTGAATTTACGGGAGTTTAGTATTTTTTCGAACTCTATCTCTTCCTTTTCGCCAACTTCCTTACCACCTTTGAGAATGAATTTTGCTCCATTGTATTCTGGGGGATTGTGAGAGCTCGTTATCATAACACCTGCGTCATAAGCGCTCTGAGCTGCGTGATTGACAACAGGTCCCGCTGCGATTCCAGTGTCGAATACATCACAGCCAGTCGAAAGTAATCCTGCGATTAAGGAATTTGAAAGCATCTCTGAAGTGGTTCTTGTATCTCTGGCAACAAGGACCTTACAAGGACCTACCATCGTCCCGAATGTTTTTCCGAGGTCCAGCATAAACTCAGGTGTTATGTCGATATTCGCTATGCCCCGGATGCCAGTTGTTGAAAAAAGCGCCATAGCATATGTGTAGGATATTTGCTATTTATAGCTCTCTATGAAAAAAATTATGTTTTGGGCAATTATTTATATGCCACTGTACAACGATTTCGCATGGAAATTTCTGTTGTCATACCTGCCTATAATGAGGAGGGAAATGTGGAAAGGCTCTATATGGAGCTGGCAACTGTACTGACAAGAATGAAGAAAAGCCATGAAATGCTCTTTGTCGACGACGGAAGCAGTGATGGAACTATTGAGAAGCTTGAGAAAATTGCAAAGCACGATAAATCTGTAAAACTTGTAAAGCATGGAAGTAATAAAGGGCAGACTGCCGCCCTTCTTACCGGTTTTAAGGCAAGTAGAGGTAGAATTGTGGTATCTATGGATGCTGATTTGCAGAATGACCCATCAGATATACCAAAACTTATTGAAGGACTGGGAAAAGCGGACGTTGTCTGCGGCTGGAGAGCGGACAGGAAGGACAGCTTTGGGAAGCGAATGGCATCTAAATTGAATAATTTCCTTGTAAGACGCTTTTTTGGACTAAGCCTTCACGACCAAGGATGTACACTCAGGGCTTACAAGAGCTCTGCGATAAAGGACCTTGAGCTTCACGGAGAAGGTCACAGATATATACCTGCAATGCTTTCAGTTAAAGGACATAAAGTTATAGAAATGAAGGTAAAACACCACGAAAGAAAATCCGGAAAAACAAAGTATGGACTTTCCAGACTTCCGAAGGGATTTCTCGACCTCATTACCCTTAAATTCCTGACTTCCTACGGCTCAAGACCAATACATATTTTCGGAGCCACCGGTTTTGCTCTTATGGGACTTGGTTTTCTCGGAGGAGTAAAACTTCTTTATGATAAATATGCTCTAGGGCAAGGAATAGGAAGCAGACCACTTTTGATACTTGTTGTTCTTTTAGTACTGCTTGGAATGCAGTTCATATTCAACGGGCTTCTCGCTGAGCTGATAATCAGAACTAGAGAAAAAAGCTAGTTAGTTTACGTAGTAAAGTTTTATTTTTCCTGCATTTAGGTCGTAGTCTTTATACCTGAGATCTTTGCCGTCTGTCCAGCTTTGCAGATCCTCCATTGAAAATCCACCTTCTCCCTTTTCAAGAATAATGTAGTAAACAACATTATCCTTTCCTTTTGAGAGATATGCCATCTGCCTGAAAGCATAGTTTTCCTCAAGATATTGAAGAAGTACCGGATCCTGTAAATCTACGAAGCCCCAGTGATACATAAAAATCCAGCGGACTCCACTATCTTCTGCCTCTTTAAGAATATCCAAATTGAGATCTGTGCTATAGTAGGCTTTTCTGTCGGCAGTCCAGAGGAATCCGAAGGACTGGCCTCCTGAGAACATGACTTTTTCAGTCTTTTCGCTGTTTTCCCTGATGTAATCTCCGGCAATATCCAGACCGAAGA
>DAFN01000003.1:9956-14689 GCA_002495465.1 archaeon UBA55 | reverse complement strand
CGAAGAACTGCGTATCAAATTGCTTGTTTTTTGCATCCATTGAAGGAGATAGTAAGACCAGGAAGAGGACTAGAATTGCGGCCCACTTAAGAATCTCTCGTTTTTCAGATTTCACTTTGAAGAGCCCGAGAGAGGTCTGTGAAACTACCAGTATGAAGTAGGACATTGTGAGTATTATGATTGGGGCTATTGGGAACTGATGGTAGCTGTGTCCCTTCAGTTTGTTTGACAGTATCATGATAAAAGGGATGATGGCTATGGCGTAAGACAATAGGAAAAGTTCTGCGAATTTTTTATTTGACTTGTAAAATATAGCAAGCATTGCAATTCCAGCAACAGCAAATAAGAAGCCGATAGCTGTATAGTTGTCAGACAAGTAGGGCCAGACAGATTTCCACCAGCCTGGAGTTAGGAAGGCCCAGAGATTCATCTCTCCGATGGCGAGTGCTGTTCCCTCAGCCTGGACTATTGTTTTTGAGTAGAGGAACCAGGCAGGAAGTGCGAGCATTGCCACGAATGAGGCTGAATAGGCTTTAATCTGGGACTTGTTTAGCTTTAGCAGTTTTTTGTAAGGGAAAGTGAGTGCAAATGGTATAGCGATTACTAAGAAGGTGTATTTTGTCAGCCCTGCAAGGGAAAGAAAGACTGCAGTACTGATTAAGTGTGAATTTTTATCAGAATCACGCCATCTGACATAGAAATAGGCTGAACTTAGCATAAAGAAAACACCTGGATTTATGAGCTGGACATTGTGGCTGAAGAAAACGAAGAGTGGATTTATTGCTGTGAGAGCTGCCGCAATTATTGCAATATCGTCCCTTTTGAAGAGCTCCCTTGACAGAAGGAACATCATAAGGACAGTTCCAAGACTAAATATTATCCCAACGAGACGGGCGACCCAGAGATAAGGACCAAATATTTTGAATGCGATGGCTATCAAAATTGATATAATTGGGAAGGTATCAGAATGTGCTCCTGTCGGGTCGTCGAAAGAGCGAAGTGCGTCCCACTCAGGAACAAAGAAACCGTGATTGAAGAAACCATCCTCTGCAAAATTCCTTGACTCTGCCAGATAGTGGCTTTCCTTCCAATTGTGATAACCGATAGTGGGATAATCAATGTGATAGACCCTGAGGTACATTCCGAAAAGGAGTATGAGGAATATTGCGGCGTAGATTTTTCGATTCTTTTTTATGTCGGCGACGAACTTATCCATTTGAAACTACCCAGTCAGTGTATCTTTTTATTCCTTCATCAATTGAAATTTTTGGTTCGTAGCCAATATCTTTCTTTGCTCTGTCAAGAGAAGCTTTTGTATGTTTCATATCACCGCGCTGTGACTCCTCTTTCTCTATTTTGGCTTCTTTTCCAAGTGCCTTTTCGATTTTTGAAATTAGGTCGTTTAGCATAATTTGAGAACCACCGCCGATATTTAGGATATCATTGCTGAGACTGCTTTCCCCGGCGGCGATTGTTCCGTCAACTATATCCTGGACATATGTAAAATCACGAGTTTGCTCGCCGCTTCCGTATATTTTTATTGGCTCGCCGGCGAGGATTTTGTGGGTAAAAATATTAATCGCCATATCAGGGCGCTGGCGAGGTCCGTATACTGTGAAATATCTGAGAGAAACTGTCGGAACTTTGAAGGATTCGCTGTATATTCTGCAGAGGTGTTCACAGGCCAATTTCGATGCGCCGTAAGGAGATACTGGTCTTGCTTTTGTATCCTCTGTAAGAGGTAGCTCTGCATCACCATATACTGAAGATGAGGAAGAAAAGATGACACGTGAACCAGACTCTTTTGCAGCTTCGAGGACTCTCTGTGTTGCCTTTATGTTGTTTTTTAGATAAACATCAAAATTTTCCCAGCTGTAGCGGACTCCGGGCTGGGCAGCAAGATGATAAACGACATCAACCCCGCTGAATGCGTCTGAAAGATCTGCTTCAGCCAGGTCAAGTTCCAGAAAAGAAAAGTTCTCGTGTGTTTTTGAGCTTTCTAGGTTTTTCTCTTTAGTAGAACGCTCATAATAGTCTGTGAAGCAGTCAATTCCAATGACGTCTTTTCCCTGTTCAAGCAGAGTATCTGACAAGGTACTGCCGATAAAACCGGCGGCCCCTGTTACAATAGCTTTTGCCATAAGTCCCATTAGTTCTTCTTTTTAATATATCTACCAGAAGAGCCCCTCATAGTTTTCCCTGTTTTCGACTATATTTCTTCCGTCAATTATTTTTCCAGAGAAAGGAATATTTGCGAATTCAGGCCACTCAGTCAGAACAAGGCAGATATCAGCGCCTTCTAGAGCCTTTTCCATTGTTTCCGCTCTTTCTAGGCCTTCGACTTCAGCGGCTTCAGGGTCATAGGCCTGTATCTTTGCCCCTTTCTCATTCAGAAGTTTTATAACTTCGACCGCCTGTGATTCACGGACATCGTCAGTTCCTGCTTTGAAGGCAAGACCAAGAACTGCAATTGTTTTCCCGGAAACATCTCCGGCAAGCTCTACTATTTTAGAAGGAAGTATTTTGTTTGTCTCGATTGCAGCATCAACAATTCGTGGATTTGCGCCCTCTCTTTTTGCCGCGGCCGCGAACTCCTTTGTATCTTTTGGAAAGCAGCTTCCACCCCAGCCGAGGCCTGAGTTGAAGAAGGCTGGATTAATGCGCTTGTCCAGACCAACGCCTTTGAAAACTTCATATGGGTCGGAGCCTATTTTCTTGCAGAATTCAGCAACTTCATTTGCGTATGAAATTTTCACTGCAAGGAAGGCATTGCTGACGTATTTTATCATTTCAGCTGTTGAGAGAGGAGTTTCAAGAACCGGGCAAGTAAAGGACTTGTTGAGAGCTTTGAGAGCTTCTGCGCTTTTTTCATCGAGACTTCCTATGACTATTCTGTCAGGATTGTCGAAATCTTCTATTGCCTTTCCTTCCCTTAGGAATTCAGGATTCATACAGACTCCGAAATCCTGTCCTGCTTTCTTGCCTGATGCTTCCTCTACATTTTTTATTACAGTTCCTTCTGTAGTTCCCGGAGTCACTGTGCTTTTAACGACAATTGTAAAATAGGAATCTTTGTTTTTTAGTGCTGTTCCGAGGTCTTTTGAAGCCTGTTCTATGTATTTAAGATCTATTGAACCGTCAGCGGCAGAAGGTGTTCCCACAGAGATGAAGCAAATATCGGAATTTTCTATAGCATCTGTGATATCAGTAGTTGCTTTGAATTTCCCCTTATCCAGAACTTGTCTTAGTCGCTCAGGAAGGCCTGCCTCGTGTATTGGAGGCTCGCCAGCATTTATTTTTGCGACTTTTTCCTCTATTACGTCAACACAGATAACATCATGCCCCTGGCTGGCATAGCCCACTCCACTTATCAGGCCGACGTATCCAGTTCCTATGACGCTTACTTTCATGCTCTAGAGGTTGATTAGATGCTTTATAACTCTTATGAGAAAGGGATACGCCCCCCGGTGGTGGTCTGTGTTTTGGCACAGAAGGGAGGCGCCTGCAGCCTATAGCTGCGAATTAATATGTAGTATCTTTTGGGGAAACCACATAAGCTAGACATTAGTAAATTGTGTTATTAAAGCTTTCTCTTGGCAATTATTTCACTTTGAAAACCTTAATAGTTCCGCCAAAGTCCTTTACGAATTCAAGACCATCAACATCGGCGCCGGCGAAAAGATGCAAGCGTGTCAATAGATTGTTCTCAAGCCTTGGTGGAAGAAGGAAAACAGACTGATAGTCAGGAAGGACGTATATCATATAGTCAACAGCTCCATCCGCGTCTGTCTGGAAGTTTACAGGCTGACCACTTGAAAATACTAGAACTCTTTGTATTGGAACTGTGTTATAGCCGCTTTGAAGTGTTGCGGATGCCAAAGGTCCTGTTAAGGATACATAAACAGCTTCAGTCTGGCTGAGTCTGTATTCAAGGACAGTGGTGTCTCCCTGTTGAGTTGTCTGTGACAGTGGAACTTGTGGGTAGTAATCAGGCTGTCCTGCCAGGAAACTTATTGCGCTGTATTTTGGAAGAAGGTCAGAACTTGTGAAGAAATAACTGATATTGTACTCTTTCATAAGGCTCAGAGAGGTGTTCATTTCAGTAGATGTGAACATTACAGCAAGATCGTGAACGTGTTCGTCATTTTGGCTGCCGTCAGCTACCGCTGGACGCTCTCCGAGAGCTGTAAGCGCGTGTCCAGGATCCCACCAGCTTGCGAATATTGCACCCTCTGGAGTTTCTGTCTTGACCCAGTCAAAGAAATCAAGCCATGGACCCGAAACACCTGGTCCTGACTGTTCTGCTATTGAGATTGAAGTTTGGAAATATGAGGGTCCGCTGAGATTGTAGTTTGGAACGAAGAAAATAAGTGAGATGAGTGTAAGGACCATAAATATAGAGATAAGTGGCTTTTTGCTTGATATTTTAGAAAGCATTTCTGCAATTACGATTCCACTGAAGATGGCGAGTGGTATTGCAAACATTTCTATGAAACGGACAGCCGTGAACGAGGAATAGAAGGTAGCGGCCAACCATATTGTAAAGAAGGACAGGTGGAAGAATTTGCCTGAAAGTTTTTTCCATAAACCGAAGGGAAGAAGTGCGAGGAACCCGAAGAAAAGGAATACAGAGATTATGTGAACGCGGCTTATGATTTCTACAAGACTTCCTGGGCTCATTTCTGAAACAGTAAGGAAAACATTCCTTACTCCTGTGTCAAGAGATTCTCTTG
>DAFN01000003.1:6483-9896 GCA_002495465.1 archaeon UBA55 | reverse complement strand
GAGATTCTCTTTGCATTTCTTTCAGAGAGGAAAACACTCTTGTTGCGCTCCAGAATTTTGCAAGCTCTATGCCTTTGAATAGTGTAACGAATATGAACATTGAAAGAAGGAAAACCGCGAAAACCGCGTATTTTTTGCGATGAGTTTTAAGTTCAGAAATAACATTCTTTTTTCTGACATAGGCAAGAGTTATTTTGGAAACCACGTGGAAACCAACAGCCGCTGTTATAAATAGCGGAGCGAATCTGTAGCCACCCCAAGTGAATGCGAACAGCCCCATAGAAAGACCGGCTGAAGCACCCCATAAATAGGATTCTTTGTCCCATGCTAAAAGAAAGAGATAGAAGCTGAGTATTGTAAAGAAGGCTATTGGAGCATCAGTATCGGCAAAACCGGCAACGCTTCTCATTAGGAATGAGGGAGCTATAGAAAACATGAAGGCTGCGCCAAGACCTGCCCCTTTACCGAAGAGTTGGGCAACCAGTAAATACATGAAAAGAACGGAGAGGACTCCGAAAAAGACTGGAGTGTATTTAATCCACGTCATAAGATCGGGGACAAGATATTTGCCAAGATACATGTAAGTATAGGCTGAGAAATATTGGTAGAACTCTTTTGACGCCTTTCCTCCGTAAGGTGCGTTGTGGAAAGAGTCCCAAGGAACCATCTTTCCGTCGATTTCTCTTAATTCTGTTCCAGGATAACCGTGGTCTACTATTTCAGCTGAGTGTCGATAATGCCAGTAAGGGTCCATCGCGGACAGATAATACTGGTCTGCAGGTATCAGGCGAACCCAGGCTGAGAAAAGAAGTACTAAGGCTAGTAAAACGAAGAAAATGACTTTTTTATTCTTTACGAGTTTTTCAGCAATTTTTGAAAAATCAACTGAATATTCCTGCTCAGCCATAGAAAGTTTTCATAGGGCAGTATCTATTTATGCCTTTTGAACCTCCCTTAAAAGAATGGTGGCGTAAGCTCCTTTTGTGAGATCGAAGCTCAGAGTAATGTTATTTTTACCCTGAAAACTCAAGTTTTTAATTTCAGCGAGAAAATTTCGCCTGTCTCCGCGAACGCTGGCCTCAGGAAACTGGCTGACTTTGAAATCTTTCAAACTTAGACCTTCTTTTTCCAAAAGTGCTGATTCGACCTCGTCAGGCTCAGATTTGTAGCCGAGTATGCTGGCACTTCCTTCTAGTGAGGAGCCTTTATTGATACGCTCACTTAGAATTATATTGAACAGATAGCTCTGATAAGCGTGGGTGAAAAATTTGTATGTCTGTTTTGACAGTTTTTTGAAAGCTCCGACATAGTCATTTGAATGAACATTAAGATGATCTAGAAGAGCCCGTTCAAAGCGCATATAGACTGGAAAATCTTTAAGAGCCTTTCCAAAATCCCCCCAGTTTTCTGCAAGAGCTTCGCGAGCCTTCCTGCCTTCTTTAGACTCTCTTTCACCAGTTCCTGCGAGGAACTCGTGAACTGCAGACTCTATATTGCCTTCAAGAATATGTTTTCCAACAATATGATTGTTAAGTCGCAGACCGAAACGCTGTTCTCCAAAGAAATTTGGAATTCCGCCGAGCTCTTCGAGTTCTGAGAGTGTGGTTTCAGGACTTCCTGACGCTCCGAGAATTTTTACTGTGAAATGGTTTCCCCAGTGATCTCCAAGCTCTATCCTTTCAGTGGAATATGAGAAGTCACCGATTTCGCAGTCCTTTATTCGGACATTTAAAAGATTCTGAACTGAGATATTCCANNGAAACTTTTTGAGCAGTAAGAGCTTTTTTGTCTTTTGTTCCAGATACGGAGAAACGCTTTCTTGAAATTCCGATGCGCCTTGCTACACGCTTAAGAATTTGTTCCTGGTTCCAGTCCATTTTGACCAGCGTAAAGTGAGTATATTCTTTAGATTCTTTAGATTCATTAGAATCAGGAGGTAAATTCTTTGAGGGCTCGAGACTGGAAACACTCATGTCATTCTGGATTTCCTGGACTATGAAATCTTCCGGAACTTCTTTGATAGTTCCGCCTATCCCTTTTGATTTTGTGGCGTAGGCCCGAATTCCTATATCATTCATACAAGAGAAAGATTTCCAGTTATTTTGTTCAGATTTTCCTGTGTATCCGGTCCGAGACCGACAGCAGTCTTTGTACCAGGGGGAATTTCAGTTTTTCCGGCATCTGTTATGAGAGCTACAGGAATCCCCATTGATTTTGCTTTCTCAAAAATTTCAAGAAGTTCTTTCTCGTCTTCTGCATATACTGCAACTTTTCTTGAGCCCTCTTCGGACCATTTTGATGCAACTTTTCCGTCTGATTTCCAGAGAGACTCGACAGAAGCGTGAGCCACCTGAACAGACATCTTACCGGGGCTAAGTTTGAGATCCTTTCTGACAACTATTACTTGTTTGTGAGGCATTAGATTGAAAGTGTTTTGTCTGTTTTATCCATACTCTTTTCTGCATCTGTTTCCAGTTCCAGAGCCGCTCGAATTGCGTCTATATTCTCAGGAACGACAATAGACTCTTGGGCTATTCCTTGGAAAAAATAGGCCTCTTTGTCCTTCACAACAATCGAGTCCTCCCAAATCATGTTCTCGTACAGGTCGTACCTTGAACGGCCAAGGTCACGGGCATATTCTATAACTTCAGCTGTTGAGCGGAAGCCCTCTTTTGAGTGTAGAACTTTTGTTCTCCTGGTCTGCTCAAGAACATTTTTAATATCGCTTTCTGAGACGTCGTCTTTAAGCTCGACCATAAGGGAATGAAGGTGCATCAGAGTTGTAGGAACTTTTACCGCGCTTGTTATTACATTAAGGTCAGGAAGAATAGTCTGGATGTCTGGACCGTGATGACTTGGAACAGTCAGAGGATCCGGAATTATAGCATTTATTGGTCCTTTTGAGGAATCTCTGGGATCCGCGCTTCTCCTTACTAGAAAAGCTCTGACAGTCCCGATATTGAAGTTTGAAGATAATGCTCCAATAGCTCTTGACAGGCCAGTTGTGTTACAGCTGACAACACGGACGTGATCCTTCCCAATGGAAGAATTATAGTTTATCTGAGCGACAAAACTTGTTTCGCCAACTGATGCCTTTTCACCACCCTGATAGATAGCTTTGAGTTTTTTTGGAATATAAAGATCTTCTTTATTTTTCGCGCCGACTTTTCCAGGTGTGCAGTCAACAATTATGTCGGCCTGCTCTAGAAGACTGTCGAAAACACCCTCTGTTTTAAGACCTGCCTCTTCAAAAGACTTGACGCTTTCTTTTGAAATTCCGTATAATGGATAGCCTTTATCATTTGCAAGGCGGGCTTCGAAGGTTGGTTTTGTTTTTGTAACACCGAGGACTTCCATATCATCCTGAAGACTGACAGCATCCGCTACTCTTTTCCCTATGGTTCCGTATCCGT
>DAFN01000003.1:256-6457 GCA_002495465.1 archaeon UBA55 | reverse complement strand
CCGTTGATTGCTACTTTTACCTTGCTCATTTTACTTAGATTCTCGTTCCTTTGCCTTCTTAAGAGCTTCTATAGCAGGCAACTTTGCCCCTGCTAAGAAGAGTATGCATGCTCCGCCTCCTGTGCTTATGTGAGTAATTTTGTCTCCAAGATTTAGCTTGCGTATTGCTGTTGCGATATGACCGCCTCCAACAACTGTGAATCCTCCAGATTCGGCGATTGCCTTTGCAATTTCATTGGTTCCCTTGGAAAAGTTTTCGTCTTCGAAAATCCCCGCAGGTCCATTAGCTATAATAGTCTTTGCCGACCTGAGAATTTCAGAATACTTTTTAGCAGTCTTACTTCCTATATCAGATATTTTGTAAGGAATTGGAAGCTCTGAAAGAGGTAGCTCTATCCTTTCTCCGTATTTGTCTGCCGCAAGATCCTCAGGAAGAATTATTTTATCAGGATAATCATTGTAGAGTCTTTTTGCTTTTCTTACAAGTGAAGTGTAATTTTCCATATATTCCAGACCTCCGATTTTATATCCTTTTGCCACCAGAAATACACTGGAAACGAGACCTGAGGTTAGAACTGTGTCAACAATTTCCCGGTCCAGGAAGTGTGCAATAACTTTCAGGCTGTCACGAACCTTCGCCCCACCAGCTGAGAATACACTAGGTCTAGCATCAGAATTTCTTGCCTCAGATAGCATTGAAATTTCTTTTTCCATTACCCTTCCGGCGCAAGATGGAAGGAGTTCGGGGAAACCGACAAGAGAGCTCTGACTTCTGTGAGCCGTTGCGAAGGCATCTCCGACATAAATATCAGCCAGAGGAGCGAGCACCCCAACAAAATGGGTCTTTGCCTGAACATCTGAGGGCTGTGAAATATTTTCTTCTGAAAGGAAACGAACATTCTCAAGTAAAATTATTTCACCTTTATTCATTTCCTTTATTTTTTTGACAACACCAGGACTTATGAGACCCCCTTCTATATACTCAATAGGAAGTCCGACTTCCTTCTGAAGATATACGGTGTGTTTTTCAAGAGTTGTAAAGTCTCTTGAGCCAGGACGACCCTGGTGAGCAAGAACAACAACTTTTGCCCCTTTTTCGGAAAGTTCTTTGATAGTTATTGCGTGCTTTTCTATTCTCCTTATGTCCAAAAACTCTCCAGTTTGAGGATCTATTGGTGAGTTTAAATCCACCCTGACTATTGCTGTCTTGTCTGAAAAATCAAAATCATCCATTGTGTTGAAAGAGCTCATTTTAGGCCTCCGACCAAGTCTTCCAGAACTGCTTTCGGGTCATCTGCTTTTACAAAGGCGCTTGCAGCCAGAGCTCCTTCTGAGCCGAGTTCTATTGCTTTTCTGACGTCCTCGCCGCTGGATATGCCTGCTCCGCAGACTACTTTTACAGACGGATTTACTGCCTTTACTTTCTCTATACTCGCAGTAACTATATCTGGATTTGCCGTGGAAACTGAAATGCCACTTCCTATCAGTTCAGGGGGCTCTATTGCAATATAAGTTGGTCCATATTCTGCATATTTTGCAGCAAGTTCAGGGCTGCTTGCGCAAACCATGCTTTCCATTTCAAGAGTCTTAAGTCTCGCAACTCCAGTTTTTATATCGTCATCAGAAATCTGCTGCTCGGCATGGTTTAGAAGACTTCCTGTAGCCCCTGCTGCCTTTGCTGATTCCGGAAGAATTGAACCTGTTTGTGCTCCAAGAGGTGCGGAATCCACATGTTGGGCAAATGTTTCAATAAGTTTGGAAACCGCTCGGATATCAGTAGCCTGAGAAGCAATAATTATTCGCTTGCCTGAAGACTCAGACACTTCCCTAGCTATGCTAGCAAGATTCTCAGCGTTTTTTCCCACTCCCTGTTTATAGGCTTTCAAATTCAATAGTATAAAGGCCATTTCCCGTTTTCCTATCACTTTTTGCCCTTAAAAAGATTGTTAAAAAGCTTTTAGCGGTGCTTGCAAAGTATTATTAAGCGCTGAGATTATATCAAATCTCTATGGGAAAAGCAGCACTGATTTATTCAATAAGGCCGGATGGACCAGATGTTGATATGAAAAAGCTTGAGGAAGATATACGGAAGGTTCCTTATTTCGAAACGCTTGAAAAAAAGCCTTTCATATACGGAATGGACCAGATTGTTGCAACTTTTATCCTGGATGACAAGGATCCGAAGAGTGATCCTGACTCTATTGAAAAGACCTTATCAGAAACTGAGGGAGTCAGTAGTATAGAACAGCTTGCTCTAACTCTTATTTGAAGACATACAACTGTGAGAGCCTCGGCATTCTGAACAAAGATTAAGCTTGCAGACAGAGCAGGGTGAAGACGCGAGCTCTTTTTTGCAATTTTGGCATATTCCGGCTTGTTCCATACCTGCTTTAAGATCATTACTTATTAAAAACTTGCGGACGAGAAAG
Organism: archaeon UBA55; assembly: GCA_002495465.1. GTDB lineage: Archaea > Undinarchaeota > Undinarchaeia > Undinarchaeales > Undinarchaeaceae > Undinarchaeum > Undinarchaeum marinum. Next base: position 4,028 of record DAFN01000003.1, on the reverse strand, counting down.
GAAAAAAGACATATATCGGGAAAGCAAAGTAGTATAGAATTATGGCAAAAGAACCTTTTGAAGATGTAAGAAAAAGGCTGGAGAAAACGGAAAGCCTTGAAAGAGAGAAAAGCCGAGTTATTGACCAGATTTCAAAAGCTAATAAGGCTCTTGGAATGGACACTACAATAGAAATAATGAAAATGGTCTATCCTGATACGAGTAGACTCACTGAAGTTTCTAATAAGGTTGAAAATGATACTAGTTTGGAGAGACTTAAGGCCATTACATCTTATTTAAGGAGTTTTGCGGTTGCATATAAGAATAGTAAAAATCGAGAGGAAATTCTGAGTGTTCATGAGTGGTCATTACAGAAGAAGGAAGAAATACTAGACCGATATGATTCTGCCAAGAAAAAGTCCAAAGAATTAGGTATACGGAAGATTGGAGAATATCCAAAAACTTTTTTAGACATTCTAAGACTGATGCGGGATGACAAAATTGCCGAAGCAAATTTCCTTCTTTTGCAGATTGAGGAGAATCTTACTAGGATTGGAAATGACTTGGAAATTTTTAAAGGAGCCCATGAAGATGCCGGAGCATTGGAAGTCTTTGCTTCAGGAAAAATCCTGGACTTGTTGGAAAGTGATTTCAAGTCTTGTCTGAAGCAGATTGACCAGATATATGAGGAAGCGCAAGGTGAAGCTGATCTGGCTAAGTTAGATGAGTTGAAGCAAGATCTGAAGGCAGTAATGGACAGAACACGGCAGATAATGGATCAAACAGAATGATTGGAAAAGAGCAGACTGCGAGAGCTCTTGAAATTTTTGAGGAGCAGGAAATAGATTCTCTTTTTCTGATGAACCTTCAGGCGAAGGATCCTTTCTTTTATTATTTTACAGGAGCTTCCAGTTTTGAAAGCTCGCTTGCCCTTATTGGAGAAGAGCCAATTCTTTACATACCTGGTTTTGAAATGGAAAGAGCTTCAGAGGAGAGCTGGGTTAAGGATGTTCGCGAGTTTTCTACAAAAAACAGCCTGAAAGATATTAAGAAGATAGTTGGAAACAATACAATCGGAGTGAATGGAAAATTCCTTCCTCTTCGAATGCAGGAAAAACTGCAGAAAGCCGGAATAAAAACCAAGGATGTTTCTGAGGCGCTTCTTGATTTGAGACAGTATAAGACTAAAGAGGAGATTGGCTTGATTGAAAAGGCTGTAAAAGCGACAAAGCAGATTATAAGAAAAATAGATACTTCCCTTCCGGGAAATGAAATAAGAGCGGAGCTTTTGAGCCAGTATGCGATGAGAGATATGGATGAGTTTTATCGCGCAATAGTGGCCTATGACGATGATTCTGCAGTTCCTCATTACCGAGGTGTGAGTAAGCCTGGAAAACAGTGCTTTCTTGTTGACACTGGTGGCTCTTACAAAGGATATGGGGCAGATATAACGAGGACTTTTCTTCTTGAGCCAGAGAAAGAACTGAAGGAGATTTATAGCACTGTTGAGGAAGCGCAGAGGGCTGCAATCGACTTGATAGAACCCGGAGCCCGGATTTCGGACATTTCAAAGGTGGCTGACGATATAATTGAAAAGGCAGGATATAAGATGGTGCACTCGCTCGGGCACGGTATAGGACTCGAGGTGCACGAAAGACCAAATATCAGGACTGGCTCGGACGAAGTTCTTGAAGAAGGAATGGTTTTTACTATTGAGCCGGCAATATATATCAAAGGAAAATACGGCGTCAGAATAGAAGATAATATACTTGTGACGAAGAAGGGCTGTAAAATTCTTTAGTTATAGTTTTTCGATTGTAAAGTGGAGTTTTGTCTCCGGATTCTTTAGCTCTTCGATGAATTCTCTGTTTAGGTCTGAGCAGGCTTTGTCGCAATTTATCAAGAGAGTTCTGTCATCTATGAATTCTGATTTTCTAAGTACTATATCTTCATGGTGTATGAAAAATAAGTTAGGAGAGCCCTCTCCGATTACCTCTTCAGTCAGTTCTCCGGCTTGTAGTGTAACCTTGAATTTTCCTCCGCCGAGCAGTTCTTTTTTAATTTCTTCAGGAAGGTCTGAGCAAGCTGTATCTGCGCTGACTGCGATGATGCAGTTTCCCTGAAGACTTAGCTCTGCTTCACGTGTTATCTCTATTGTTGTTGGATGAGTTCCGAGAACATTAGCATGACCGCTTGCTATTATCTTCATCACCAAGTGTCCAGGCTTGTCTGGTCACGGCTGCCTGTTGCCTCCTCAAGTTTTGAAAGAGCATTAGTTATACGTTCGCGTGAAAATTCGTGCTTCTCGTGAAGGAGCTCAATCGCCTTTTCCTCATCAGGAAATCCCCAAGATAATTTATAGTCATCACTTGTCTCTGGATGTGTGAATATTTTTTTGACAGCGTATGGATCAACCTGGAAGTCGTATTTTTCAATTGCAGCTTCGAATCCATCCTTCTTTATTACTTTAAGAGCGGTTTTTGCACCGACTCCCTTGATGCCAGGATTGAAATCAGTTCCTGTGAGAATTGCAATCTCTATGAGATTTTCCAGGCTTATCCCCAGCCTTTCAAGCTGTTCCTGAAGAACCATTTTTTCAGGATGCACCCTTACATACATATTTCTGCGCGGAACCTTTCGTTTTCCGCTTATTGTTATATTCCTAACTAAAATAGGAGAACCGAATAGAAGGGAATCATAGTCCTGGGAAGCGACAACATTTATCTCGTTGTTCTTGCACATATAGGCGGCCTGTGCTTCTCCCTCAGAAGGAGCCTGGACATGTGGAATTCCCAGCACATCTAGGAGTTTTTTTGATTCATCTATCATTTTCTTATCTAATTGAGAAGTTGCCTGAGAATATGTTTTTGCCCTGTCTAAATCTCCTGCTGCAATAGCAGCTCTCCATTTTTTCCGTGCTTCTTCCTTGCGCTCCTTGCGTTCTTTTATTGTATCCTCCTTCAGTGAAGGCGGTTCTCCGTCAAAAACATATACTGGCAGGATTTTGTGCTCAAGAAGGCGGACATTTCTGTAGAAAATACCTGAAAGATGTGAAGTTACATTTCCTTTAGAATCCATCAAAGGAGTTCCGTCTTTTTGCCTGATTGTGCTCAGAAATTGATACAGTGTGTTGAAAGCATCGACTCCAACGCGCTTTCCTGCAAGAGAATCAAGGCGAATTTCATCCCTCTCGAGGATATCCCGAAGATTTACTCCCATGAATATAGTTAATGATACTATATAGATAAAGTTTATGTTGTACATTTTAGAACATAATAGCATGGGACTCTTATTCAACAGCGCTGCGATTATATCGAGCGCAATAACCTCAGTAAGTTTGTATTTGGGAGCGACAGAAATTTACGCCTTTATATTGGGAGCCGTGCTACTGTATATTCCTGTGAAAATGCTTCTTCCTTTTGGGAGCAAGAAGCCTCTATCTCAGACAGCAATTGTAGCGAGCATGTGTGCGGTTGCCTACAGCTCAGCAGGGATGACCTACGCAAGCTCCTTCCTCTTTGCAGTTATTTCAGCCTACGTATACATATACTGGTGGCTCTTAATCTATCCAAAATTCTTTTTGAAAAAGTCTTAGATGTAGCTGGTTCTTCTTATTAGATAGTGGATTACAGCGAATGTACCAAGACCGGCAAGTGCTCCAAGTAGCAATAAGAAAAGGAATGGATTTTTCTCTTTGAAGGATTTTTTTTCTACGACTTCAGGCTCAGCAGTTTGGTTTGTAAGACCTGGACTCTCTTCCTCTGCTGGCTCTCCTGCCGCTGGTTCATCTACA
>DAFN01000003.1:0-148 GCA_002495465.1 archaeon UBA55 | reverse complement strand
TTGAATGTTCCTAAAGAGTCAGCAGGAACTGCATAGGTGTGAACTAAGTCTTCACCGGGAATAATAGTAGTTACAGGTATTGACAGCCTGCTCTCGTCTGAAGAGAGTGAGAGGCTGAGGCTGCAGCCTTTGTTGCTTCCCTCTTTAT
>DAFN01000017.1:4245-9708 GCA_002495465.1 archaeon UBA55 | reverse complement strand
CATATGATCTAAGAGGTCATGGAAAAACCGAGAAGGGAGATGGGGAATACAGTATAGGACTTTTCGCTGACGACCTCAATGAACTTCTTGAAAAACTGAACATAGAGAAGACAATAATCTGCGGTCTTTCATTGGGAGGAATGATAGCGCAGGCTTACGCTGTAAAACACCCTGACAAGGTAAAATCCCTTGTTCTTTCTGACACCTGGGCTTCTTCTTCTCTAACTCTGAGGGACAAAATATTGAAGCATCTTCTGCCGGAAACTGTTATGAAGCTTATGATAAGACACTTGAGACCGGAAACTTATTTGAAAATAATTGCATTCTTTTTCAAAAAAAGAGGTGTAAAGTTGAGCAAAGAGATGACAAGTAGATGGGAGGACACTGAAAGGGAGGAGCTAGTGAAAACTCTAAGCGCAGTTTATAGATTTAGCGCACAAGAGCTCGAAAACATTGTAGCCCCAACAATGATAATAGTCGGGGAATTTGAAAAGAAAAATGTTTTCAAGCACGCAAAATATATGAGCAGGAAAATAAAGAACTCGAGAATAGAAACCGTCCCAGGATCTGCGCACATGTCCAATCTGGAAAATGTTGAATATTTTGATGAGCTACTTGAGATAATTGCGCCTCTTTAGGGTCTAAAAACATTAAAAACAGACCCTAACATAATATCTGGCTATGGAGCATCGCAAAATAGAGAAAAAATGGCAGAAACGCTGGGAAAGTGAGGGAGTCTTCAAAACCAGAGAGGACTCTTCTAAAGATAAGTATTATGTTCTTGAGATGTTTCCATATCCGAGCGGTAAGATTCATATGGGTCACGTCCGGAATTATTCAATAGGGGATTCATTTGCACGATATAAGAGAATGAAGGGCTGGAATGTCTTATATCCTATGGGTTACGATTCTTTTGGGCTTCCTGCAGAGAACGCTGCAATTGCACAGAAAACACACCCAGCAAAGTGGACAGACAAAATGATGTCTGAAATGACGGAGCAGCTTAAGTCCCTGGGACTCAGTTATGACTGGAACCGCGAAATTCAGACCTGCAAAGCAGATTATTACCGCTGGAACCAGTGGATTTTCCTGAAAATGTTGGAACGCGGGATTGCTTACAAAAAGGAGGCTCCAATAAATTGGTGTAATTCCTGTGGCACTGTTTTGGCGAATGAGCAGGTAGAGGACGGAAAATGCTGGCGTTGTAAAAGTCCAGTGTCAATGAAGGACCTTGAGCAATGGTTCTTCAAAATTACAGATTACGCTGAAGAATTGCTAAGCGGTATAGACAAGCTAGAGGAGTGGCCAGACAAAGTAAAAACGATGCAGAGGAACTGGATTGGCAGGTCTGAGGGAACTCTTATAAATTTCAAGCAGAAGGAGACAAATGAAGACATCAAAGTATTCACAACAAGGCCAGATACTATTTACGGAGCAACATATATGGTCTACGCTCCAGAACATCCGAAAGTTGCAGAATTAGTTAAGGGAACAAAATATGAAAAAGATGTCAAGAAATTTGTGGACAAGGTACTTCTTGAAGAAAAATTCTCCCGTTCTGCTGAAGACTATACAAAAGAGGGTATGTTTATCGGAAAGTATGCGATAAACCCACTTAGCAAAGAGGAGATTCCAATATACATAGCAAATTTTGTCCTGATGGACTACGGAACCGGGGTAATAATGGCAGTTCCGGCTCACGACCAGAGGGATTTCGAGTTCGCAAAGAAATACAAAATACCAATAAAAGTTGTTATACAGCCTGAACGGAAAAAACTGAAGCCTGAACAAATGACAGAGGCCTACACTGAAGAAGGCGTTCTTGACAAGTCTGGAAAATTCGACAGGATGCCAAGCCTAGAAGCTATAGAAGCTATAGCAAACTATATTGAAAAGGAAAAATTAGGGAAGAGAGAAGTTCAGTACAAACTTAAGGACTGGCTTCTTTCCAGACAGAGATATTGGGGAACGCCAATCCCTGTAATATATTGTGGAAAGTGTGGAACAGTTCCTGTTCCTGAAAAAGACCTTCCTGTTGAATTACCTCTTGATGTTAAATTTACAGGTAAAGGAAATCCACTGACTGCAAACGAATCTTTTGTTAAAACAAAGTGCCCAGAGTGCAAAGGGCCTGCAGAAAGGGAAACTGACACAATGGACACTTTTGTAGATTCCTCCTGGTACTTCTACAGATACCTTGACCCACGGAATTCAAAGGAGCCTTTCTCTAAAAAATCCGCAAAGTTTTGGGCCCCAGTCGACCAGTACATCGGAGGAATAGAACATGCCATAATGCACCTCCTCTACGCAAGATTCTTTTCAAAGGTTCTGCGTGATATTGGTCTGTGTGGAGTAGACGAGCCTTTCAAGCGCCTGCTTTGCCAGGGGATGGTAATAAAGGATGGCGCAAAAATGAGCAAATCTCTTGGAAATATTGTTGAGCCCGGAGAAATAATAGAAAAATACGGGGCAGACACTGCAAGAACTTTTATGCTGTTCACTGCGCTTCCGGAGAAAGAGCTTGACTGGAGCGACTCAGGAGTCGAATCAGTATATCGTTTCATAGTAAGAGTTAACTCACTTGTTGAGAAGAACCTGAAGAAGATTAAGAAGGGAAAATACGGAGAATTGAGCAGCAAGGACATGCATATTCTTGCGAAAACGCATAGGACAATAAAAACTGTCTCAGACAACATGGAAAATTTCCAGATGAACCTTGCAATCGGGTCTCTTATGTCCCTTGTAACAGAGCTCAACAAGTATTCTGAAAGCGCCAATTCTGCTGTTTTCTCTGACTGCGTAGAAAACATGATAAAAATGTTCAGCCTTTTTGCCCCGCACCTAGCAGAGGAGCTTTGGGAGAAAATAGGGAACAAGAAAATGCTTGCAGAGGGGAGCTGGCCAGAGGTCTCTGAGGAATATCTTGATGAAAAAATGGAGCTTGGAGAAGATTTACTAAGAAACACTGCAAGCGATATGAGAAAGGTTATGGAACTTGTTGGAAAAGAGCCGAGCAAGATAATGCTTTTCGTAGCGCCGGAGTGGAAGTATCTTACTTATTCAGAATTTAAAGCAGGAAAGGATATTGGAACTATGATGAAGAATTCTGACCTGAAGAAACACGCAAAGGAGCTTGCCAAATATGTTCAGAGACTGCAGAAAAGGAAATTCGAACTTCCTGAAGTCATTCTGAGCAAGGAAGAGGTCAGAAAAGCGCTTGAAGAGGGTCTTGAGCAGCTGAAGACAGAATTTGGATGCGACATCCAGCTTATTGACGCAGAAGAGAGTGACAATGAAAAAGCAGGTGCCGGAGATGTTATGAAACCGGCAATATTTGTGAAGTGATTATTTTCTTCCCTTTTTACTAAGTGCCTTGAGTTCGTTGAATGTCCGTTTTGCGATTGTATAACTTATTCTAAGACGATCTATAGAACTTTCTTTTTGTACCTCTGGTATGAGATTGGAAAGAACCTGCCTTAGTGAATCGAAATACTCCTGCTCTGTGCTAAGCTCTTTTTTCAGCTTGAAGTCTTCAGAGACGTCTATCCAGCCTAAAATATCGGAACGCAATTCTTCTGTGGATTTTGAGAATAGGGGATGCACGGACTTCTTAGGTTTCCAGCGGAATCTTTCTTTTGAACTAGTTATTTTTCCGGAGAGCCTCCTTTTCAATTCTTTAAGCTCTTCTGAAAGCCCTACCTGTATCAAACCAAAGTCCACTTCTGATTGCTCGGAACCCTCCAAATTTATAATGCTCACTTCTTTTTCAAGTAAAATATATACCTCAGCCGCTTCCAAACAGGAATCTAAGTCTATATTGAGAGTTTCTTCAGGAAAATTTCCTGAGTCCAGAAAACGCCTCGAAACATCAGGATTTTCCTGCATAAACTCTTCAACAGCATCGCTGATATCTGTGACAGCATCCAGACTTTGCAAAGTTCCCATAATTTTCATTGACAAAATTCCCTTTGAACCAATTTCATCAACAGGACGTCCCCCAGTTATAACACTGGCAAAATCATCAAGAATGGTTGTATAATTAGTAAGGAATCTTAGAGCTCTATTTTTTACTTTGGCTACCCGACTTGCAGTCATTCCATGTTCAGTTACGCCTAGGAGTTTGTCAACATTCTTTCTAAACCATTCCATATCCTTGGAAAGTTGTGACCAGTGTGCTCCTGTCCCTTGTATTTTAGGAACGAAAAAAATGTCAGGTATTAGTGCTTCTTGCTTAGGTATTATGATTACTTCAATTCCGAACTCTGTAGATATCTTCTTCTTAAAGGACGCAATTTTATTTTTATCGTCTGAGTGTAAAACTATATGTCTGAACAAAGAAGGAGAAAGTATAAGATGGCGAAGTGAGCTTAAATCCTTTGAAAGAAGTTGTTCACAATAATTATACATATAGGTAAAAAGTTCTTGACTATTGCCAAGTCCACGGAGATGCGCTCGAACTGACTTAAGATCAGTCTCTTTGGCCTTAATATCACTCTTAACCATAGAACAGCATGAGTATGGAACAATAAAAACTTATGGTAGCAAGCGTTCGAGCTCTGCCGAACTCCACAAGTGCACTATAACGATAATATTAGGTTCACGTCCGAGCTCCTTTTCAAGTTCTCTATATCGTTTTGTGATTTTTGCCGCCATAAAGCGCTCTCTAAGAACGTCCATCTCACCAAGTATGTAGCCCACCTTGATTGCATCCTTTAGTTCGCGGCTGAGAGGCATATGCATAAACAATGGGAGGACTAGCCTCTGAACCCAGCGATCATATTTCGCTCCGAGTTTTGCCATCTTATTTTCATTTATGTTATGTATAAAGGGATTAGTGATTTTTATTGAAGGATTTCTCACCAGCCTCTCAAGGAAATAGAATGGATAATGAAACAAGTCAGCCAATTCCCAGGCGATGAATGGTAATCTCTTTGTACTGAAAGCAACTTTTGCCATTTTTAGATGCTCTTCTTTTACTTTTTTAGTCAGATATGGGTCAAGTTTGTCCAGGGGAATATCTACAGCGTGAAGCTCGGCACCGACTTTCTTCGCAGATTTCATCACGTGGAATTCGCGACCCTCAGTCTCAATCGATTCAAGTTCCTCCATCTCAAGCTCTCCAACGATGAATTTATCAACAAGATCATGATCTATCTCTTTCTTCTCCGCAGAAATTGCCGCGAGGAGCTTCTTTTTCAGTTGAGCATCAGTGAGTTTTCCGGAGCTGTATGCAGACAGAATTTTTTGGAAAGGAGTTGAGGGAAGCTCGAGGAAAACGGCATCCGGTCTCTTCTTTAGTATTTCTCTCGATTCAAACACAGAATGCGCAACATCATGCGCCCCTTCAGCGATAATTTCTATACTCATTTGTACCTCCTGTTTCCATAGCTTCTGTACTGCTGCCGCACATAGCGTGCATAGTCAGGATGCCTCTTATAATATTCTGCCCATTCTTTTTTCAGT
>DAFN01000017.1:3784-4148 GCA_002495465.1 archaeon UBA55 | reverse complement strand
CCCTGAACAGGAACTTCTGGCTTTTTATCCGGAGCAGCAGAATGTTTAGAAACCGAGGCACCAAGCGGTCTTCCAGGATTCAGATGTGGACGCGGAGATATATCCGCCGGCTTTTTCAGGAATCCTGCAAGATGTAATTTTTTGAACACTGCCATAGCTTTCTCTGACTTATATACAGGAATCCAGCCCTCTCTTAGTGAAAGTGCGAGACCGCCAATCAGTACAAGAACACCAAGTCCTAGGAATAGGGGAGTCAAGTTCCTCTTTGTCTTAGTCTTGCTCGATTCGGATTGTATCTGAATCTGCCTGACAATTTCATCAGCACTGCTGAGTTTCGAGTTAATCTGACCTATCAGAGTCTTGA
>DAFN01000017.1:3459-3732 GCA_002495465.1 archaeon UBA55 | reverse complement strand
AGAGTCTTGACCTGGTCGCTTCTACCCTGTTGAGCCGATTGGGTTGCCTGCTGCAGAAGTGTGTTGACTTCAGACATCATAGTCTCAGCCTCACCAAGTGAAGTTGTCATATTATCAGAAAGTTTTCCGAGTCCAGCCTGCGCCTTAAGAGTGTCTATTCCCCTTTGTGTTGAAGAATATCTTCCATGAGCTGACGAAACAAGAGAAACCAGGTCTTCCTTGACCTCAATTGTTACAGGAATTGATATTGTCTCGAGAGTCTTGCCCTTGTAG
>DAFN01000017.1:1585-3403 GCA_002495465.1 archaeon UBA55 | reverse complement strand
AGAGTCTTGCCCTTGTAGGAGAATTTGAAGAATATTTTTCCTCTGTAAAGACCTTCTTCAGCCGGAGCCGTCAGAGTCGCAGTGACAGACGGAGTCCCGTTTCCTCCGCCTATTGACAAACTGGATGTTGAAAGACTGACAGCAGTTTTGATTGAGGTTTCCAATGTTATAGCTGCAGTTATATCTTTTGTGTCACCGGAAAGAACTGTTGCTGTGAAAGTCTTTGTATCTGAGGTTCCAGGAGAAACAGTTCCCAAATTCCAGGTGGCTGGTGCCACATCCATTTTTGGAGCTGGGGGAGAAGAGGGAACTGTGTAGCTTACAGACAGAGTATTTGAAACTCCCACGCTTTTGAAGACGACTGACTCTGCTTTGAATCCTGCATTGGCATCAGCAGAAACTGAAATAGTAATAGACCCAGTTATTGAGCCATTGACTGGAATTGATGTAGCGCTCAGACTTACAGAGAATTCACCAGGAGCTGTGAAAGTCAGGGCGGACACTGCGGCATTTCCACCATTCATGATGCTTATGTTCTGTGTCATCGACTTCCCGCGCTCTATTGTTCCGAAGGAAATTGAAGGAGGACTGAATGAGAGAGCACCGAGCTGCTTTTTCAGCTGGTAGGAGACAGGAATTATTATCTGACCACCACTGTAGGAAACTGTGACACTCTCTGTATAATTTCCGTCTGCCATGCTGGTCGTTGTTAAAAGAGTCAGTTTCAGGGACTTTGTGGCGCTGAGAGCCACATCGAAGGGGCCCTCATCATCAATGGACAGCTCAGTTGCGCTTGTGCTGACCGTTACATTTGTCACGTTTGTAAGACCTGAGTTACTCAAACTTATAGTACTTGACTTATTTTCATCCTGCTCTAAGGCCCCAAAATCAACACTTGAGGGAGAGGCAGAGAAGGCTGTCTGGAAGCTGAACTGAAGTGTGTAGCTGACAGATTTCAGAGTTCCTGAAGTCGTACCGTTAATTATTATTAGCTCATTGAAAGAACCATTTATGGCGTTGGAAGGCGCCGTAACATTTATTGTAAGAATTGTACTTTGATTCACTCCAAGACTTGACTGAGCCAAGCTTACGCTAAGGTTTGTGTTATTGGAGTGTGCAGAAAGACCTGTGAACTGGGCAACACCACTGTTCGTCAGTGTGACATTTCTTATGACCGAAACACCAGCCGGAACAGCACCTAGATTGGCTGAGGACTCACTTAGAGTAAGGTCACCAAGTGCCCGTTCGAAAGTGAACTCGAAGAGGGCCCCTCCAGAGAGTGAACCTGAATGTGTCGCCTCCTGGAAGAGAAGTTCTCCAATATATTGGCAGGTCTGACCCTGAGAACAGTCTGTCGGCTTTGTTACACTGAGGTCAAATGAGCTTGCAGGATTTAGGTTATTGACGGCTCCGACAAGGATTAGGCTGCCTGAAGGGATTAGACCGCAGTCTCTAACCCTGTAAAGCTGGTAGAAAAGACCGCGGTGTTTAGAAATGTCTGCATCGTGGCCTATGCTTGAATTTAAGTCTATCTGCTGGAAAATACTGTAGTTGTTGTCGTTAAATGAACCGAAATTATGAGGCTCTCCTTTGCCGAAATTAGAGGGGCTAGAAACTTTGAGCGAGCCCCCTAATAGTACATTAGGTCGGCTTTGTTGATTGGAGGAACTATCCTTCCATATTTCAAAGGAATAGGTGTCAGAACCGCTTAAGTTCATCTCCAGAGTAGAACCTGAAGAGGATGGGCAGGCCTCACTGATTGTTCTTATAGCGTAAGGACTATTACCACATGCGGTGAACCCACTGCTGTCATAGACT
>DAFN01000017.1:361-1576 GCA_002495465.1 archaeon UBA55 | reverse complement strand
ATTGTAGTAGATGCGAACTGCTCCGTCCTCTGAGACTAACCTTGGTATAGCTTTTGTAGGAACTGCATGACTATCTATACTTAAATAGAGGTCAGCCCACATCCATTCGTTTGAAAGAGTTCCATCATTTCCCTGTCCTGAGGAATCTGAGGCAGAATTTCCGCTGCCCTCATCGAAGTTCCAGTAGCCGACCAGATTGGTACTATAACTCTGCGTAAGGTCAGAAATTCCACTTCCGCTGTTATATATTGCAGTGATGTCGCTCTGACTGAGAGCAGAGTCCCATACAGCAATATCATCTATTGAACCATCAAAGAAGCTTGAACTGCCAGCCGCAGAGCCAATATACAGGTCATTAGTACTTGGTGCAATTGAAATTGTAGAAGAAGGACTTGAACTTTGATTTAATACTCCGTCAACATATAAATTCAAGTCTGTTCCGTTGAAAGTAAATGTAATAAAAATCCATTTATTTGTAGGGAGGGCTATATTTTGAGTGACAGCATTCCAGGAGGAGCTGGAGTCATACAGTGAGGCTTTGAGATTACGGTTTCCATCTATCTCGAGTTTGTAAGAAGAATCTTTAGAAAGTATTGTCGTAGAAGCGGAGACTGGAGTGACATTAAGCCAGGCTGCAATAGTGACATTTGTGAGTGCTAGTGAAGTGTCATCTGAAACAGTCACATAGTCATCAACTCCGTCAAGAACTATGGAATTAGTTCCAAGCACAAAAGGGTCGTAGCTCAGAGCTGAGGCGGATAGGAATACTACTGAAAATAGAAATGCGAGGTAGGCTAGTTTCCTTGTCATAATTTCTTTGTGGCTTCCTTTATATCTTTGAGCGGCTTGTCTGCAATAGCTCTGTGTGGATTTCCGCTAATTTTGGCTTTTGGGAGTAGTTTATTTAAAGCTTTTTGTGAGTCAAGACCGCTCTTTCTACCAGAGATTAGGACAGTTCGACCCTTACCACTGAAGAGGACTGCAAGCTCTGGACTATTGGATGTGATTAGAGATGCAAGTTTCATGGACTCTCCGAAATCTTCATCAATCGCAATAAGTTTTGACTTTCCAGCTGAAGCAGCGATTTGTTCCGCTTTCTCTGACAAAATGCGAAGCTCAAGCGCGGCCTTGTCCTTTGAGAGACGCTTCCAGTCATCAAACACGGAAGAAGTGAAGTCCCTGAGGCTTTTGAACTTGCCGAGGTCTGCCTCCTCA
>DAFN01000017.1:0-225 GCA_002495465.1 archaeon UBA55 | reverse complement strand
TGGACGCGAAGAATTCGGGAAGACTCCAGAACATCTGATTCTGAAATAGGTCCTGTGACAAAGTCCTTTACAAGTTCGGAGACAGCCTTTTCAATGGACTCTTCCTTCTTCCTGCGCTCCTCCAAAAGACCCTTGCCAGCAACAAATACCAGTCTGACGACACCGTCCTGTATTTTTTCAGTCTTTATTATTTTGACTCCCTCAACCTCACCAGTTGAGTCCAGA
>DAFN01000006.1:74182-75044 GCA_002495465.1 archaeon UBA55 | reverse complement strand
TTTTTTTCTAAAAAAGTGCTTCTGGACCCAGCCGGGCCCTCTTTTTATTATTATATATTATGATAAGGAACGTGTTGTTTTGTAAAGAAGCTTACTCATTTCCCTGAACTGTGTTGGTTCCATGCTGTCAAGCCTGTTTAATATAGCTTCAAGAGACATTTTCTCTTCATCAATATCAAAACGCATTGCCCTCACAGAGCTTTCTTTTTCAATTAGCCGTCGAAGTTTTCGAGTATTTCTGTCGTATTTTTTCCAGCTAGGAGCTCCCCCCTCCCTTTTGACCTTACTCGTAAGCGCTTCATACATATTCATGAGAATATTTCTTACTTTTTTCCTAGGGTCTTTTGTCCAGAACATCTTAACAATAGCAATATAACTTCATTTTATTTAAAACTTAAGCTGTCCGATTTCTTTATAAGAGAGATAGTCATCTTATCAAGAATGTTTACCCAAGTCATAACATTGTTTGGGCTCGTAATACTGGGAGCCTTCATAAGCATAGGCGCTAGAAGAGCCGACCTTCAGGGAATCGAACTATGGCTTCCTTTCGGACTACTTGTTTCCTACGCATATTCGCCTCTATGGGGTTTCCTCATCGCATTTCTGATGCTTCTGATATCCTGGATTGTATTCCCCTATGGATTGCAATACCTAGCTCTGACATCGGTATTACTTATTCCAACTTTCGCAATAACAAAATTCTTTCCTGTGACAGAAGCCAGCTTCTTCACAGTAGCAATGGGAATAGTTATAGCATACAATATAATCTCAAACGCGGCATACATAGTGTTAGGAGCGAACATAGTACGCATAATAAAGTTCGCGGCATTTTCGATTGCATTTAACTGGACAGTAATGTATT
>DAFN01000006.1:73760-74137 GCA_002495465.1 archaeon UBA55 | reverse complement strand
CTAGTCTGAGGAACATTAATATAAGCAGATCTTCAAGAAAATTGTGAACAGGTGAGGAGAATGACAGAAAACGCAACAGGTGATCCAGGTGACCATAGTGGAGAACCCTACAGGGAGTATGAAGTTCCTGCTCAGCTTCATATCAGAGAATGCGAAAGAGCTTAAGGAGAGCTCCGCTGCACTTTTTTTGTCAATATTTGCTTCCGCAGTCGCAGGAGCCTTTCTAAGCAACTCTAAAGAGATGCTACTTATTATACCGGGACTCATAATTTTGATCCCTGGCGCAACCAATATGCGAGGTGCTATTTTCGGGGCAGTAGGAGCAAGGCTAGGCTCGGCATTTCACCTCGGACAGATAAAATCATTCAGCCTTCGGA
>DAFN01000006.1:66977-73687 GCA_002495465.1 archaeon UBA55 | reverse complement strand
ATGTTCTTTCTTCTGCCTATCTGAGCGTTATTTTTCCAGTGATGCTTGCGTCCCTTGCATCTCTGTTTTCCAGGCTTCTGGGATATGAGGGGGCGACAATTTCTACATTTATAACAATAGCATTTATAGGAAGCATAGTTGCAGGCTCAATACTTCTTGTCGTAACTTTCTTTATCTCCTTTACTGCTTATGGAAGAGGATGGGACCCGGACAATGTTACCGCTCCGCTAATTGCTTCAATCGGCGATATAATAACTCTGCCCTCTCTTCTTGTCGCTGCCTGGCTGACCCTTCGATTTTCGAGATTCTCCGGCTACTTTTCTCTTGCAGTTATTGGCCTTCTGATGGCATTAGTAGTATCTATATTACTGGGGGGAGATTCTAAAACGCGTACAATAGTAATTCAGAGTGCAGTAGTTCTTTCGGTAACGACTCTTCTGAACACATTGTCTGGGCTGCTTCTGCAGGAGAAGCTTGTAGCCTTGATTGCGATACCGAGTATATTGGTTCTCTTGCCTGCTTTTCTTTCCCAAGGGGGAAATATTGGAAGTATATTCGCGTCACGATTTTCGACTAAACTACACCTTGGTATTATTCAAGAGAAAGGCAGAGGAAGGATTGAAACCATTAAGGAAATGCTTGGAGCCTACACCTTTGCACTTTTGATATTTCCTGTAGTCGGAGTAATTTCAATTGGGATTTCAGGATTTATGGGAATACCAAATATTCTTGGAGCCAGGCTTGTTCTAGTAAGCCTCTTTGGAGGATTGATTGTTACAACAATTGTAGTGCTTGCCTCATTCTACATATCAATATTTTTTATGCGCCGCTCAATTGACCCAGACAACGTTATAGTGCCAATAATAACTAGCCTGGCAGACATACTAGGTGTTGTTTCTCTAGTAATAGTTCTGACACTTTTCGGAGCAGTATAAACACAAGAAATAAAAAGAGCTGAATTCAAACATAAAGAGCCAGACACAAGTGCCGGTGTAGCTCAGTCTGGTTAGAGCGCTAGACTCATAAGCATCTTATGAGTGATGATCCCTTCGTGAGCAAGAAGAGAAGTGACTTATGTGGCGCTAAGACATCTAGAAGTCGCGTGTTCAAATCACGCCACCGGCACTAATATTTATCAAGAAATCCCCGGGCTCAGATCACTGGGCAATCACGCTTGAAATGGACTTATAGCAAGAAATAAAAAGAGATTACTTCATCAATACTTCTATGCCTCAGTAGCTCAATCTGGTAGAGCGTCTGTTTTGTAAACAGAAGGTTGGGAGTTCAAATCTCTCCTGGGGCTTGCCTTATTTTCTAAAATCTATTTATACTAGGATTAATTATTTCAATTATGATAAAAGTAAAAATTTACACAACGCCGACTTGCGCCTACTGTACCTCTGCGAAGGAATTTTTCGACAAAAATGATATTAAATACGAAGCAATTGATATAACAAAGGACGCTAAGGGAATGAAATGGATGCAAGAGCGCGGTTTTCAGGGAGTCCCAGTTATTGTACTTGGGGAGGGAGACAAAGAAGAAATACTTCAGGGATTTAATGAGGAAGTGCAAGCCCAAATAGAAGAAGAGCTTGGAATGAGGAGTGACTCAGACAAAGGATATGGCTAAAGGAATAATAAGCTGCCCGAAGTGCGGACACAAGCAAGATATGGAAATACCAGAGGCTATATGCCAGTTCTCCTATCTTTGCGTTGGATGTAAGGAAAGCATTTTATCAGAAACAAAGTGCTGCGTCTTCTGTGATTATGGAGACAGACCCTGCCACACTGGCAAGAAAGAAGCTGAAGTGATCATAGTAGAATGAAGCGAGTTCATTTATTTATATCAGGAAAGGTACAGGGCGTCTATTTCAGAGCTTTTGTAAAGGAAAACGCAGAGAGAATTGGTGTAAAGGGCTGGGTTCGGAATACGGACGATAAAGTTGAGGCTGTGGCAGAAGGAAATGATAATAAAGTTAGCGTCTTTATAGAGGTCTGCAAAGACGGTCCGACAGCCTCTGTAGTTGAGAAGGTCGAAGTACACACTGAAGACTACGCAGGTGAATTCAGTGAGTTCGGAATATTACGATGACAGGAGAAAAAATGAACGAAGAAGAGAAAGCACGAAAGTATGTGAAGAAGTTGGAGTCTGAAGATGACGTGGACGAACACACAGAGAAACTAATGATACATGACTCTCTTGAGGACAAAAAGCCGAAAAAAACCAACAAAACAAGAATACAGGACTAGATATTGTTCTGAAAGGCCATAAAGCTTAATAACACAGCAAGCTTATATGGGAATGGAGTTCTTACCCTAGAAAAATTATTTTGTATGAAAAAAGACCTTGAGAAACTAGAGGAAGAACTTAGAGAAGGCGCAGATCTTGAGGCTATACTTGAAAAATATGAGTGGCAGGACTTTGAAAGCCTTGTAGCATCCATCTTCGCAGAAAAGAATTATAAAGTAAAGACCGACCATAGATTCAAGCACGACGGACGGCACCAAATAGATGTTGTAGCACAGGGATTCAGAGAAATATTTTGTGTGGATTGTAAGAAGTGGTCAGACCGGAAAGGAAAATTATCAGACCTGAAAAAGACAATTCTAGACCAGAAGCTACGGACACAGGCCCTGAAGGACAGCACAGACAACAAAAGTGAGGTTTTTCCCTTAATAGTGACCTTGCTGCAGGAAGAGATAGAGACGCATGGGAATATTCCCGTTGTTCCAGTGTGGAAACTTAATAGTTTCCTTGAGGATTTTCCACAAAATCGCGGTCAGCTACACAAAGCAAAGTAGTATCGCGAAACATTATTATAAGAACCTAAGCATTTTTACCCAATATGTTTGAGAAGGAAAACTTGGAAGAAGAAGTCCGAAAATTTTGGGACGAGAACAAGACAGAAAAAAAGGCTCTAGCTCTAAATGAGAAGGCTGAGCCCTACTATTTTCTTGATGGACCTCCATATGCAACAGGGCACATACATATGGGAACTGCCTGGAATAAGATACTGAAAGATTTTTACCTCAGATACCACAGAATGACTGGGAAAAATGTTTGGGCTCGACCAGGATATGACTGCCACGGACTTCCTACAGAGCTGAAGATTGAGAAAAAGCTTGGAATAAAAGACAAGAAAGAGATTGAAAGCCGTATAGGAATTGCAAAGTTCAATGAAGAGTGCTACAAATTTTCAACTGAATTCATAGGAACAATGAATCAGGAGTTTGCAAATCTCGGAGTATGGATGGACTGGGACAATACTTACAGGACTCTTGATAAAGACTACATTGAGGCAGGATGGTTCACTTTCAAAACGGCATACGACAAAGGTCTGGTCTACAAGGACAAATACACAGTTCATGTTTGCTCAAGCTGCGAAACTGTTGTTTCGAACAACGAAGTTGAATACCAGAAAGTCACAGATGAATCAGTTTATGTTAAATTAAAGGTAAAGGGGGCTGAAAACGAGTATCTAATTATATGGACAACGACACCGTGGACGCTTCCAAGTAACACAGGAGTAATCGCGCACCCGGATTTTGACTATGTAAAAATTGAACTTAAGAAGGGCGAGAAATGGATACTTGCAAAAGAGCTTGTTTACTCTCTAATGGAAAAAATAGAGGTCAGCTATAAAACTCTTGAAAAATTCAAAGGGCGAAAGTTAAAGGACCTTGAATATGAAACACCTTTTCACGACTTGCCACTCCAGAAAGAAGTAAAAGCAAAAATTGTTCTTAACGAGGAGTACGTAAATCTTGAGAAGGGAACAGGACTTGTACACTGCGCTCCTGGACATGGAACTGAGGACTTTCTTGTCGGCAGGGAGAATAATCTGCCAGCGCTTTGTCCGCTGACAATGACAGGAGAGTATACTGAAGAAGCAGGAAAGTACGCTGGAAAATACGTAAAAGATGCTGACAGCGAACTTGTAGAGGAACTTAGAGAAAAGGGCTTACTTGTTACGACAGAAAAGATAAAACACGACTATCCTATGTGCTGGCGATGCAAGACGCCCCTACTTTTCATGGCCATGCCCCAGTGGTTCATAAAAGTCAGCGCGATAAGGAAGAAGATTATATCTGACAACAAGAAAAATGTCAAGTGGGCTTATGGCTGGGCTGGAAAGCGTTTTGAAGACTGGCTCCAGAATATGGGAGACTGGCCGATTTCAAGGCAGAGATACTGGGGAATCCCAGTTCCAATATGGGAATGCCAGAAAGAAGACTGTGATGAAATAAAAGTTATTGGTTCTGTGAAGGAGCTCGGAAAAGATACGGAAAACCTGCACCGCCAGTTTGTTGACCCTATAGAGTTCAAGTGCAAGTGTGGAGATACGATGAAACGAATAGAGGACATACTTGATGTCTGGTTTGACTCAGGAATAGCCCCATGGGCTTCTGTAGGCTACCCGCAAAAAGAAAAGCCATTTAAGAGCTTGTGGCCCGTAGATTTCATACTTGAGGGCTCAGATCAGACAAGGGGATGGTTCAATTCCCTGGCTGTCTGCGGAATGCTGACATTTGACAGGATTCCTTACGTAAATGTGGTTCAGCACGCTCTAGTTCTTGCAAAAGGAGGGCTTAAAATGAGCAAGTCCCTTGGAAACATAGTTTCTCCAGATGAAGTGATTGAAAAATATGGAAGAGACCATATGCGCCACTACCTTCTATATTACGACCCAGCAGAGGATTTTGTATTTTCATGGGAAAAGATGAAGGAGGTCAATAGGTTCTTCAATACATGGAAAAACACAGTGAAATTCCAGGAATTGTACGGGAGCAGAGAAAAGCTCCCAAGTAAGCTGGAGCTTGCGGACCGATGGATACTCTCCAGATTAAACTCACTTATCCAAAAGGTTCAGGAATCCAATGAAAAATACTACGGATTTAAGTCAGTTAAGGCAATACAGGAATTTATTGTAAACGACCTCAGTAGGTGGTACATCAAGCTAGTGAGAGAAAGACTGTGGCCGACTTATACTGGAAGCGGCAAAAAAGCGGCTCAGGCTACCTTATATCACCTTCTCGACACTTTAAACACAATGATGGCACCAGTTCTTGTTCATATGTCTGAGGCTGCGTATCAGGATATTTTCAGGGGCGAAGGAGATGAAGAAAGTGTACACTTAAGGAACTTTCCTAAGGAAAATAAAAAACATATAGACAAAAACTTAGAAGGTGCTATGGGAGAAACAAGGCTTGTAGTTGAAGCTGTTGCTTCTGCAAGACAGGAGAGCGGAATAAAACTTAGATGGCCTGTTAAAAAAGTAACGATTTCCACAAAGAATGAAGTTCTAAAAAAGGAATTCAAGGAAATTCTGATCTCAGTACTCAATGCAAAGAATGTGGAATTCGCTGATTCAGCAAAGGACGCAGTTAAAATTGATCATGCAAAGGGTGTAATTTTCCTTGACAAGACTGTAGACACAGAGCTAGAGAGAGAGTGGATGATAAAAGAGCTGGGAAGACATGTACAGGAACAGAGAAAGAAAGCCGGCTTCAAGATAGAGGACAAAATAAATCTTACTGTGGACTCCCCTATGAACACGCAGTTTGAGAACGCTGACAATTTAATTTCAGACAAGATAGGACTGAACACATATAGTGTTGGAAAACTCAAAGGGAAAAATAAGAGTGAATTTGAGTTCCGAGGAAAAAGGATAGCAGTCGCATTCTAGGAAAGTAATTAAAGACAACAGGATATTTTAGCTTATGGACTGTGTAAAATGCAAGCAGAAGACTGATGATGGCATACAGTGCGAGAGCTGTGACTCAAGTATGCACAGAAAATGCGGAAGAAAATACGCAGGGAACTTCCTCTGCAAGAAATGCCTCAAGAACGCCCGTTTTGAGACCACAATGTCCTCAGGATTCTGATGGGAAAGAAGAAAGGAAAAGATAGGATTCTGGCAAGCGAGAGAATAACGCGACTATTTAGCCTATCAGGAAAAGTGTTCAAAGAAAGTCCTGAGCTTTCCAATAGATATGTAAAAATGGCACGGGACCTTGGAATGCGCTTCCGAGTTAAGATACCTAAAAAGTATAAGAAATTATACTGCAAAAAATGTCACACATACTTAAAACCAGGTGTAAGCTCTAAAGTAAGACTAAGCCAGAAAAGGCAGCCAAAGCTTATTATAAGCTGTCTTTCCTGCGGAAACATAATGCGCTACCCCTATTCTAAAGAGAAAGAAAAAGCTTAATAAACCAAGTATTCATAGAGATGTCCGTCCAAAATGGTAAGCACACTTGATACAAACACAAACGCTTTGATTGATGCAGCGAAGGAAGAGCTGAAGAGTCTTGAAAGCTTGAAGAAGCCTGAGTGGGCACACTATGCAAAGAGTGGAGCTCACAAAGAGAGGCCTCCTCACACAGATGACTTCTGGCAGATTCGAGCAGCTGCCTTGATGAGAAAGCTATACAAGAAAGGACCTATCGGAGTCTCAAGGCTTAGAAAAGAGTATGGTGGAAGAAAGAACCGCGGGGCAAAGCCCGAGAAGCACTATGATGGCTCAGGAAATATTATAAGAAAAATACTTCAACAGCTTGAAACTGCAGGATACGTCAAGAAAGTAAAAGGCGGACGAGAACTCACATCAGCTGGGATGAAATTTTTAGATGGAATATCTCATAAAGTAGAGAACTCAAGTCAGAGTTCTGAAGAAAACGCTCCTAAGGAAAGCAAGAAAGAAGAAGAA
>DAFN01000006.1:64507-66799 GCA_002495465.1 archaeon UBA55 | reverse complement strand
GAAGCGCCAGAAGCAAAGGAAAGCGAAAAAACTTCTGAAGAGTAATTTTTAGACAGAATAGACTAGTAGACTAATTATGGACGATTCCGAGCTTGAGAAAATAAGAAGGCAGAAACTTACTGAGATGCAGGCAGCGTCAGAGCAGGAAGAAGTTAGGGCCTATCAAGAGGCCCAGGCAAAAAATCAGGTTGAATCTGTACTGAAACTTATACTGACACAAAAAGCCTGGGACCGCTGGAACAATGCGAAGATGGCAAACCAGAATGTAGCTTACTCAGCTGCTATGTCAATACTACAGCAGACTGGAGGAAAAGTTTCCCAGAAAATAAGTGAGGAAGAGTTAAAGAAAATACTTTCACAGGTAGCAAGCTCGCAGAGGCGTGAATTCAATATAACCAGAAAATAAAACACCTTATTGCGTTATTTCTGAATATCTAAAACAAGAAAGCTAAAAAAGCTTCCTTTGCTTGCTGAACATTTCACGAACTATTCTTTCAAGATCATCTTCTGAAATTACTGCACCACTTAATTCGCGGCCGCGGAACCTTGCTCTTATTTTCTGAAAATTTTCTGCCAGAAAACTGCCTGCATCATAATAAATATGGAACTTCTTCCTCTTTGATGTCCTGAAAATAGCATCCTCTAGAACATCTCTCTCATCTTCAAGGCCCTCTACATTAAATAAAACAAGCTTCTGAATATCCACAGGAATTCCATGTCTAGGAGACTGTCTGCTTCCTACTCCACTTAAGATACTACGAACAGTACAATTATTGACAACAAGATCATTAGTTAAAAGAGCTGAATCTGAAAAAAGACTGATAGAAGTAATACCATCTATGTAGATTTTTCCAGTTAAGAGTGCAGAGGTGAAGGCTTCTGAGATTTTAGAATCTTTTATTATAACACTGACCTCAAGATCCTCTCCAGTATCCTGTATTCCGAGAACTGCCCTCTTGAACAGTGATGGTAACCTGTCTTTGTAGCCAGAAATCTCAGTAATTTCTACACGACCAGATACATGAGCACGTTCAAAAGCAACCGCGATGGAGCTATTTTCAATAGTGGCTTCTTCTATTTGTGAAATAGCTGTATTAGAACTAGTTGCACTGAATACAGCTTCACATTCTATATTTTTGAGAACTATTTTTCGCAGGTAAGAACCGTTACCAATAGATTTGCAAGAAACTCCGCTGATTGTGTATGAGCCGGCAATATGTGTCTCCGCAATGGCTTGAGAACCCTTGAGAATTTCGCAGTTCTCAATAAGATCATTAAATGTGTTGCGCTGGCGCGTGCTCCAGTCTGAGACATTCAAAATTTCCACAGGACCAGAGCTTCCCTGGCTGAGAAGGAACTCTGCCTCTATTTCAAGAAGGGCGCTTATGTACACACCCCTTAAAGGAAGTGCTCTGTCCTCAAACAAGCGCAGATCGGAAAAAAGATTTCGCTTATTATCAAAGCGCTCACGCTTGAATTCCTCCCAGTCCTCGTGGCGCAGAATTCTCTTTACCTTCTGAACTTTCTTGTTAAATTCTATAGGGTTTGAAAAGCGCCTGTCGGTAGCCCTCTCGAGAACCCTTGGAATAATGGAATCGGCCATGAGTATGAGCGGGGGCAGATTCTGCCTCCAGAGTCAATTAAGGTTCTCCCTTAATCACCTCGTAAAACACTTAGGATTAAGATTATTTAAGTTTTACAGGATAAGGATTTTCCTTATTTTGAAAGAGCTCTTCCGACAAGGTTGGCGCCAAGGAGCCCAGTCAAAACAGGGTCAAATGCAGGCAGGAAGCTGAACCATCCGATTGTCAGAATTAAGATATTTATCAGAAGGGCAGCAACTACTCCGTAGACCAGACGGATATTTCTTTTCGAAGGAGAAGTTACAGGCTCCACCAACATTATGAATACCATGAAAAATTCTACGAACATGAAATTGTCAATAAAGGGAGTCCCAGTAAGAACAGAATAGCCTGCCATAAAGGCCGCATGAGCTGCGAAGTATGCCAGAATCAAGGGAATTCTTCCAATTATGTAAGCCAATAAAAGACCAAGAGCTATTGTCGCCAGGGGAACTGCAGAAGCACTCCAGACTAGGGATATTGGAAGAAAAATTCCGGCGACAAGCATACCGAGTGCAGCGGGATTGAAGATGTTGTGACCTTTCCATCTTATGGTTTGCTTCAAGAGAATAGCGAGGACGGCTGCAATTACGGTGTGCCACCAAAGACCCTGTAAAATTACGCCAATTAAGAGGCCAGTAACAACCGCACTGCGTGGCCAGAAACTCTT
>DAFN01000006.1:63644-64430 GCA_002495465.1 archaeon UBA55 | reverse complement strand
GCCAGAAACTCTTTTTTCTCACAACACGATTATAAGTGTAGTCAGTGCCAATGGCTGTGGCGAGTGCAATGAAAACGTTTCTAAAGAGTGAAAAGCCTGTATCGAGAGCACTTAGAAAGGCGAGAATAAGAATTATAGATCCGACGTAGTAACGCCAGTCCGCATCACGTATTGTTTTGAGTGAAATCTTCACACAAGAGCTAGGGATTTATAATATAAATACATAAAGACCCACTGTAGTGGCATGGAACGCAAGTATATTTCTATCTGGATTGTTGCAATAACATCCGGAGCCTTTTTGGTTCAGATGAATGCCCCGATAACAAACAGCTTTGCTCTTATCTCCAGTCAGGTCGCTATCCATCCGTGGACTCTTATAACACATATGTTTATGCACGGAGGGGCGACGCACTTACTTTACAATATGTTCGCTCTGGCCCTCTTCGGGACAATTCTTGAAGTGACGATTGGATGGAGAAAATTCTTGGTCATCTACTTTGCTGGAGGCTTGGTAGCAGGCTTTGCCGCACTGCCATTTTACAACGCATCTATAGGAGCGAGTGGTGCAGTCTTCGCCGTAATGGGGGCACTTGCTGTTCTGAAACCGAAAATGATAGTTTACGTCGGCTGGATACCGATGCCGATGGCCATTGCAGCAGCAGTATGGGCTTTTGGGGACCTTGTGGGGATGTTCGCCCCAAGTGGAATAGCAAACGCAGCTCACCTAGGAGGTCTTGCCTTTGGACTTGGATATGCATTTTTCCTTCTGAAGGAATTCCACGAATG
>DAFN01000006.1:42091-63599 GCA_002495465.1 archaeon UBA55 | reverse complement strand
GCCACAGTTCAGAAGAAGACTTGGAAGACTCTTATTTTGATGAAGCTGAAATGCGCTGGTACTAAGAAGAATTTGTAACATCTGTTTTTGGACAGATTTTTTTGAAAGGACATTCAGAGCATTTAGGTTTTCTTGCAACGCAGGTATCTCTACCATGATAAATAAGAAGTAATGAAAATTTATCCCAGTCGGCTTTTGGAATTAATTTTACCAGATCCTTCTCAATTTTTACTGGATCCTTATGTTCAGTCAGACCAAGTCGGTAAGAGACGCGCTTCACATGTGTGTCGACAGCAATTCCCTCATTAATACCAAAAGCGCTGGAGAGGACTATGTTCGCTGTTTTTCTCGCGACCCCAGGCAAAGTTATTAGCTCTTCCATTGTTTTGGGAACTTTTCCCTTAAAATCTGAAAGTAGTTTTAGGGAAGATCCCTTAATGTAGCGCGCCTTGCTCTTGTAAAAGCCTGTACTTTTTACCAGTCTCTCAAGCTCTGTCTGATCAGACTCGGCAAATTCCTTTACTGTTCTGTATTTCTTAAATAAGGCCGGAGTAACTTTGTTTACCTGCTTGTCAGTACACTGGGCAGAAAGAATTGTTGCAACTAAGAGCTGAATAGGATTTCTATGAAGAAGAGCAGTTCTACTGACAGGGTGAATTTTATTGAGAGTTTTATACACTTTTGAAGCTCTTTTTTTAATATCCTGAGTAGAATCTTTTTTTCCTTCCATCTTAGAACTTATGACTCCCGCGAATATTTATACATAGGGAAATATAGACAATATATGTTTGGAAGAAATACTACGCAGCTCACCGGAAAAGTCGGAGTTCAAGAATATCCATACATAGACGGACGACTCAGAAACCTTTTCAGGGAAAATGGAGTTTTGGACACGAGAGATAATAGAATTCAAAATATTCTTCTCGTCGACCCGTGGTGGAATGATGATGCGGACACGATTTTTGGAACGCCTTTTCTACTGAATCACTTACTTCAGGGACGGGCAAATATATACTCACTTTATTCCAAACCTGTAGATATGAAATATTTTGAGAAAGTGAAGGAGGCTGTTAATAGAGGATATGCTGAAGAAGGTGTAGGATTTGACGCTGAAAATATTTTCCTTGCCGGAGGAATAAATACTGAAAACGGAAGAAGAGGTTTTGGAAAAACTGGATGGCGCCTCGAACGAAACTCTTTTCAACTGGTTTTCAAGCCAAAACAACAAAATAACATAACAAAGGGGGCATTCGAACTCTATAATTACATTCTCGAAGAAGGTGGAATTCTCTTCGCAACCTTGGAAGGAGGAATTGTCAGGAGAACTGAAAATATAATGTGCGGATGGAACTATAGGAGGAGGAGAGCAGAGCCCGAAGAGAGGATGGATCCAATTGAAAGAGCATTCAGAGTGGCGCCGGAGCTGTCACGTGTGGAGAGGTATGCAGGAGGACCATTCACAGGAGATGAGAGAAGTTTCATACAAAGAGCAAGACATTGGAAAATTTATGTAAAGTGTGACAGAAGACGGCTGAGAAGGGGAACTGAGGAAATATGGAGATTTTTACGTGATAAGAGAACAGAATTAAAACCCCTGAGAATAATTCCTCCGCAAAATTATCCTGGTGAAGACGATTAATTACTATTAACTATTGTTTTGACTTACAGAAATCCTCAAGTTTATCAAATGCATTTTCAAGGGTTTCCATTGGAGGCAAAAACACAATTCGGAAGTGGTCTCCTCCGTACTGCTCTCCAAAGCCTGATCCTTGAACGGTGAGGACATGCTTTTCTTTGAGCAGGTCGAGAACAAATTGCTTGTCCCTGCCTTTATAGGAATCAAGCTCAATTTTTGGGAACATATACATCGCTCCGTGGGCTTCAGTTACCGAAATTCCCTCAATTTCATTAAGCCTTTTAAAACTGAACTTTGCTCTTTCCTTAAGTTTGGGGAGATATTCATTAAGATAGCTATGGTCAGACTCCATTGCCGTTTTCAGAGCCAGTTGTGCCGGAGTGTTTGTGCTGAGACGACCACGGGCCATCCTATAGCAGGCCTCTTTCAACTTGTTTATTTCATCGTCAGGACCCTTGAAACCCATATAGCCTATTCTCCAGCCAGGGGCAAAGTAGACTTTTGAAAGACCGCCAATAACAATAAAATTGACATCATCAGCAAGACTTGCAGTACTGACGAATTTTCTGTCGAAGACTATCAGATCGTATATCTCATCACATATGATTGGAACATCATTCTCAGCAGCGATGTCAGTTATTTCTTTCAAGAGCTTTTCAGGATAAAGTGCGCCAGTTGGATTGTTAGGATTTATGACAACAATCGCTTTCGTGTTTTCGTTTACCTTGCTTCGAATGTCGTCGATATCAGGCTGCCAGCCTTCCTCTTCAATAGTTCTATACTCCCTAGGACTTCCACCGTAGAAATTTGTCAAGGAAATGTAAAGAGGATAAGAAGGTCCGGGCATAACAACATTGTCCCCTGAACCGACAAGGGAAGCGAAAACCATATTCATCCCCTCAGACGCACCGGATGTCGGAAGATACTGCTCAGGTGCAATGTCTATATTCTTGTACTTTTTTTCGCGATTCGCTATTGCCTCACAGACGGCAGGAATTCCTTCAGAATCCCCATAGTAATTGTTTCCATCAAGAGTGGCATCGGCAAGAGCCTGTTTCAGAAAATCAGGAGTATCAAAATCATATTTGTTAGGATCCCCAATATTTAGCTTCAGAACATCATGACCTTCTTTCTCGACTTCGCGTGCGTTGACCACAATTTCGCGAATTGCATAAGTCATACCCTTAATTCTCTTATTTATGTCCATAAACCCTAGCCTCTTTTCGAACTTATTCTTGAAGATATATAAATATTGGTGCAAGGAGAATAGCTTATATATTGGAAAATGCTAGGGCAGAATATGAGTAAGAATAATAAAATTAATCTGAATAATATTATAATGTTGGCGGTAGTTTTCGGAGCACTTTCCGGAGCCTTGACAACATACTATATTACAAGCGTGCAGACGCCGTCACAGGAAGATTTGATAAAATCACACTATGACACAGAAACTGCCGTTCTTGTGAGCCCTCACGGACTACGAAAGAAATTAGGAGACGGAACAACAGTTCTGGTCGACGTTAGAAGTCAAGAAGAGTATGAAGAAGAACATATAACAGGAGCCCTCAATGTCCCTGCTTATAGAGACAGAGACCATCCAGACTACGGATCTGTTGAAAGAATCGCTGCATCTTTTGCAGAAATTAAGGCCGACAATCCGAACACGGACATTATAATATACTGCTACAGCATGCCGTGTATGACAGGAAGAAAGGTAGGAAAGATGCTCGCTGACAGGGGAATATTTGTAAAGGAACTTGCAATCGGCTGGAATGAATGGAGATATTTCTGGACACTTTGGAACCACGAACACGAGTGGAATATAACGAAGCCAGAAGATTTTATAACATCAGGTCCTGAACCAGGAGAAATGCTGATAGAAACTGGATCGGGATGTCCAATTGAAGGCGAATTTGGCTGCTAATGAAAATATTAACAAGTGCACTTGTATTGGCTGCAGTAATAGTGATTAGTGGGTGCACTGGCTCAGTTGAAACTGCTTCCTCAGAGCTTGACAGTTTTGCCGAGTGTATAGATAATAATGAGGTCAAGATGTTTGGAGCCTATACCTGCTCTGTTTGCACAAAACAGAAAGCTCTTTTTGGCAAATCTTTTGAAAAAATAGAGGAAGTTGAGTGCCATCCCCGCGGAGAAAACGCACAAACAGATTGGTGCCTCGAACTCAATATTGAAAAGACGCCGACTTGGATGAGGTTTGAAAATGGAGAGCTGGTAAACACAGCAGTTGGATTCCAGACACTGGAAGACCTATCAGAATTTTCTGGATGCCCATTGGAGGTAGTAGAATAATGGCCAGCCAGCTCACTATAGGAATAGTTATTGCGGCCGCCCTTGCAGACAGTATAAATCCCTGTGTTTTCGGAGTTCTCATTTTCCTGATGGGGTATATGTTAACTGCATTCAAAAGTAAGGCGAAGCTTTTAGTAGGGGGACTAATCTATATAGCAACTGTGTATGTTACCTACTTTTTGATAGGTCTTGGAATTCTGTCCGCAGCATATAGCGCAAATCTTACGAACTCTCTGTATATGGTAGCTGCCGTAATAGCAATATTAGCAGGAATTCTTGAAGTAAAGGATTTCTTCTGGTATGGAAAGGGACCCAGCCTCCAGATTATACCAGGAGGTGCTGAGAGGATAAAGAAATACACCTATAAGTTTAGCAAATTCAATGACAAACACCCGGCATTTAACATGCTTCTGGCGGTTGGCCTCGGAGTTCTTGTAGTATTCGTTGAACTGCCCTGCACTGGAGCTCCCTACCTTGCAATAATCGGTCTGCTCGCAGCCGGAGAGTACTCAAATGGAGTTCCACTTCTACTATTCTATAATTTGATATTCATACTACCACTACTGGTAATTCTGGGACTGGTTTACACTGGAAAAGCTTCCAAGCAACTTGAAACCTGGAGAAAAAAGCACAGGGGACTTATGAGATTATTTATAGGAATATTCCTGCTGTCCCTAGGAACTTATATGTTCTGGCTAGATTCTTAAAGTAGAGTGCAAAAGCTTTTTAAATCAGAAGAGTGTAGAGAAGCTGTAAGGAGAAAAAAATGGCAATAGTAAGAACAAGATTAACAAAGATATTGGCTAGTGTTAACAAATCAAAGAAAGCTGCATCAAGCTCTATAGAGATATCTAACAAAAACAGTATAGAGAGTGTGAAAAAAGAAAAGATAAAGGGAATTGGAGACGTTATTGAAGTCGATTTTTCCCTTGAAACTCAGTATGAACCAAACATAGGAAATATTGAGATAGAAGGAACTATTGTTTATCACGATAAGGATTTGAAACAGCAAATTGAAGAGAAGGATGGAAAAATAGTTCTTCTTGAAGACGCTTTTTTGGAAGTTAACAATACAATACTGGCAATAGGCTCAGTACAGTCACTTCTTATGGCAAAAGAGATGAACCTTCCGTCACCGATACAGCTGCCAATGGTTGAAGCCAGTAAGAAAACAAAGGGAAAGGGCGGAAAGGGATACGCTTAATTACGCAGATTTTCTGAAAATTAACCCAATATAAGCATACTTTCTACAAAGGCGCCTGCGAATATGAAGGCTATTCCGAACACTATAAGGTAGAGGCTGTCCGTTATTGTCTGCCAGAATTGTTCAGAGTGCCAATCTACTCGGAGAAAGGCTATTGATAGAAGACCTCCCGCAACAGCAGCCAGGAAAAAGCCTGTGAACTCCAGAATTATATGCGGTATTGAAGATACCAAAAGACCGGCTCGGGAAAATAATGAAGTTATAAAAACTCCGAGAACTGATGCATTCCAAACAAGAATTATCATAGAACCTGCGCCGTATATGACTGATAGGAGCATCAGAGTAAAGAGAACACGCATATTATTCATGAATATTGCCGTGAAAACACTAGTTCCCATGATAAACTTCCCAAGCGCTGTGGTATAGGTCCCGCCGGAGAATGCTGCGAACTGTTTTGCAAATACAAGACTAAGCATCCAGCCAGGAAGAACTATAGCCCAAAGAAGATAGGAAGCAGTCATCCCCATAAAGAACATGAAATATATAAGCATAAGATGGGCGTTTCTCTTGATGAAGGACTGTGTACCAGCCATATAGGAACCGACCTGCTGCTCTATACGCATTATCTTATGAAGGAAGGGAAGACCCGCAATAGTCGTAAGGAGAACACCGGCAAGGCTGGCGTCGTTTGGGAAAATCATCGGGCCAAGAAAAATTCCAATCGTCGAGATACAGGCTCCGAGTATGAAGCCGTAGAGTGGATTCCTTTCAACCCACTCGGGACGTATTATGTTTTCAATGACCATAGGCGCTGTAGGGAGAGGGAGTATAAAAGTTTTATATAGGGCAAAGGCAACTAAGACCTGAGTAAACGTAATTGCGGAGGTGGCAGAACCCGGTTAATGCGCGCGCCTGCAAAGCGTGTTTTTGAGAGTTCAAATCTCTCCCTCCGCTTGGAAATCTTCAGTTGAATTTAATCAAACTTTTCCCAAATTATGTACACTCTCCTTCTAGGAGCTTCTGTGAGAGTAAGGGAAGTTTGTAATCCTCTGAAGTTCTGTATGTAGCAGTAGTCACCAGGCCAGTTGAGTTCAGTCCATCCAAGCTTTTCGAGGAAAAATTCCAGCCTGCCGATAATGCTCCATTTAGGAAAGCGCTTGAATTTCATCTGCTTAAGAAAATCAGGATAGTTAACCTTTTCAAGATTCTTCAGGTGCACCACCTCACCATAAGATTTTTTAATATCATCTAAAAACCATTGTCTCCCGCTAACATAGTCATCAAGAACCACTTTTCTGAAGCCGCATTCTTTTGCATAATGTATGACAGCAGACATAACACTCTCCATTGTCCCTTTGTGATAAGGAAATTTTGGAGATATTTCAATAGAATCTACTAGTAGAACGGGCTTGTCTTTCTCAAACATTGCATTCAGATAAATAATACCAACAGGTTTCAGATTATTACCCAGGTGCATAAGAAGCCTGCAATGGCCTGCATCCAAGTTATGAGAAAGTGCAGTAACAAAATGGGCGCCGTGCTCAGCACTCAGACAATCTTCAACGCAGTCACTCATGAAAAGATTACGAGGAAGCTTGCGCTGCCATATTCTGAAAGTCAGCTTAACTTCCTCAGAATCCCCAGTACCAAGCACCTTTAGAGTCTGCAATTCCCCAATGCGCCTCTTATATAATTGTTCAAGAATTGTGCTTCCCCCATACCTGTCAGGATCTCTGAAGTACTCGAGCATCACAGTGTGAGCCTTGGTAAGCCCCTCTAGATCAGAACGCCGAATCATACCTTCTACAAAAAGAAGAGACTCCCCAAGGTATCCCTTCCTGGCCTCAATAAATATCCCTCGATAATATCTGTCAATGTTGTTTCTCATTTTTGAAAGATGATTCTTCAACCTTGAGATGTAGTCATAGAAGGGGCCCTTGAGATTTTCAAGATCCTCTACAGATACACCATATTCTGATGCTAGCTCTTCGTCGAATTGTTTCTTCCACTTGCGCCTCTCGCTTGAGCTTAGTCTACGTTCTGAACCATTTTCAGAAACGGATTTTGGAGCCACTGGACTGATTAAACCTTCCTTCAACAGAAGCTCAACAGACTCACTGACCGCCTTTGATATCAGTTGCAAATACACTGATGGACTGCGATTTTCGATATCAAGCTCCTGTATTTTTTCTGTGACCTTCGCGAATGTGCCATCTGGAGCAAGAAGACGCTGCCTTACCCTGAGGGAGACAGAAGAGGGAAGCTTGGACACCCCATCAAGTATATTTTCCAAACTCATTTCCCTTTTTATTGACTGCAAACGACCGTAAAGTGTTTGTATGTTTAAAACTTCATCAGGATAAAAATCACCCATAGCGGAAAGGAGCTTTTCTTTTTTACTTATCCTACTTCCTCTGAAATTAACTTTTACATCGCTGAGTTCAGAGCGAGCCATCCCAAGAATATGTGACTGAAATTCGCTGTTAAACTCATTTGGCTTGTAATGGAAATTATCCCAGATATCTAGGTCTATTCCCAGATTTTCGAGCTTCTTGTTGGTTTTGGCTGTTGCCGGATTTTCTGAAACGGCATTGTTGAAGGATTTTTCATTTGTGTAGCCTGAGCGAACAAGGAAGTCGTAAAGAAGTACGCCGTAAACACTGGCATTCTCTATAGCTTCCTTTTGCTCATCCTCCTGTTTTATAGAAGATAGGGCAAGCATAGCGGTCAAAAGTTCCACATGCCTGTCAAGTTCCTCATCTTTTTCAGAAATAATGTAATCTAAGCCCTCTGTAACGAGGGGTTTTAATTTCCGAGCTCTTTTTGCATTTAAATCGTCAGCCCAAAGCTCGGAAGCTTTTAAAAGATATTGGAGCTTTTCACTCTCTTTGAACTTCTTTTCTCTGGTATACGCTGCAAGGTAGAGTTTCCCAGCAAGAATGGTATTTCCTGCCGCCTCTGCCTCTTTAGCAAGCTTGGCAAACTCATCAGGACTTTTAGCCATACAACGCAGATGTACCTGCTTAGATAAAAATGTATTGGAACTTCAAAATTCAAAAAGAATAGTTTACGAACAGGCGCACTCACTAGGCTCTGACTCTTCCGGGGGAACGCCTTTCCTGTACTTTTTTAGCTCCACATAGACCTCCTTGAAGGGGTCTTTCTCTGCCTTTTTGACTTTCTTCTTTGAAGATGAGCTTTCTACCATACATCAAAGAAGTCTGCACGACCAGCTATAAACTTATCTAAACGTAAGATAGTTATATTACTCAGAATTAGGAACGCTATGGAAGCCAAGACTGTGGAAGAGATTACTGCAATTGCTTTGTCGCTTGTGGTTTTTATCCACGTAATTCGGGCAATAATGGGAATACCCGTAAGCATTGGAAGCGTAGAAATTCCAATCTGGGCAAGTATAGCCGCAGCAGGCGCAGTAGGATATCTAGCCTACCTTAACTGGAACGCCTACAAACACGAATAAGACATCAAGAGACAATAGCGATGAGACAGAGAATATACAATACATTAAGTGGCAAGAAAGAGGATTTCAAGCCTCGGAAACGGGGGAAGGTTCACATGTATGTCTGCGGGCCGACAGTGTACGATTACTCACATCTCGGACATGCCCGCGCCTATGTCGCATTTGATGTAATAAGGCGTTATCTTGAGCACAGTGGAAATGAAGTAATTTATGTCAATAATCTGACGGACGTAAATGACAAGATAATCAAAAGGGCTGAAGAAACTATGGACACACCAGAGTCAGTAGCAGAAAGGTTTTCAGATGAATTTTTTATTGACATGGACGCCCTTGGTGTGAAAAGGGCAGATTTTTACCCGAAAGTCAGCGAGCATATGCAGGAAATAATTGGAATGGTGGCAGGACTCATTGAGAAGGGCTATGCCTATGAATCAGCAGGAGATGTGTATTTTGACACTAGCAAAGCAAAGGATTACGGAAAACTTTCCAGACAGAAGATGGGAAAAATACTTGCAGGCGCAAGAGTCAAGCCGAATAAAAAGAAGAAAACTCAAGCAGATTTTGCACTGTGGAAAAACGCAGGAGAGAATGAACAAAAATGGAAAAGCCCATGGGGACAGGGAAGGCCCGGCTGGCATATTGAGTGCAGCGCAATGGCGATGAAATATTTTGGGGAGAATCTTGATATACACGCAGGAGGACAGGACTTGGTTTTTCCGCACCACGAGAATGAGATAGCGCAGAGCGAAGCATACAGCGGAACGCAATTTGCAAAGTACTGGATGCACAACGGCTTCGTAACAGTCGACAGGGAGAAGATGGGAAAATCATTAGGGAATTTTTTTACTGTAAGAGAAATACTGAAAAAGCACAGGCCAGAAGTTGTTCGCTACTTCCTCCTTTCGACTCAGTACAGAAAACCCATAGACTTTACAGATAAGTCTCTGGCAGAGGCAAAATCATCTTTAGAAGGAATAGAGAACTCTCTCGCAAACCTGAAGCACGCAATTACAATAAAACAGGGTTCAAAGAAAACAAAGGAGGATAAGGAAGTCCTGAAAAAGGTAGAATACCACAGAAAGCAGTTCTTTGCAGCTATGGGTGACGACTTCAACACAAGAGAGGCAATAAGCTCAATTCACCAAATGTGTACTGTCCTTAACGCTTACCTAGCGGAAAAGCCCAATAATGAGGTATTACGAGAATCGCTGGACTCTTTCGAGGAGTTCAGCCAGATACTGAACCTTTTCGAGGAGAAAGATATAGATCAGGATGAGGAAATAATTGCACACTTGAGAAGACTAATGAGAGAATTAGAAGTCAAGAAGCTCAAGGACGATTACACAGTTTCCGGCCTGATGAGACTGGTCCTTTTGGAGCGCGAGAAAGCGAGAAAGGAAAATAATTACGAAAGCTCAGATAAAATAAGAGAAAGCCTCAGCCACATGGGAATAGTAATTGAAGATACAGAAGAAGGACCACGATGGCAGTTTAGACGGGGCTGATAGAAAAAGTTAAGCAAGGTTTATATACCTAAAATGAGAACGGAGACAGCATGGCAAAGGGAGATAGGACAATTACATTGAAATTTAAGGAGGCAACTTTGTGGAAAGTAGCCACAGCAGTCCTTGCAATATTCTTGATTATTTCTTTCCAGAGTGGAGGAGGAGTCGACGTACAGGAAGGAGGAACTGTAGCTGCTACAACAATAAAAATTATTGAGCTGAGCATTGATGACGACCCAATACTTGGAAACAATAAAGCAACAGTAACTATAATAGAATTCTCTGATTTCCAGTGCCCCTTCTGCAATCGGATATGGGCAGACGCAATACAGGGTATAAAGTCCAATTTTATTGATGACGGAAGTGTAAGGCTGGTATACAGAGATTTCCCTCTTAATTTCCACCCAAGCGCCGGAAAGGCAGCAACAGCAGCAAACTGTGCAGAAGAACAGGGACAATACTGGGAAATGCACGACAAGCTCTTTGAAGGCCAGCAAAGCGATTGGGGATATTATGTACAGGAAGAGAGAAAATATCTTGCTCTGGAAGATGCTATGCCCTTCTTCAGACAGTATGCTTCCGAGCTTGGACTGGACACAGATAACTTTAATGACTGCCTTGACTCTGACAAGTATGACAGTGAAATAAACAAAGACCTTATTGCCGGTCAGACCGCAGGAGTTACTGGAACTCCGTCTGTCTTTGTGATGATGAGCAAGAAGAAAGCTCCAAAAGCAGAGCTTCAGGCTCTTGATGACGGAAGCAATATATTCTACTTTGAAACTTCAGACGGAAAGTATGCAGGTATACAGGTGGCAGGTGCTCTGCCATATGGAGAATTTGAGCAAATTATAAACGTGATGCTTGCATAATAATTATTATGTCCGATAAAGAAATTGAAGTCCAGGTTGATAAGCAGAGCCTGAAAAGTGGAATTTTTGGAGGCTTAATAGCATCAATGTGTTGCATCAGCCCCCTTGTTATAGTAATCTTAGGAATTGGAAGTGTGACTTTTGCCTTGGCGATTGCAACATATCAGACCTGGTTTATTGCTGCAGGGGCTCTTTTTGCAGGAACTGCATTATGGTATCAGCTTAGAAGAAGAAATAGCTGCAATCTACAAGGAATCCGAAAAAACAAGGCATTAATAATCACTTCGGCTGTGACTTTTGCAGTGGTATATTCAATAGCAATTTATGGAATTGTCCCTTTTGCAGCCCCTCTTGTTTTTGAGTCAAGTGTAGTTGAACTAGACCAAGAAAGTGGAGAACTCTATGAGATGACATTCACAGTAGGAGACCTAAATTGCGCAAGTTGTGAATCAGGGATTAAATGGTATCTTGAGAACGAGGTAAGAGGAGTTTTCAGAGCAGAAGTGACATCTTCAGGTCTTATCAAAGTAATCTATGATTCAGATACAATTGATGCTGAAGGAATAATTGAATCTGAGGTATTTGCCAATTATCCACCAAGACAAATAAATGAAAACAAAAGGCTATAGTGACCAGACAGAAAAACAGTGGCTTATTCTGGGAACTGTATTTGCAGTTTTCGTGTTTTCCCTTCATTTTTTTACTGTACTACCAACAGCCTTTGAAGCTGAATCTGCAGAGGATGCTCTTTTTGTGAGCGAAAACTGCCCTGCTTATGAAAGGTTTTTCTATGAGAAGGAAGATATAACAAGACAAGAAAGTGAAAGCAAAAACATACCGCAAATCTCGTGAAGAGTATAAGATAAGGAAATTCTTTGATACTCTGGAGAGATATGAAAGTGATACACATCTTCTTCCAATTGGGGAAAGGATAGAAAATCTCCAGGAGCTCAGTAGACTTGGAAGCGTCGCTCTTGAAGTTCTCAAGGGAGGAAAAACCTGGAAAGTGTATTTGAGAGAAACACGAGGAGGTATAAGAAAGTATTACAAACATTTCCCGCGAATAAGAAGATTTGAGAATATGGAAAGGGTTACACAGGAGCTTGAAAAATTTCTCTTGGAATCGGAAGAGGAACTCAAGCTAGCAAAGGAGACTCTGGAAGACATGGAGCGTATTTTTTCGAAGTATGGAGCAAGACTTAAGAAACAGAAAATAGGACAAATAACTGTTCCGCCTTCTCTCAGGCCGGTAAAACTTTCTGTAAAGGATCACTTGACGCAGAGAGAATTTGTAAAGAAGACAATACTGTGCCTTTCCAGCAAAGATACAGATGCCTGGTACGAGAAAGTTATAAAAAAGTTTGAACGGAATATGGAAAAAACCTATGGAAGATTTTCACTTTCTTCTTCAAAGATTCCACTGATAGATATTGAGCACAGGCACGTTAAGGAGGAAAGGGCCTTCGCATTTACACAATATAGGATTGAGAAAAAACTTATGACTGTAGATTATATTCAGCTTGTAATATATTACCTAAAGGGAGTAAGGCCGTCAAATACGGGGTACTTTTACGCTGGCTCAAGATCACCAAGAAAAGCGAATATTCACAAAGCAGAATTGTTGATTCTGTATCATTTATTAAAAATTGCTGAGGAAGGCAAAGTAGAGGAAATTAAGATAAGCCTGCATGCAAGAAGAGAGGGGCATGGAGAAGGAATTTTTCCTGTGTACGAGGAAGTAAAAACAGCCGCTACAGAGATAGAGGGAACCTGGGTAATTTTTAGGACCTGAGCAAAGCATTATAAATTATCTCACTTTAGTCCAAATATGGCAGGAAAGCATTATGTTTGCGAGGACTGTGAATATCAAGGAGACGGTCCCGGAGATTGTGCAAAATGTGGTAAGCCTTTGAAAGAAAAAGAAGGGGAAATCTGCGAATTTTGCTGATAAGCAAGACTTATAAGCAAACCTACATTAGGCGCTATATATGAAAACCTACAAAGGGGGTGATACCTATGGCAAAAAATAATAGACTAGATATGGCTGCCCTGGGACTGGTTATACTTGGAGGTCTTAATTGGGGTTTGATAGCGGCTTTCCAGTGGGATTTTGTAGATGCACTGCTTGGCTCTCTACCAACACTACAGAGGTTACTTTACCTTCTTGTAGGACTATCAGCACTTTACATGCTTTACAACACAGTAACAAACAAGTAAGAAATTATTAAACAGTAGACAATCTTGTGGCGGTTTCGGCCGCCACTTTTTATTTTTTAAGAAACTAATATAAGAGTCTGCATATTACTGGCTCCATGGAAGAAAGTGTAAAAATGTCTGAGCCAACAATGTTTGTTGAAGTTGAAGTAAAGTGCAAGAACTGCGATCACCTCGACAGGGTTCACGTGCCAGTAGTTTGCGGAGTCGATAAAACTAGCAGTGACAAGACTCTGTACTGTGATTTAGAGGGAGATTTGAAAGACTACGCACCTGACTGCAAGGAATGCGGCAAAAAAGACTATGAAGTCGAGAAAGAACCTGTATTTATTGGAGCAGGCGGCTCCTAGTCCTGAACTATAAGAGTTCCACTCATACTGCCGTGGCCAGAACCGCAGAATACTGAACAGCGGAATGTGAATTCACCGGACTTGTCAGCTATAAATTCAATACTTACTGTCTTACCGGAAGGAATTTGCTCATTTATATCAAAATCAGGCAAACTAAAGCCATGACTTGTGTCCTCGCTTGTGATTGTGAGACGGACTGTATCTCCTTTCTTGACTGTAATTTCTTCAGGAGTAAAACTAAACCTTTTTGCAGTCAATGAAAACTCCTTTACTTCTCCTTGGGAATCTGCTGACTGGGAATCTGATTCTTCAGACGGTGAATCTGAAACAGAAGCACCTTCTTCTTGGATATCTTGAGTACTTTGTGAATCAGGTGATGAACCAGTGCAGCCACTTACAATAAGTACAATAGAAAGAAGAATGAGCATCAATATTTTATTTCCCATAAAAACTAAAATACAGAATACGTTTAAATAATTAACTACTTGTTTCCGCGCTTCTTTGGCCTTAACTGCTTTCGCTTGCACTCACGGCACTTTGCCTTTCCGAGCCTGAAGCGCTTTATATCAACACGGTTAGTTGCATTGCAGTTCATGCATATGTAGACATTGTCAAAAAGAGCTTTCATAGCCTCAGGGAACTTTGCCATAACTCTATTTTACTGTAGGAGGAGCCTTTTAAGCTTTCTTACTTACAGTGACAGTCCCTCCAGTCTCTTTACGCGCTCTGCGAGAGGAGGATGTGTACTGAAAAGACCGGAAAGTCTCTGCGCCCTAAATGGATTGAGAATGAACATATGGGCACTTGCCTGATTGCCAAGCCGCATAGGGTGACGACTTCCCGCAGAAGATATTTTAGTGAGGGCACTGATGAGGTATTTTGGCTTCTTTGTGAGACTGGCTCCGAATATGTCGGCTCCGTATTCGCGATCTCTGGATATTGCAAGCTGAACTATCATTGCCGCAACCGGGGCAAGAAACATAGTTAGGAGAAAGCCAAGAGCATTCCCTCCCTGTCTGCTGTTCCTTCCCAGAGACATAAACCAGGCAAGCCTTCCGAGAATCATTATTGCTCCGGCAAGAGTAGCTGAAATTGTGCTTACAAGAATATCGCGATTATTTATATGCCCAAGCTCGTGGGCAAAAACCGCTTCAAGCTCATTGTTATCCAGCAAGTCCAGAATCCCTGTTGTCGCACATACAGTAGCATTTTCCTTGTTTCTTCCTGTAGCAAAGGCGTTTGGATTGGAACTTTTCATAATGGCAACTTTTGGCATAGGTAATTTTGCTTTATTTGCAAGTTTTTCTACAACGCTATAAAGACGTGGAGACTCTTTTTTGCTTACAATTTTAGCCCGGTATATGGCTAGAACTACCTTATCAGAATACCAATAACTTGCAAAGTTTAAAAGAAGGGCAAAAATTAATGCAGTCAGCATTCCGAATGTTCCCCACAAAGAACCTACTGCGAGGAAGATTCCTAGAAGAACTGAGAAAAGGATGAAGGTTCTCATTTTATTTTGCGTTTGAGGCATGCCTCTACGAAACCGACAAAGGGTGGACTAGGACCTTCAAGTCTTGAAAGAAACTCAGGATGAAATTGTGTCCCGAGGAAGAAGGGATGCTCAGGTAGCTCAAGAATTTCCATTATAGGCCTATCAGGAGCCCTTCCAGAGAATTTCAGTCCATTCTTCTCCAGAATCTCTATATAGTCAGGATTGAGCTCATATCTGTGCCTGTGCCGCTCATTTACAAGTTCCTTTCCGTAGACTTTATGAGCAAGAGTTCCCTTTTCTATCTCGCATGGCCAGCTGCCAAGGCGCATAGTAGCACCCATATCTGTGATTTGGTGCTGTTCAGGAAGTATGCAAATAATTGGATGTTTTGTCTTTTCATCACGTTCTGTAGTATGCGCTCCATTAAGACCGCACTTTTCCCGGGCAAAACCAACAGCCGCGAGCTGGAAACCATAGCAAAGACCCAGGAAAGGAATATCCTTGTTCCTTGCATAGTCTATAGCAGCTATTTTTCCTTCTACTCCGCGAGACCCGAATCCACCAGGGACTATGAGTCCGTGGACCTTGTCAAGATCTTTGAGCTTCTTTTTGTTCTTCTCGAAATCTGAAGTCTCCAACCACAAAACATCAACTTTACAGCCAACTTCCATTGCCGCGTGCTTAAGAGCTTCAAGAACACTCACATAAGAGTCGTTAAGAGCTGTGTACTTACCGGCTAGTGCAACTGTTATTCGTCCTTTTGCATTAATCTTTTTTTCAACTATTTTCTTCCATGATGAAAGTGGCTTTCCCTTCTTAAGACCAAGCTTCTTTGTAACTTTCTCACCGAGCTTTTCCTTCTCCATAAGAAGTGGAACTTCATAAATGGAGTCAACGTCAGGATCTGAAATTATATCATCAACATGAGTATTGCAAAATCGGGCAATTTTTTCTTTGGTTTTTTTGTGCAAAGGAGAAGTGGAACGAGCGATTAGTATGTCCGGTTGTATTCCTGATTCGAGAAGCCTTTTTACGCTATGTTGTGTTGGCTTGGTCTTCTGTTCGCCGACGACACTCATTGTAGGAACAAGTGTAACGTGCATAAAGAGGACATTTTCTGAGCCTTCTTCAAAGTGAAGCTGTCGTACTGCTTCGAGGAAGGGCATGCTCTCTATATCCCCTACAGTTCCTCCGATTTCAACAACGACGACATCCTTCCCCTTTCCAACTTCTTTTATCCTATTCTTGATTACATCTGTAACATGAGGTATTATCTGAACTGTTTTTCCAAGATAATCTCCTTTGCGTTCCTTGTCTATTACCGTTTTGTAGGCTTTTCCAGTTGTTATATTGTGCTTTCGAGAAAGATTCTGATTGAGAAAGCGCTCGTAAGTTCCTAAATCCATGTCAACCTCTCCACCATCATCAAGAACAAAAACTTCACCATGCTCGAAGGGGTTCATCGTACCGGCATCTATGTTCACATAGGGATCTATCTTAACATTTGTAACCTCGTAGCCGTAAACCTGAAGAATTTTTGCAATAGAAGCAGAAACGAGTCCCTTACCTAGACCGCTTATTACTCCCCCTGTAGTTATTATGTATTTAGTCATAGCCTGCGCCAACCCACTCTATAAGATGTGTACAACGAAAACTGCTACTCCCACGCATATAATTAAGAGTTCAGAGAGCTATTTAAAGCTTACTGGCTTTCCTGTTGAAAGGGAGTGACATTATAGACTTGAAGAGTGCCTTCTCTTTTATGTTGAAAACCCCAGTTGCATAGGCTGAGGCCCCGAAGACCGCAACTCCAAGAGCTATTGTCATGAGTTTTGA
Source organism: archaeon UBA55 (assembly GCA_002495465.1). Lineage (GTDB taxonomy): Archaea > Undinarchaeota > Undinarchaeia > Undinarchaeales > Undinarchaeaceae > Undinarchaeum > Undinarchaeum marinum. The sequence continues at coordinate 46,696 of DAFN01000006.1, read as the reverse complement.
CACTGCACTAGCAGGATGTATGTATGCGATTGAGAGTCCCATTATTGCCGCAGAAAGCAGAATGTGTGGAATTTTTACGTATCTGTAGTCGAAACTTACAAGATTGCTGGCAGGATAAAAGACTAGGATTGCTATTACGAAATAGCTGATTACAGTTGCTACCGCCGCACCGTGCATCCCGTAGAGAGGTATAAGAATTATGTTGAAGGATATGTTAAGAAGGGCTCCGAAGCTGTAGATAAAGCCGATAGATTTAGTCTTGCCATGTATCATTAGAACATTAGTTCCAATTGCTCCGAGAAGGGCGAAGAGTGGAAATGCCATAAGAGTTGCCACAAGAGGAACGGATGCCATGAAAGCATTTCCTGAAAGAAGACTTATGAGTTCAGCGCCCAAGATATAGGCTCCGACAGTTCCGGGGACAAGCACAAGAAGACCGTATTTCAGAGAAGCGCTGACATAGAAACTGTATTTTTTTCTGTCAGTTATCCTGCTCTCAGAAAAATAAGGAAGTAAAACATTGTTAGGAGCGTTTCCAAGATTGAATATAAGACTAAACAGAGCGTAAGGAACTGCATAGAGACCGACCAGCTCAACAGATCCCATATAATTGAGTATGTAACGATCACTAGTCATTATGACCCAGGTCATGACAGACATAAGTATCAAGGGAAAACCGAACCAGAAACCTTGTTTGGCTGCGCTGAATTTAATTCCACCACCTCTGATAAACAAGGCAATATCTGAACGGCTTGCCCACATAAATATAAGAAGCACGGCGATGTTGGAGACCAGCCAGACCATTAGAACATCCATCAAAGAAAGGGTCTTGTACAATGCGAAAAAGGCAAGCAGAAAAATGACCCAGCCCTTGCCGCGTATGAATCCCATTAGATTGGAGAAATTTATTCTTTGCTTTGCCTTGAAATAGAATTCATACACAACAATAAGCGTTGCAGTGAATGTTATGAAGAGACTGATTGAAAATAGTTCGGAATACCCTGAGAGCCTATTAAACTCCAGGAACCAGCCCCTCAGTGGAGTGAAATAAAACAGGAGCAAGGCTGATGAAAGGAAAATCAGCTCGAATGCCAGAATTGAATGAAAAACCTGCGGCCATTTCTTTTTTGGCATTTCAGGAAGCCTTGCGACAAGATATTGTGACAGACCCGGCTGAAGGACAAGGGACAGAAGAGAAATTAGAGCAACAAGAAGCATGAAGACTCCATAGAGCTCGACACCAAGAGTCCTTGTAAGGAGAATTATGAGAATCGGTCCTAATACGACATTCAGGGCTATGATAAAATATGAAAATGCCACTTCTCCGCTTATTTTCCTGGATTTGCTCATCGAAGGGGGGTAAGGAAGCGTAGTATAAAAATAGTATGATACCCGTGGCTTCAGGGGATTTTGTTTAAAATATTTAGGAAGGCATATATCAATATGAAGCTAGTGTCATTATTGCTGCTCACTGTTATTGTCATCAGTGGATGTATATCTTATTCAGGGGACAGTGAAAATGCCAGACAAAAAATTACCTTAGCTCTTGAAGAAATTGATATTAGTATACAGGGAGAAGGCTGCTGGAAAACAGAAGAGGTCTTGGAAATCAATTATTTAGGAAAGTATCTTGTTGCGGAAGAAGAAATAACTCTGTATCTTCAGGGAAAACCTGTAAACAAAAAGTACATTGACATTCTTGACGAGGAAGAAGGGCTGGAAAGAATTCTGCTCAAAAAGGTCGCAAAGAAAGGTATTTTTGGATGGAAATTAAAACAGGAATACGAGATATATGGAACTTGGACGCACTATCTTGATATAAACGCAGAGAAAATAGTGACAAAGTCCGGCATATTTTTGGAAGATGAACTAAAAAATACGGAATTTGGGAAGGAGGACTGGAGATGGATGTTTTCTGCACTTATTGACTGTTATGATTTTTCAAGTTGCCAGCCAAAAAGGAACTGGAATTGTGTTGAGAAACTTCTGAATGACAGCTCCTTCACACACAAGCTTGAACTGATTGAAGCAGATTATAAAAAGATACTTCAGAAGCCAGTGGGATGTTGGACAGGAGAAGACTGCAGAGAAAGAGAAAGCTGTATTAGCAGGGCTGACTCAATGTGGCTTTACGGAAACTGCAAAGAAATAAAAAAGAGAGAGGGAATACGAAATCCTGTTGAAGGAAAGGGAAGAACAGAAGAATTGATATACAGCGCAGGCGAGCTGACGGCAAACAGCATACCACTAATTGAACTCTATGTCGATAATAAAGATATAACTGAATGCGACGCACTTGAAAATAAAACTTCGGAAGAAAGAATTTATTGTGGAATAGCCAGGTTTGTAGGAGTATACGACGTAGTTGGAACCTTCTTATCAGTCCTTACGCTTGGACAAAGCGCAGTACCAATAAAACTCATCGACAGTATACTGTCTAAGATAAAGATACTTGCAAAACAGCACGCTAAGCAGAGCAGAAAGCGCTAGAAATATACTAAGAGCAATAATAACTTTCAGAATTGTCGAAAAAACCAACAATTTTGTAGTGAGAAGAGAAGTCGCAGCCTTCCTCTATACAGGCATAGATAGAAAACATATCATTTGTAGTGGCATCAAGCTGCAGCCAGTAGCCGTCTATATTTACAGATACCCACGCATGGCTGTATCCGTCTATCTCATCACCGTAAACAACATAGGACTCGAATCCCGCGCCCTTTAGAAGAGAAACGAGTGCAACTGATTTGTCAGCACAGTCTCCATTCATAGTTTTCAATATATCCTCTGTATTGCGCCATTCTGAATAGCGTAGATATGGCATGTTTGATACATAATTGAACATAGATTCTACATTTTCCATCTGGGAACCAGTTGAGAGTTCAGATGCAACTAGAAGTGCAGTTGGTCCTGAAAGCTGGACATTTTTTGTCCTTGAACGGAATACTCCGCCAGACTCACAATTTTCTGTCTGATCTAAATAAATTGAGCTAAAAGACTCTCTGTTTGCAGACCAGTCATATTCTGCTTCCGAAACCGAAGCTGTAAAAGGTGCCATAGCTGCCGATTTCTCCACAGAAATTCCAAAAAACATCATGGGAGCGACCAGTAAAACAGCCATTACTAGTAGTTTCTTCATTTGTTACTACTGTAGAGTGATTAATAGCTTATAAGCATTTCTATAAGAGAAAATGAGTGGAAAATTATTCCAAAAACTCAAGAGAATCTACAGTTCCGTCAGAGTCAGCATCTATACCTTCTACGACTTTCGCGAAAATTTTTGGCTTTTTATCATTGCCTTTCTCTATAGTTTCAAGATGCTCAACAAGTGCAATAGTTGCAGCCCTTGTTCCTGAATAGCGCTTTCCTGCAAGAACAAGAACATGTTTATCTTTCTTGTAAGGATTTGGAAATCGAACTATTAGACCAGTCTCATCTGCAGAGTATGTTTTCTTTGTTATTGAAGAATAGATATCCTTAGTCTTGAAATCAAATCGTATTGGCATTTTTGCGTTAAAACGCTCCGTTATTTTGTTGACTACGGGACCTCCGAGGAGTATAAGATTTTTCCTCAAATCCTCAGAACGAAGTTCAGTATCCAGACGAACATTGGTCTTGCTGGCATAATTGAGGAAGGTTCCAAGGAAAAGAGCTACATCTATTCCATAAAAACCATCACGACTTCTGGACCTTTCCGGTCCGTGGGCGTGAGGGCTACCGATTATTATATTGGCATTCAGGGAACCGTCCTTGATGAAGGGCTCGAGGAATTCGCTTTTGCGTTCTTCTGAAAGCTTGCCAGTTCGGATAGGATCCTTGAAACGAACGAAAAAGGAAGGTCTGGTCAGAGCATAGTACTTTGCAGTTGCACCCTGTCTGGACTCTTCCCCGCTAACCTCAACAATACCATTCTTCAGAAAATTCTTTATGTGGTAGTAAACCTTTTGTTCGTGAACACCAAGACGCTCTGCAATTTCCTTTGGATAACTAGAACCCTTTGAAAGCGTTTCTAGTATTCTGGTCGCTAAAGGAGAGCCCATAACCTTCAAATTTTCGCAGCTGAGCTCCTTTGCAGGGAGAGTGAAGAGACCCTTGTCTTTCTTTTCTACCAAGTACATGAAGGCTATATTTCAGAAGTAGTATATAAATTTTTTAGTGGTGTTATAAATTTTTTAATAATGCTTATAAGTAGCTCCCGAGTAAAATAAGAATATGTGCGGAATAATAGGCTACACCGGAAACCGAAAAGCTTCAGGACTTCTCCTGAACTCACTGAAGCGCCTTGAATACCGCGGTTACGATTCCATAGGTATTGCAGTGGTGGGAGAGGGCTTGGAAATTCTCAAAGACAAAGGAGAAGTCTCAGAGGTTTCCAATGCCCTCGATTTCACCTCTTTAGAGGGTAATTCAGGGATAGGCCATACACGGTGGGCCACCCATGGAGCGCCAACGAAAGAAAACGCACACCCACTGACGGACTGCAGCGGAAAAATTGCAGTCGTTCATAACGGAATTATAGAGAATTACTCGGAACTGAAAAATGAGCTTGAGAAGAAGGGTCATAAATTCAAATCAGAGACAGATACAGAAGTTATTGCACATATTCTT
>DAFN01000006.1:40103-42072 GCA_002495465.1 archaeon UBA55 | reverse complement strand
ATTGGAGATGCTCAGGGGCTCATATGCAATAGTCGCAATTAAGCAGGATGAGCCGGGAAAATTGCTTTTTGCAAGAAACAAATCACCCCTAATAATTGGACTGAAGGATGAAGAAAATTTCATCGCCTCAGACATACCAGCTTTTCTGAAGGAAACGAATAAGGCAGTGATACTTGAAAATGGTGACTATGGGTATATCACAGAAAACTCTTATGAAATACGGAATTTGAAAGGTTCCGCAGACAGGAAAGTTCAGGAAATAAACTGGGATGCAGAAGCAGCCGAGAAGGAAGGATATGACTATTTTGCCCTCAAGGAAATTAACGAAATACCTAGAACTACTGAAGACACTATGAAATCCCTGGAGGATTTGACACCAGTAGCTGAAGAAATACGAAAATACAGCAGAATTATGTTTACTGCATGCGGAACTTCTTACCACGCGGCTCTTTATGGAAAGTATCTTTTCAACAGTATTGGAATAAGGACAGAAGCTGTCATAGGTTCTGAATTTGCCTCTGTGAAGATTGGAAAGGATGACCTTGTTATAGCAATATCACAATCAGGGGAAACCGCAGACACACTGTCTGCAGTTGAAAAGGCAAAGAAGGAAGGGGCCAAGATTTTGTCCATATCTAATGTTCTTGGAAGTTCTCTTGAAAGAGAGGCAGATTTTTCAATACATACTCTTGCAGGTCCGGAGATAGCTGTAATAGCGACGAAGACTTTCTCTGCGCAGATGCTTAACCTATACTTACTCTATAAAATGATAAAGGGAGAAAGACCTGAAACAGGACTCGAAAAGATGCAGAGAAAGGTTCTGGAACTTGAACCTGATATCAGGAAAATTGCAGAGAAAATACAGGAAAAGGAAAACGCCTATTTTATAGGGAGAGGACTTGGATATCCGCTCGCTATGGAAGGTGCTCTCAAACTAAAGGAAATCAGCTATATGCATGCAGAGGGGATGCCGGCAGGAGAGCTGAAGCACGGGACGCTTTCCCTCATAGAAAAGGGAACACCTGTAATTGTTCCACTTCTCCCCGAAATGTATGACAAAACGATTTCAAATATGGAAGAAGTTAAAGCAAGGGGAGGACTTATATTTGCACTCTCCTGGGAAGGAGATGAAAAGGTAGGAAATGTAGCTTCAGAAGTTCTAAGGGTTCCCAAAACAGGGAATGAGGAATACCCACTGCTTTACATTCTGATTCTGCAACTTCTGGCATACCATGTAACAGTTCTGAGAGGCTTGTCTCCTGACAAACCAAGAAATCTTGCCAAATGTGTGACAGTAGAGTAAGAAGAACTAAGCCCTGAGTAATGTCTTTGCTTTTACAATGAGCTCTTCAGCGCGTGATTTTCGAAGACCTGTTTTTTTACTCAGAGAGTCCGGTCTGCAGGAGGCAAGCTCTTTGACAAGAAGTATATTATTAGACATTATGATCTTGCGCTCTTTTGCACTCATAGAAATAATATTTGCAGGATAAGCCTGTGTTTTTTCTATTAGTTCAGGTAGAGAGCCACCTTTAGGAAAATTCCAGCCAATTAGTTTCATTTTCTTGCCGGCAGAATATTTTTTTGCGTGGTTTGAAAATTTTGTATTGTTGACAAGCCAGATGTTGTTATAAGGATTTGGACCTTTTCGAACGTCGTCGAGAACAGCCCAAGTAGTCAGAACAGTTCCGAGACCGGTCAGCCGGTGAGGATTTATGTGATGCTTGCACTCTATCAGAAGTTTTCGCCCGCCCTTTTCAAGAAGAGAATCTATCTGATGCTCAATAACTTCCCCCTGAACAATTACATTCCATCGAGTTTTATAGCCGAGCTCTCTGAAAAGATGAGTAACAAATCTTTCAAACTGATTGTGCTCAGGATCAAGTTCTGCTATTGCCTGCTTCAAATTATACTTGTATTTATGTTGTTTCGATTCGTACTTGTCTATAAGAATTAGAGTCTTTTTCAGAAT
>DAFN01000006.1:39798-40017 GCA_002495465.1 archaeon UBA55 | reverse complement strand
GCAATCTCTTTTGAAAGGCCTGAGCGAAGGCAGGTTCCAACTATTTTGCTTTTTTTGAAAACTGTGCGGCTTCCATCCGCTTTTGTAATCTGAACCATAATAAGCATAGGAAATTGGATTTAAAAGCTTTAGTGCAGAAACGTTTTATAGGGATGTTGCAATAAGATAGTCACAAATCGGGACTGTAGCTCAGCCTGGGAGAGCATCAGACTGAAGATC
>DAFN01000006.1:33893-39663 GCA_002495465.1 archaeon UBA55 | reverse complement strand
GAATATGAAAGGCATTAAAATCGTGGGAATGGTGGTCTTGTTTTTTGCACTAATAGCAGCTCCTGCTCACGCTTTTGTTGACATAGAAATTACTACTCTGTCTATCAATGACTCTGAAATACGCTCAGGAGAGCCTCTTGAGGTTCAGACAAGTCTGAAAAACCTTGGAAATGAAACAGTTGGAAATATTAGTGTTTATTTCAATATAGTAAATTCAAATGCATCAGTAAACTGGACTAGTATTGATAGCAACAATGGTTTTTCAGCCGGAGAAAGCAGAACATACACACAAAGCTGGACAGCTGGAATTCCTGGAGATTATACTTTTACAGCATCCTATAATATTAATGATACAGGCAACAGCATAAACGACACTAATCTGAGCAACAATGAGCTTCAGATGAATTTTTCAGTGCTAAAGGACCTTGAATTTGTAAGCCTTGACATATATCCGCGAAATATTACATTCGGAGCGGACAGCAAGGCCGAACAGAGTATTTCAATAACAGGGTATTTGAAAGAGAACGGAACTGGAGCAAACTACAGCATTTTGGTATATCTCAATGAGGCTTTGAAAGAATATTTGATTCCTGATACAAACAATAGCGGAAGGTTTACAGCAACACTTACACCAGACGAGCTTGGTTTCCTTCAAGAGGGCAATTACACTATAAGACTGAATGTCACAGAAGGAAGTACAGTTCTTCTTAATCACAGTGAAACAATCAGAGTTGAAAGTTCCTACCTTTACCAAGTTGATACAGCAACACCAGGGTCTCTGAATTATGACGATATAGAGCTACGCAACCCATCTGTTGATTCTGATAAAATACGCAGTACAATGGGAGAAGAAATGTTATTTTCAGTAGACGTGCACTTCAGAGATTTTCAGAATGACTATCCTACAAATGCTAAAGTTTATCTTAATATAAACGGTGAACGAGCTGCAGAACAAAATGTAACATTGGTAAGTGGGAAAAGTAAGAAACTCAACTTTTTGATACAGACAGACAATGATAAAATACAGGACAAACTTGGAACATACAGTGTTCGTTTTGAAGCAGAAGTTATCGGATCAACTGAGAGGGACGTAAGCAGAGAAATAAACTTTATTGTAGTTGAAAAACAGGGTGAGTTTTCACCTGAAATCGACACCCTTACTCCTGAAGTTTTTATCAATGGAACAGGCTCAGTTAACCTGAGCCTCAGAGTATACAATAAGGACACAGTTACTAAAAGCTTCAGCATCTATGTTGACAAAATAAATGCAACGATTAGTCCGAATAATGTCACACTCGGATTCGGTCAGGAAGCAGATATAACAGCCACAATAAATTTCGGAAATAACACTATAGGAAACAACACAATGCGAGTCTACATCAAAAGCTCTGACGGAGACTACGATTACACGACTGTAAATGTGGATGTTCGCTCTGAAACAGGAGAAGGCGCATACGGAGGAGGAGTCGTGACCGGACTGTTCACATTTATGAAAGGAGGAAGGGGAATGATTTCGGTAATTGCCGGAATAATTCTGCTTTCTCTCGTTATGACATATTATATAAGGTCACAGAGGAGTAGGCATGGGATGAAAGCTGGAAAAGAAAAGGAAGATGATGAAGAGATGGCAATAATCAAGGAAGCTTTGGAAATAGCCGATGCAGGCCAAGATGAGAATGAAGAGCAGAGTAAGAAAAAGACAGCTCCTTTTACAGGTATCGCGGGAATTCTCAAGCAAGCAGAAACACAGAAAGGAGTGGAAACAGAAATCGCTGGTGGAGAAAGACTTGACCTAAGTAAAATAGAGCTTAGAAATTTCAAGCAGACTGGGGAATCACACAAAACAACTGAGAAAGAAGGTACAGAAGGAGCATCACCTGAAGAGGTTGAAACACTAATAAATAATCTTGAGGAAGTGATTTCCTCATTTAACAGAACGCACCAAGAGGCAATTGAACTCAGAGAAGTTCTAGAAGGACTGACTGGAAAAGTTCAGAGCCTTGAAAACGCAGAGAAATCTGAACAAGATGACGCAAAAGGAAAGAAAAGCAAGAAATCAACAGGAAAGGGGAAGCGAAAGAGAAGTAAAAAACAACCTGAAAGTGAGTATATAGAAAGTGTCATTGATACCCTAGACGAAAACCAGTAGATAAAAGTTTAAATATCTGCTCGGCAATCTAGGAGAGTTATCAGAGATAATAAAAGGTGATCTAGAATTACAAAATACATAGTAGTTTTATCCGGAAAGGGCGGAGTTGGGAAAACAACGACCGCAGTTAATCTTGGAGCATCTCTAAACGATATTGGACAGAAAGTAGTTGTTATAGACGCAAATATAATAACTCCAAATGTTGCTCTTCAATTAGGACTTCCACCAAGACCAAACAATAATCTTAACGGGGCACTAAAGCAAGATTACAGTATATTTGACGCGGTATCCAGACACAGTTCCGGACTTGATGTTATACCTGCAGGCCTTTCTATATTCGGCGCAAAGAACGGATTCTCAGGAAGTATGAGAGAAGCCCTTTCACCACTTGAAGAGAAGTATGAAATAGTTATAATGGACTGTGGAATAGGACTCTGGGGAAGCGATATCAAGACATTAAATGCGGCAGACGAAGTTCTCATTGTTACAAATCCGGAACTTCCAGCACTTATAGACTCCCTAAAAGCTCTGAAAATGGCAGAGAAGATGAGTGTCCCTGTAAGGGGTATCATACTTAACAAGGTAACCGGCTCAAGTTATGAACTAAAGGATGAAACCGTTAAAGGAATACTTAACAATTATCCAATTATTGCAAAAATACCATTTGACAAGAATGTAAGCAAGAGTCTTGGAGCGCGCAACCCAATAGTTCTCAACAAGCCTAACTCACCAGCTGCCCACGCATTCAAAAGACTTGCAGGAGACCTAGTTGGGGAAAAGTACAAGACAAATATTTTCTGGAAAACTGTAAATAAATTCAGAGGCGTTACATAAACCTAAGCTTTATAATAAAGACAATACAGTAATTGACTATGTCATCTAACAAAGCTGCAAGCGGTACGCTTGTGGGAGGAAATGTAATTGTCTCCGATAAAAAGGAGGCAAGCACCCTGAATCAAAAGGGTTATTTTGGGGAGATTGGAAAGGGAGGAAAACTCGTAATCCCATTAGTCGAAGCTCTTTATCTTGTAGAAAATGGAAAACTAAAGGTTAAGAAGGGAAAGAAGGAAATGGATTTTGATACTCTACTTGCCCACGCAGAGGAGAGAGACCCAGGAAGTTTTGTACAGTATGTAGCATTCAGTGATATCAGAGATCGGGGTTACATTGTAAAATCCGGATTTAAGTTTGGAGCGCATTTTAGAATATATGAAAGAGGTTGCGTACCAGGAGAAGACCATGCAAAGTATCTTATCCACGCACTTCCGGAGAATTTCAGCATGACGCTGACAGAATTCTCCAGGCTTGTCAGGCTTGGACACTCTGTAAAGAAAGAGCTTTGGATTGCAGTAGTGGACAACGATAATGGAGTGACATACTACACACTTGGGAGAGTAACGCCCTGATGGCGAAAAGGCCACGAAAAGATAAAGGGCTAGTAATTTTTGGAGTAAGAATGAACTCCCAAGCATGGGTTCTTATCGGGCTCGTGGCAATGTTTGTCTTCGCAACTTTAGGATATTATATAACAGGCTCAGGAGACACGGGACAAACCAATCAGGATTTTGTTCAGGCTGTTGTTGTCTTTGGGATGGAAGGTAGTGTATCAAGGGTAATTACATTAGAAGAAGGAAAAAGTGCGATTGACTTATTCAGAGAAATTGCTTCACTAAGCTCTGACCTTTCCACAGTAGCAGTTGGAAATATCAGTAAAACCTCAAACAGCACTCACGCCTGGAAATATTATGTGAACGGAGCACTCAGATTAGGTGGTCCTAGTTCACACTTTCCGGTAAGTGGAGATTATATAGAACTAAGAATGAGTAAGAGATTCTATTGATGGCAAAGGAATACACTGATTCAAAACCAGTTAAAGACATAATACTTGAAGCGAATGAGGGAGCTGACAGCATAGTAAGACAAATGTTTGAATCAGGCGGCTTCGTCGCGAAAAAACTGGCTGTCGGAGTAAATATACTTGAGAAAATGAACCGAGACGAAGGATGTGTAAAGTTCTTCTCCAGCCCCTCTGCTCCTGTATCCACTGGATGCAGAGGAATTTATAGGGACCTCATAAAAAACCAGCTTGTCGATGTTTTCATAACAACAAGCGGAATGGTTGACCACGATTATGCAAGAGTGTGGAGAGATTACTATCACGGAGATTTCGAAATGGATGACGCCGAGCTCTACAAGAAAGGGATAAACAGAGAGGGAAACGTTCTAATTCCTAATGAGTGCTATGGAGAAATACTTGAAGACAGGATACAGCCACTTCTTGAAAAGCTCTACGCAGAGAAAAGGGAATACAGTACAAAGGAGCTGTGCTGGGCGCTTGGAGAGAGTCTAAAGGATGAAGATAATAAAGAGAGCTCAATACTTTACTGGGCCTGGAAAAAGCAAATACCAATTTACATACCAGGACCTACAGACGGGGCATTTGGATCGCAGATGTGGCTATTCTCACAGAAGAAGCCTGACTTCAAGATTGACCTTTTCAAAGATGGGCATGAACTGAACTCCATAGTAATGGACGCCAAAACCACAGGAGCCTTTATGATAGGTGGCGGAATAAGCAAGCATCACACTATATGGTGGAACCAGTTCAGAGGTGGTCTTGACTACGCAGTATACATAACAACCGCACCAGAGTGGGACGGATCACTTTCCGGAGCAAGAATCAAAGAAGCAATATCCTGGGGGAAAGTAAAAGAGAAGGCAGATCATATAGATATAGAAGGAGACGCGACTACTATGCTACCGCTTATGATTTCATCTCTTATGGAACGTTTAGGGACGAGACAGAAATAATTTATAAGCCCCGATAGTATCAGAATTTATGGCAAAGGAATACACAGTCACACCATGGGAAGTTCATGGAGATGTTGACTACAGCGAGATAGTGAAAGAGTTTGGAACTAAGGAAATAGACGACCCGCTGTTGAAAAAGATGGAAAAATACGGAAAACTGCATCACTTCCTTAGACGCAAGCATTTCTTTGCTCACAGAGACCTTGACATAATACTAAAAGACTATGATAAGGGGAAGAAATTTTACCTGTATACAGGAAGATCTCCATCGGGACCCATACACCTAGGGCATATGATACCGTGGATGTTCACCAAATGGCTGCAGGACACATTTGATGCCCCTCTGCTCTTTCAGATACCTGATGAAGAGAAGTTCCTTTTCAAGAATAATCTGACAATGGAAGAGAGTGAAAAATGGGCAAATGACAACATACTGGATATAATAGCTCTTGGATTTGACCACAAGAAGACTAGCATTTTCAAGAATACGGAATATGCGAAAACTATGTATCCGGTTGCGGTTGAGATATCAAAACGAATTACACTAAGCACGGCAAAAGCTGTGTTCGGATATACAAATGAAACTAATATTGGAAGTATATTCTACACATCTATGCAGTCCGTTCCGGCCTTCCTGCCTTCTATCAGAGAGGGAGAGCCTACAAACTGCCTAATACCTTATGCGATAGACCAGGACCCTCACTTCCGCATAACTCGGGATGTAGCCCCCAAACTTGGATATCCAAAGCCGGCCTCCATAAACTGCAAATTCTTACCATCTTTGAAGGGAGATTCAAAAATGAGTTCTTC
>DAFN01000006.1:33355-33846 GCA_002495465.1 archaeon UBA55 | reverse complement strand
TCACCTGAAGAAGTTTCCAGAAAGATACGAAAATACGCATTTTCAGGGGGCCGTGACACAGTTGAGGAACACAGAAAGAAAGGGGGAAACCCAAACATTGACGTAGCATATCAATGGCTTACTTACTTTGAAGAAGATGACAAGAAACTGGAACAGGTGTACCACGCATACAAAAGCGGAGAACTCCTAAGTGGAGAACTTAAGGAAATATGCATAGAAAAGATTAATAAATTCTTGTCAACACATCAAAAAGCTCGTGCGAAGGCCGAAAGTAAGGTCGAAAAATTTATGTTGAGAGACTGATGAACTTTGAAGAGCTAAAAAAAGACCAGGAAAAGCTTCAGAAAGCGCTGAGCCCACTAAACAAGCTAAAGAGAGATGCATCTAAATTAGCGAATGATAGGGACAGTCTGAATGAAATTGTAAAGAAATCTAGCTCCGATGTAAAGAAGCTGAAAAAGGAGAGAGACAAGTTGAATGAGAGTGTGCAG
>DAFN01000006.1:30318-33347 GCA_002495465.1 archaeon UBA55 | reverse complement strand
GGAAGTATGAACGAGAAGCTCTCAATAAGCAGAGGGAAGAGGCAAAAAAGGTACAGGAGAAAAACCCTCAAACTCCGGCAGCACCAAGTACCTACTCTATTCTGAAGAAAAGAATAAAGAGCTTATTATGGAAAATAGAGACTTCAGGAGTATCGTTCAAGGAAGAGAAAAAGATGAGAGAAGAGTTTGATGTACTCAGTAAAGAGGCCGGAACTCTTGAAACTCAGGTATCTGCAACAAGAGTGTTAAAAAGCAGCACACGTGAAGCCAGTAAAAAACACCAAGATGTTGTAGGACTTGCACAAAAATCAGAGTCTGTGCACCAAGACCTCATCAAGGCTTATGCAGAGCTGAGAAAAAGCAGGTCATCCGCAAATAAAACGCATGGAAAGTTGATGGAAAAGCGGGAACAAATAAAGAATTTCGAAGAGCTGAATAAAGAAAATATAGACAAACTTGAAAAAATCACCAAGGGTATAAAAGCAGAGAAGAAAAAAGCAAGAGAAATTGCCTCAATGGGTGGGATAAAAGTACTGAAAAAGGCTGAAAAGGTGAAGAAAGAATTTGAGGCAGGAAAGCGCGTTGACCTGAGAGATCTTCAGGCAACAATTGAGATTAAGAAAAAGAGGAAATAATGACAGAGCGAAAGTACGACAGGATATTGCGAATAGCGAAAAGCCGCGGATTTATGTGGCCGAGCTCGGAGATTTACGGAGGAATTGGAGGCTTTTTTGACTATGGTCCCCTTGGATCGCTTCTGAAGCAGAATATAGAAAATAAATGGAGGGAGATTTTTATTATAAGGGAGGGGATGTCTGAAATAGAAACCCCAATTTTGATGCCGGAGAGTGTTTTCTTAGCCTCAGGGCATATAGACCACTTTGATGACCCCCTTGTTGAATGTACGAAATGCCAGGAGAACTACAGGGCGGACCATCTTGTGGAAGAAAAGCTTGAGATAAGTGCGGACGCTATGGGAATGAAAGAGCTTCAAAAGCTGATAAGTGACAATAAGATTAAATGTAAGTGCGGAGGCACTTTTTCAGAGGTGTGGACCTTCAACCTCATGTTCAAAAGTGAAGCAGGAGCCGGAAAAATAAAGAGGGACCTTTATTTAAGACCGGAGACAGCACAGGGAATGTTCGTCGCCTTCGACAGGCTTTATCAAGTTGGGAGAAAGAAGCTGCCAATGGGTGTATGCCAGATAGGACGCTCATTCAGGAATGAAATATCCCCAAGGCAGGGAATGATAAGACTTCGCGAATTCACACAGGCAGAAGCAGAGATATTTTATAATCCTAGGAAAAAGGAGCATCCAAAATTTTCAAGAGTTAAAAACCATATTCTTCCGCTTTACACCGAAAAATACCAGGAGGAAGAGAGAAAGGAAGTTCTTGAAATGACCGTAGAGGATGCTGTTAAGGACGGAGTCATAGCCTCGCAATTGCAGGCCTACTATCTTGCGCTTGCCGAGAAATTCTTTGAAGAAATTGGAATACCTCGTTCAAAGATGCGTTGCAGACAGCAGCTTTCTGATGAGAGGGCTCATTACTCCTCTGAGACATGGGATGTAGAAATACTTTCAGAGGATTTTGGCTGGGTTGAAGTGGCTGCAATCGCAGACAGGACAGACTATGATGTGAGTAGGCACGCGGCGACTTCACGGAAAAAACTTGAGGTCCACGATGAGGGAGAAAAGTTTATTCCACATGTTATGGAAGCATCTTTCGGAATAGACAGACCCTTCTACTGCCTCCTGGAACAGTCTTTCGTAGAGGAAGAAGACAGGACTTATTTCAAATTTACTTCTGAGATGGCTCCAATTAAAGCAGGAATATTTCCGCTGGTGAAAAAAGACGGCCTCCCGGAGAAAGCTGAAGAAATATTTTCTGATTTAATAAAAAATAAGATAATGGCAAAGTATGACGCAGGGGGCTCAATTGGAAAACGTTATGCACGTTTTGATGAGATAGGAACTCCCTACTGCATAACGGTTGACCACGACACATTAGAGGATGGAAAGGTAACGATAAGAAAGAGGGACACTACTGAGCAGGAGTACTGCAAAACAGAGGACCTAGTGGAAAAGCTTAAAGTTTAGGACTCGTTAAAGTAAGTTATGAAGGATATTCTCAATAAATTCAGTGGCAAGATTAGCAAGGCAAAATTGGCAATAAGAGGAGTCCACGCAAAGGAGGGTAATGAAGCAGACCCAGAAGATTATTTTGATTATAGCTCCGGGAAAGTGCGATACCACAAGAGCAATCTAACAAACGCTCTTGACTCTCTGCAAAAAGAGGCGTGGAATCTTGTTGAGTTGAGAGACGCATATATAGGAAATGAGGAGATAGTGCTTCAGATACTTACTACAATTTCAGAACTGAACAAAAAAACTGGAGAAGCACAGCTGTCAAAAGTTCTTGACAGACTTGAGGAGCTAAGCTCAAGTCTAAAACTTGGTGCCGGCTCAGAAAAAACTCCATTATTTACAGATATTCCTGATATTCCTGAAGACGTCAGAGCAGACATTGTGGCTGACCTGAATGAGATACGAAAGAGCTTCGAGGCCGGATGCAACCGGGCAGGAGTTGTTATGTGCGGAAGAGTTCTAGAAACAGCACTTCTTCGAAAATATTACGAGGCAACCGGAACTGATTTGATGGAAACAAGCCCAGGGATAGGTCTTGGTAAAATTATAGCCAAGCTGACTGAGAGGGACATACGCTTTGACCCCGGACTAACCCAGCAGATTCACCTGATAAATCAGGTCAGAATATCATCAGTTCACACAAAAAAGGATTCTTTTTATCCCAGTAAAGGACAGACGCAGGCAATGATCCTCTACACACTTGATGTCATTAGAAAATTGTTTGCCTAATTCAAAAGCTATTTAATCTTTATTTACAAAGCCTGAGCTATGGATTTACACCCCATTGAAAGCAAGGTCATAAAAGGGCTAAAGACACTAGGCGGAAAGGGAAGTGCCTCAGAAGTGGCAGAGGCAGGAGGAATTGAAAAGATACAGGCAG
>DAFN01000006.1:22022-30281 GCA_002495465.1 archaeon UBA55 | reverse complement strand
CTTTGGATATTCTCTTTCTGAAAAAGGTTTTGTAAAGCTGAACAAAGATGTCTCCGACTCACTGAAACTTACGAAACTTGGAGAAAAATATCTCAAAAAAGGGCTTCCTGAAAGACAGATATTAGATGCTCTGAAAACAGGTCTCAAGAGCTCCAAGGAACTTGCAGAAGAACTGAATATAGACGAAAATGCTATTGCAGCCTGCATAGGAATTTTCAAGAAGAATGCCTGGGCAGATGTAAGAAAAGGTGACAAGGGCCTTGTTTTTGAGATAACAGACTTAGGAGAGAAACTTCTTGGAAGGGGAGAATTTGGAAGTCTCGCAAATTTGGACTCTTTTGGACCAGAGCAGGCAAATGAGCTGAAAAAGCGTGGAATTGTGGAAAATGATGATACAACAACATACCTTCTTGAGCTTCTAAAAGAGCCAAAGACTAGCAGAGGTAGAGCAATAGAAAATATAACGCCAGAGATTCTGAAAAACAAGAGCTGGAAGGGACGGAAAATCCGAGGATACGACATAAACGCGCAGACCCAGCCTTATTTTGGAGGCACTCTACATCCGCACACACTGGCAACGGAGAAAATACGAAGAACATTCCTTGAGCTCGGCTTCGAAGAGATGGGGGGAAATTATGTTGAAAGTACATTCTGGAACTTTGACGCTCTCTTTCAACCGCAAGACCATCCTTCAAGAGACCTTGCTGATACATTTTACCTGAAAAACCCTGAAAAAAGCAGGCTTCCTGAGAAAAAATATGTTGATGCTGTAAAAAGAGCTCATGAAGAAGGTACACAGGGCTCGACAGGCTGGCAGTATGACTGGAAACGAAGTCTGGCCGAAAAGCCAGTATTGAGAACACACACTACAGCAGTTTCTGCAAGATGGCTGACGAAAATCAAGCCGCCTGCAAAAGTGTTCTGCATAGGACGAGTCTTCAGAAACGAAACAGTTGACTACAAACATCTTCCGGAATTTACGCAGATTGATGGAATAGTAATTGACGAGAACGCGAGTTTTCGTGACCTATTAGGATACCTAAAGGAGTTCTTCACAAGGCTCGGATTCGACAAGATAAGATTCAGACCGGCGTATTTCCCATATACTGAAATGAGTACAGAGATTGAAGTCTACCTCAAGGACAAGAAGGAATGGATAGAGCTTGGGGGTTCAGGACTCTTCCGCCCTGAAGTTACAGAACCACTGGGAATAAATGTGCCGGTGTTAGCTTGGGGACTGTCCATAGAAAGGCCACTGATGATGAGTCTCGGTCTCAAAGACATACGGAGTTTCTTTTATAAAAATGACCTCAAGTGGCTGAGAGAGGTGCCATCAGTATAATGGCAGTTGTAAGATTCAGCAGGAAGGACCTTGAAAAGCTTGTCGGGCGCAAGATAAAAGACAACGAATACCACGAGCTTGTGCCAATGCTAGGGACGCCTGTGGAAAGCTACGATAAGAATTATGTTGAGTTTGAGATATTCCCTAATAGACCTGACCTGCTTGCGATTGAGGGAATGGCAAGAGCTCTACAGGGCTTCCTCGGAGTACGGAAGGGTCCGATAAATTACAATGTTAGAAAGTCCAATTACAAAGTCATAATAGACAAGTCCGTAAAGGACAGAAAATTCGCCGCATTCGCTGTTGTTAAAGGAATAAAATTCGACGAGGAACTCATAGCAGAGTTTATGCAGCTCCAGGAAAAGCTATCAGTAACAATTGGAAGGAAGCGGAAGAAGGCGTCCATAGGAAGCTATGACATAAGCGATGTAGAGTGGCCTGTGAAATATACAACAAAGAACAAGAGCCACAAATTTGTTCCTCTTGCTTTTGAAAGTGAGAGGACTATTGAAAAAATACTGAACGAGCATCCCAAGGCGATAGAATACAGTCATTTGATGCAGGGTCTGACGAGCTATGGAGTTTATGAAGATGCGAAAGGTCGGACAATGTCGCTTCTCCCCATAACGAACGCTGAGTTCTCCAAGATAGATATAGGAACAAAGGACATCTTGATTGAAGTGACTGGAAATGAGATGAAAGCTGTTGAAGAAATGTTGAATGTTGTCGCTACTGCTCTTCACGACAGGGGACTCGAGCTTTACGAAGTTACAGCAGAATATCCAGGAGGACCTAAGAAATTCCCGAATCTTAAAGGACGAGAGATGTCGCTTGACATAAATTATGCGAACAAACTCCTTGACCTCAATATGAAATCTTCTGAAATAAAAGGCGCGCTTGAGAAAATGCGATATGGAGTTTCAGGAGACAAAATAACAGTACCCGCTTACAGGACGGATATTATGCACCAAATAGACCTGGTTGAGGATATTGCGATATCACATGGTTACTGGCGCTTCGAGCCAAGGATACCTGACATTCCTTCTGTTGCGAAACCAGACCCTGCAGTTGACAAGAGGCTCTTCCTTGCCAGGGCGCTTGCAGGACTCAGACTGCAGGAAGTGAAGAATTTTATACTTTCAAATACTGAGCGCGAGTTCGGAATGCTCCGAAGAAAGAGGGAGAATTGTGTAGAAATAGAGAATCCAAAAACTTCAGACTATACCTGCCTGAGAGCCTCGCTCGCGCCAGGTCTTTTATGGACACTTTCAACAAATGCGAGCTCGGAAATGCCTCACAGAATCTTTGAAGCCGGCGCCGTTGCTAAGCTCGACAAGAGCTCAGAAACGGGAGCAGTTAATGAAACCCGGATTGCTGCAGCTCTGTCTCACACAGGAGCAGGATTTTCAGAAATAAAGTCGCTTTTTGAGGCCTTTATGCGTTCGACGGGGACTCCATTCGCGCTCAAGGAGAGCAAGGACCCGTTGTTTATAGAAGGAAGAGCCGCAGAAGTCGTCGCCAATGGCAAAGCAATCGGCGCATTTGGCGAGGTTCACCCTGAAGTGCTTGATAATTTCGGAATAGGTGTCGGAGTTACGCTTTTTGAGATTAAAGTTGAAGGATTGGAGTAAAATTACTGCTTCATACCCCGAACATTCTCTTCAGAGCATTTACAACAGGCAGACCTTCTGCAGGAACTGTATATTCAACGCCGGCAAGTTCGGATGCCAGTCTTTTGTAAGCCATAGCACCAGGAGATTTCGGTTTTCTTAAAACAACAGGATTCTTTGCCTGTATGCTTTTCCTGACTTCGTCGTCGTGTGGAATTATTCCGATAACAGGCAAGTCAAGCATCGCCTCTATTTCTTCCTTCCTCAAAGCTTTCGGATCCTTTCGATATTTGTTTATCACGGCACCGACGACATATGCCCCAGACTCGTAGGCCATCCTCACAGTTTTGAGAGCGTCTGTAAGTGCAGGGATTTCCGGGTTTGTGACGATAAGAACTTCCTCGCCCGCATTCAGAACGGCTTTTGCGCCTTCCTCCAATCCAGCAGGTGTATCAAGGAGAACAAAGTCGGCGCTTCCGAAGAGGTCGAGAACCGTGTCCCATATCCGATTAGGATTCGTCGTTTTAAGATAGCGCATATGAAGCCCTGCAGGGATTACGCGCATTCCGGATTCATGAATGTGAATCGCGTCAATTATGTTTGCATTGCCCTCCAGAACATCATTGAGAGTGGTCATCTTGCCGTGCATACCGAGGTGCAGACCGACATTAGGCGTGGTAAGATTGGTATCGACAATTATAACATTCTTGCCCAGTTTGGCAAGCGCAGAACCGAGATTAACAGTAGTGGTTGTTTTACCGACCCCGCCCTTACCGGCGGCGATTGCCATGATTCGGGTCATAATCTGGATTAATTGCCGGAGCTTAAATATGTTTAGACGCTGAAAAGTAAATACTCTAGGTAAGTAAGAGTGGGGCCACAGGGATTTGAACCCCGACCAGTTGGTTTGGAGCCAACCGTGCTCCCGGATTACACCATAGCCCCGTTTGTAATTTTAGATGATATTTGGAAGTTAAATAACTTACCTTATTAATTACCTGTAGAAGAGATTTTAGGACAACATAATGGAAGGCTACGAAGGAGACCGAACTTTTGATATTCCTGTTCTGGTTCCTGAAGATCTTAGCTAGCACGAAAAACTCTAATTGCTTTCTCTGTATTTTATTTCAGCCTCTATAGCATCGGCAAGGCCCCGGATATTTTTCGCGCTGCGATCAAGGGACAGACTGTCCTCAGCAAAGTAATCATTTGGCTGGTGCGATTTTACAAAAGAATAAGTATATTGCAGAAGGTCCTGCCTGTTGAACTTCAATTTTCCCTCCGCCGCCTGCTTGGCAAGTTTTTTGAGCTCCGCCTCATTCTTCGCCTTCCTTGTAAGATTCTTATAGTCAAAGAAGGTGTCGGCAAGTGTTATAACCGGCTTGCTGTACTGCATTGCTTCCCAGCCGACTGAAGAGGCAATTGTAATTACTCCGGATGAGTTTTTTATTATTTCATGAGAATTAATGTGAGGCTTGACAATTTTCACATTGTCCAGTTTCGAGATAGCACTCATCATATCAAAGGGCATAGTTCCGTCGAGTACCGGATGCTCCTTTGTAATAATTATATGATCTTTCGGAATATTTTCGGCGACCATTTTTATTGCCTCGTCCTGTCTGTAGAACTCTTGATTCGTCAGCGCGATTATAGCATCGTAGTAAAGGTGCAGGGGGAAGTAAAAATATTTCTCATTTTTATCGAAATCCTTGTAATATGAGCGGTAGTAAATGGACTTGAAAAACCTCGATATCCAGAGATTTGCAAGAGTCGGAGGCGAATATGTCTCCATACGGGCAGGACCTGTTGAAATGTAGTTATATAGATACATCAGATATTTCTTGAAAAAGTAGTAAGTGAAAACTTTTCTCGGCTCGAAGCCCTGAACCTTCTTCTCTTTCTTGCTAGCCGACAAGAAATCCTCTGCAATCTTCAAATCGCCCTTACTTAGCTTCTTTCTGAGAAACTCGGGCTTTATCCAGCTTATTCTGTTAAGGTCTGAATCCCAGTAGTGCATGTTATCGATGTATCCAACCCAGGTTGTGTGAAAGTACTCAACATTCGTCTTTTTTGAGACAAGCCACATCATTATATTGGAAAGTGCCTCACCGCAGTTGACGAAATAGTCTATTTTCTCCTCTTCAAAGAATCTATCTAAGTAGGATAATATCGGAAAGCAGTAATGCCTCAGGCATTTTTTCTTTCTTCCCATTATTTTTGTTTCACGGAAGAAAAACTGATCCTGATTGAAATTGTATTTTTTGAAAAGCTCGTCAAGACCGCTGTCAGAATATTTCAACCCGAGTGATCGTCCAGCTTGGGGAAGATATATAGAACGTATATCAGGGTTGTTGATAAGAAAATAGCTGTTTACTTTTTTAGAGCTTGTGAGAATAATTACATTATATCCACGCGAAATAAGCTCAGTAGAAATAAGAGATAGCTGCTCCTTGAAAAAATTGTTTGTTATTCCGAACAGTATTGTCTTTTTTTGCTTCATCACTTACCAAGGACTTCCTTGAAATATTTCACTGTGAGAGACATACCTTCCTTGAGAGAAACCTGAGGGGCCCAGCCAAGGACTTCGCGGGCAAGACTTATATCAGGCTGCCTCTGTTTCGGGTCGTCTTCTGGAAGCTCTTTAAAGATTACTTGAGAGATAGAATCTGAAAGCTCGATTATCTCAGTTGCAAGGTCCCCGACAGTTATTTCATGTGGATTTCCTAGATTTATTGGACCTATGTTATTCTGGTTCATCATTTCATAAAGTCCAAGAACCATATCGCTGACATAGCAGAAACTCCTAGTCTGTTTCCCGTCACCGTATATTGTCAAATCTTTTCCAGTAAGAGCCTGGATTATGAAATTGGAAACAACCCTTCCGTCATCCTGAGCCATCTTCGGTCCATATGTGTTGAAAATTCTTGCAATTCTTATATCTACTTGATTCTCTCTGTGATAATCCATCATCAAAGTTTCAGCGACACGTTTCCCCTCATCGTAGCAGGCTCTTGGACCTAGAGGATTGACATTTCCATTGTAGGTCTCCGGCTGAGGGTGAACTTCCGGATCTCCATAAACCTCTGAAGTCGATGCCTGTAAGATTCTGGCATTTGAAGACTGTGCAAGGTCAAGCATGTTAATCATACCCATAACGCTCGTTTTTACCGTCTTGACAGGGTTTTCCTGATAATGTACCGGAGATGCAGGACAAGCGAGGTTGTATATCTGCTCAACTTCCATCTCTAGAGGCTCGATTATGTCGTGTTCCAAAAGCTCGAATGAATCATTTTCAAGAAGATGCTCAACATTACTTTTTGTTCCAGTGAAAAAATTGTCAACACAGACTACATCATTGCCTTTCCCTAGCAGGAAATCGCATAGGTGGCTTCCGATGAAACCTGAGCCCCCAGTTACCAGTATTTTTTGCTTCGCCATCTTCAAGATTTCTCTCGCTTACTATTTAATACCTTTTTGTATATGTTTTCAAGATTAGAAACGACGGCAGACTGAGAGAGCCTTTTGACCGACTCTTTCCCATTTTCACCCATTCTCTTGAGCTCTGTTGGGTTAGAAAACATAGAAATGATATGATTTTTCAAGTCTTCCTTGTCCTCAACAAGATAGCCATTCTTCCTATCACTTATGACTTCCCTTACTGCAGGGATATTGTAAGCGATGCAGGGAGTTCCGCAGGCCATTGCCTCTGCAAGAACGATTCCAAAGCCCTCCATATTTGAGGGAAGAATAAAAACATCAGCGGCGGCAAAGAATTGTACTAATTCCTTCTCACGCGCTTTGTATGGACCAACGAAAAAGACGCAGTCTTCCACGCCTTTTTTCTTTATGAGGCGCTGAAGAATTTCCGTGTAGCCATAATCTCCGCCAGCTATGAAGAATTTTATGGTCGGAACTTTTTTCCTGATTGCAGGAAGACTCTCAATAACATCCTGTATCCCCTTATGTTCTGTGATTCTTCCGGCATAGAGGAGAAGCTTATCGCCCTTCTTTATTCCATGGCGCTTCAGAAAAGATTCGCTGACTTTGGACGAATAGTCCTTTAGAATGAGAGGTGGAGGAACTATCCCTATTTTTGATTCATCGACACCCCTTTTTACATAGTCCTTAACTTGGTCCTCTGTGAAAGAAATAATATAGTCTGAATTTTTCGCTAGGTATCTTCCGAAACTTAAGTCATAAATCCATTTAAGAGCTCTTGCTGGAAGTGGAAGAGTCTTAGGAACAAGAACATCAACACCATTCAGAACAAAGGGCTTCCCCTGCTTCTTAGCCTTCCTGCAAGCTTCAAAGGAAGAAAGAAGATTGAAACCGTATGATGTGATGATATCATAATCTGAGAAATCGTCCATGCTGCTAAACATTTCAGGGATACTGTTGAAGCTGTAGAATCTTCCTTTTACAGGAAATCTCTTGACAGATACTCCACCAACTGTTTCCCTTTCCTTGAGTGGCTTTATTTTCTTCTTGCGCGAAAGGAAGGGAGGAGTAAAGGAAAGAGAGAGGATATCTTCATTTGTAAGACTGTTTGTTGTAAAAACCGTGACCTCATGACCTTTTTTTACAAGACCTTCTGAGAGGAGTTTTGCATACTCCTGACCGCCACCAAGGGATGGGTAATAATGGTGCTGGACCATTAGAAGTTTCATTTTATTGGAAAAGTTCCTTATTCTCCTGAACCCAGTTGAAGAGTTTCTTCACGCCCTCTTCGGGACTGACCTTAGGCTCCCAGCCAAAATCATTCCGTGCCTTATTTATATCACAGATGAAAACAGGTTGATCACCTGGGCGCCAGTCGTGGAAACTGTGCTCTATCTCACGGCCGTGTAAAGATTCAATCTGGCTGATGAGTTCAAGAAGTGAAAGAGAATTATTTGGACCTCCGCCAATGTTGTAGGCATTTCCTGATGTTTTATCAATCTTATCAAAAACCATTTCAAAACACCTGACGAGATCATCTATATATAGAACGTCGCGAACCTGCTTTCCATTTCCGTATATTTTAAGAGGCGTCCCGAGACTTGTTGCAATTATAAACCATGCAACCCAGCCCTGATCCTCTATTCCGAACTGCCTTGTTCCGTATATGCAGCTCTGCCGAAGAACTACTGTCTTCAAATCATATATTCTGGCATAATCGAGAACATATTGGTCTGCCGCCCCCTTGCTACAACCGTATGGAGAGTGGAAATCCAGATTCTGTTTTTCATCAACGCCTTCAATATCCTTGTATTTGTAGCGTTTTTCTCCCTCAAGTACTTCGAGTTCCTCCATTTTTCCGTATACTTT
>DAFN01000006.1:17749-22014 GCA_002495465.1 archaeon UBA55 | reverse complement strand
TTTGTTTGTAGACGAATAGATGAGAGATGGTTTATTATCAGACTTCCTGATCGCCTCGAGAACATTGAAGGTCCCAAGAGCATTTATGTCAAAATCTTCACGTGGATTCGTAACTGAAGTAGTAACAGCAACCTGTGCTGCTAAGTGAAGGACAGCATCAGCCTTAGAAACTTCCTCATCAAGGACGGCCTGGTCCGTCCTGACATCGGCCTTGATAAATTTGACACTGGGATGGCGCTTCTGAAGCCACTCTAAGTTCTTGTCGGTGCCGGCTCTAGACAGATTATCGAGGACACTTACCTCGTGACCCTTTCCCAGAAAATAATCGGCTGAATTACAGCCGATGAATCCAGCTCCACCTGTTATCAAGAGTTTCATACCCAAACCATAACAAGACGCTTATTTAAGTTTTTTTAGGAAGGCATATATTTATAGCGCCATAGCTTAGGCCTATTATGGCGAAGAAAGTCGGAAGGCGGACTAAAACACTAATAATCTCACTAATAATTATTTCAGTTATTTTGATACTCAGTGGATGGTCGGACGGAGTAAGTTTTGAAAACTCAGTTGCAGTTGTGAAGCTTGAAGGAATTATAACGAGCTCAGGTGGATTTATGGATGAGACGATGACAGTATCAGAATTCTCAAAACTTTTTGGAAGGGCAGAAGACAGTTCAAATGTGAAGGCAATTGTCGTTGAAATAAACTCACCAGGAGGTTCACCAGTGGCCAGCGCAGAGATTGCATCTATAATAATGAAAAGTGAAAAACCAGTAGTCGCATGGATAGCTGATGTAGGAGCCTCAGGAGCTTACTGGGTGGCAACTTCAGCGGACAAAATCGTTTCTCACCCACTTTCAATAACCTGCAGTATAGGCGCCTATATACAGATTTCAGACTTTTCAAGACTGCTTGAGGACTACAATGTGAGCCAGACCACAATAAAGTCCGGCGAGCATAAGGATATTGGAAGCCCATTTCGGCAGATGACAGAAGACGAGGAAGCTATATTCCAGAATATTGTTTACCAAATAAATGAGGAATTTGTAAGAGTCGTTCGTGAAAGAAGAGAAGGCGCCGACCTATCTGAAGTATCTGACGGAAGACCTTGCACTGGAAATGAAGCTCTGGAACTTGGACTCGTTGATTCTGTAGGAAGCAGAGAGTCTGCAATAAGCCTCGCCGAAGAGTTGGCAGGAGAGGAAGATCTCAATATTGTTGAGATTGAGTCAGAGGGAAGCTTTTTAGAATCACTTATAGGCTCATACACTGACAGAATAGCAAGGACAATAGGTCTGACTATAATCAATAGTATAAACAGCTTGCCGTCATTTCAAAGCTAAATAAATTAAACTTCCTGAAGCCTTGATTTTATTTCCAGAACCCTTGAACTTTCGGATTTAAGCATCTCCAACTTCTTGTGGAGAGCTCTCTCAGTTCGTCTGAGGGCATCCTCGTGCTTTACAAGCTCAGCAAGCTGGCGCCTTGTGTCGTCCTCTTTTTGGGTTGTTGATTCTATCTTACCCTCAACACTGGCAACCGTATTCTCGAGCTTTCTCTTTTCTTCAGAAAGTTGCTCGAGCTGGGCCTGTAAATCCTTTAGGGCGTCAAGAACGTGATCCTCTGTCTCAGGGATTTTTTCCTTTGCTTCAGATTTCTTTGAGTCTCCAGCCATATTAATTCCGTAAGAGCTACTTCTTTATAAATCTTTATTTCTTGCTGCTCTTCAGCTTCCTCATGGATTTTTCGTATGTCTTCTTGCTGACGTGACCTTCTTTGTAGGCCTGTTTTATCAGGGCAGCCTGATGTTTTAGACGGGCCTGCTTCCGATTGTCCATCCTGCTTTTTTGGGCTCGTTCACGGGACTTGATTGTTTTATACGCAGAACGTGTTTTACCTGCATTTCTTACAGTGTAGACAGTGAGAGAGGCTACAGCAAGAACCGCAAGAGCGATAAAGAGTATAGCCGGACTTGTCAGAGTGAGTTTGATTGAAGGTTGTGCCTCACCAAGCGCTATGACCGCATCCTCCAGGAAGGCTCTTGCTTCATCACGTTTTCCCTGAGCCGCAGTATAGCCGAGAGGACCGATTGCCTCCTTTGCCTCTTCAAGGGAGGACTTGGCACTATCTAAAAATGTAAAGACCTTTGCAACCTTGGCTCCTCGAAGAGCTAGCCATTCTGCCTCAGACCATATTTCGTCCAGCAGTTTTTCAATTTCATCAAAGCTCTGTTGAAGCCTTATTTCAAGGGCAGGTTTCTGCATGCCGATTACTTTGAGGAGGAAGCTGGAGGAAGTATCCGCCTGTTTTGCAGATGCTCTAAGAGTTATGTTGAACTCATTGTCATCGACGATATCAGGAGCAGTTAATGTGAGAAGGAAGATAGCACGCATTCCGGGAGACAGGGCCTTGATTGAAATAGGAGAGATTGTATATGGAGAAATACGTCCGCTTGCCGAAAGTGAAAGGTCTGTAAGAACTCCGTTTCCGAGGTTTGACACTATAACCGTTATGGTTTTTTCTTCGTCACTGTAAGCAGAAACTATTTCTGGAACTTTGATATGTACTCTGAAGGATTCGGCCATAGTTCCGCCAACTCCACCTCCTCCGCCAACTCCTACCTCAGCAGCAGGAGCAGGAGCAACTACAGCAGCAGAAACTGTAAAGCTTGTATAGCTTGTGTTCGTTGAATTCCCAGATGTATCGTTAGCAGTCACTATGTAAGAATGTGTTCCCTCTGCTGCGGTAAATGTTGCATTATAGAAGTCAGTTGAGCCTTCCTGTGACATTGTGTAATTTGTGAGTGAGCTACTGAGATTGACTGTTGCGAAAACTGTATCGACTGCAACGTCGTCAGTAACATTAATCCTTATTGTTGCTGTGTCCCCGTCAAAAAGGTCTGAACTTATAGTTACCGCTGTTATAACAGGAGAAGTGACATCACCTGCGACAGAGGTTACAGAGAAATTGACCGCACCTGCTACAAGACCACTTACCTTGTTGTAAGCTTTTTGATATCTGAGAAAGATTTGTAGAACAGCGCTGTAATTCCCCTGTGCTGCTGAGCCAGGAGGGGACGCAGTTACCTTAAAGGAGGTCCCTGACTTCCCGGGAATCGTGAAATTATTTCTGGAAAGGGACACCCAGCCCGAAAGCTCACCTTTTGCGCCAATAGTCACATATGCATCCCGCGTTTCGTTGTTGAATATTGTAATTTCACGGGTTGATGTACCTCCGGGAAAAATTGTTCCAAAATACACTGCATCTGAATCTACATTGAAGCCCAGCCTATTACCGACTGTAAGATGCATATCAAGCTTCTGAAGCTCATAGTCATAGGAAGGGCCTGAAAGGGCAATTAGAGCTGCAAGAACTGCAAGGAATACTACAATAACTGCAAATTCCGGAATCTTTTTGGATTTAGGCGGCATTTACTTTTTCCTTACTGCTACGTAGATAATGGTGAGGATGACAAGAACAATAAGCAGAAGTGAAAGTGTTGCAACCAATTCCTGACTTGGAGCGTCAAGTGAACTTTTTTCTGCTACTGCTGAGACAGCTCCGATAGATAGTGTTATTTTCTTTGTTGAAACCTTCCCGTCGAGATAATCAAGAACAACAGTAACAAGATATTCACCTGCAGAAGCATCTCTTGAGTCCCAGAACAGATTCAGGTTCTTGGTTCCGAGAGCCTTGAGGTCGAAGGAGTCTATGCTAAGCTGTTCAATGATTTTTCCTGTGCTGTCCTGTATCACTATTCGCCCTGAAACATCTTCTATCTCTTCGCTCCAGAAGTTCTCGACCGTCAGGATAAACTTAGAGATATCGTCAAGCGCAACCTGCATAGAATCTTCTGCAATTATATCCACGTGCTCGCCACCAATTTTTATTTCAACAGTTCCAGTTGTCTCAACACCTTCGTCATAAGTCAGGCTAGCGAGAATTGAATATCGGCCAGGAATTGTAGAACCGCCCCACTTTAGCTCAACTATTTTCACAGCTCCTGCTGTAACAAGTGTTTTCGGAACAGTAAGAGTCCCAAGGTTAATGTTATTGGAATCAGAAATTTTAACATCCCCATAAAATTCAGTATCTTCCGTTCCTATGCTCCTGACAAGAAGCTTTATAGTTACCTGATAGCCAACCTCAGCCTGGCTTGTGAGAATCCTCTCGATTTGTATGTGACTTCCTTCAGGAGGAACGAATACTCTGAACTGGCTGAGAACGCTTGCCCTTGTGCTGATTCCTGTTCCCTCGAATACACT
>DAFN01000006.1:8818-17731 GCA_002495465.1 archaeon UBA55 | reverse complement strand
ACACCAATTCGTGCTTCGTGTGTTCCTGGTTCCAGCCTGTCAGGAAGAGAATAAATATAACTGAAGCATTTTGAATACTCTGCCGGGTTCATTGTAGCCCTCGTAGCACTGAGCTCAATATATTCTGCGAGTCCGCCATCTACAAATAGCTCAACCCCCATGCTCTTTTTCTGGTTGTTGATTACACAGAAGTTTTTGACGCCCTCCATACCGGGCTCAAAGTCAACAGTAACACGGGCAGGTGTTATTCCTATTGCCTGTACGCTTGACACTAGAATAAAAAAGAATATTAAACCAATCGTCAGCAGCTTACCTAATCTCATCATAGACAATATTTAACACTAATATATAAAAGTCACCTCTATCCGGTTTTGGAAGCTGTGAAAGTTATTGCAACAGACTTTGAGCCGGTCGATTCATCGCTAGGAACACTAAGAAGTATCTCTGCTTCAGCAACATCATTGCCGCTTGAATAGCTCAGATTTTTAATGAGGTTTTGATTCACGGTGGTGAAATTTTGGAAATTTGTCTGAGAAGTTCCCCAGTTGAAAATGGTGCTATTGCCGGTGCCGCAGACTATTGTAGAGCAGTTTCCGGCTTTGAACCTGAAAGTGTTTGTATTATTTCCACTGCCAGTTCCGCTGAAAGGACTCTGATTCATCTTAATTGTTAAGTCTATTCCAATATTCCCTCCATTGACGAGGACGAACGGGTTTGGAGCGTCATTCGTTGTATTGTTTGCTGTACCCTGGACAAGTGCGCCGAAGTTTATAGTCGCAGCTGAAAGAGACAGTGTAATAGTTTCAGAAACATTTACAGATGCCATCAGGGTCGTGTTATTAGCTCCGGCTGTTGTGAAACCTGACAATGATATGTTAAATGAACCTATAGAGGAAAGAATCAACATAATCACTATTATTGCAGTCGGAATAATTGCCAGAATTGCTATATTTGTTTTTATTTTTCCTTGCATAGTGAAACCAGTATGATACGAAACCAAGCGCAGCAAACAAAGCCACCACTACTTTAGGAGTAGATAGCCTCTTTTTACTCCAGTGAATGTAAGAACTGAAGTATAGTTTCCTGCAGGCTCATCAGATGGAACTGTAACTTTGAAATGTATAGCGCAGGTGTCGTTTGCAGCAACATAACCAAGGTTGCGGATTATTTGAGTAGGATTTGGAGAAGAGACAATGTCTGTAAATGTGAGAGCAAGAGTTCCTGAACCACCGTGGTTGCATCCTGCATTATCTCCAGCTGTAACGTTGGCGACTTTTATCTGGAGGCTTCCCGAAACATCTGTTGTGAACAAATCGTCGTTTTTCTGGACTGAAACGTTCATTTCAACATTACCATCATTAGTAAGGATAAGTGGATCAGGAGTTCCGTCAGTTGTATCGTCAGAGGCTCCTGGAGTAAGGGGTGCATCTTCTCCGAATTTTAGAACAGAAGAATTGAGAGACATTATAACATATTCGCTGACATTGACAGAGGCTGTTGCCGTTGTATTATTAGCTCCTGATGTTGCAAAACCTGTAATGAAAGGTACTGGACCGCTAGAAGTGAGTATTGCAGTAGTTCCAAGAACTGAAACAATAGCCACAAGAGTAAGAACAAATGCAGCTGTTCCTGATTCTATTTGTTTTACCATTTTTTTACTACTCTAACGTGAGAAATATGTTATATATACTTTATTGCAATCACGTGGATTCTTCTGTAATTATGTCGACTTTCACCTCACCGGTAGTTTCTATACCGACTACAGAATCCGGAGAAACTACCGTAACTGAAACTGTGGCAGAGCCTGAATCTACAGAGGTCGGAAGAGATAAAAATCCAAGACTCTGGAGAACTAATGTAGTTCCAATAACTGATATGAACACAACCGCAATGAGCAACACGGAAAAAGACCTAATAGATATTGTTTCTTTCATAATTCGGAATAAGCCTAATAAGTATATAAACTTAACCAGATTTTGCTGCAGTAACAAAAACCGTGGCGTTTTTCAGCCCAGGGGGCTCCTCACTTGGAATTTTGACAGAATATTCAAGTTCGCAGGCATCGCTTCCGTCAATGTAGGATAGGTTCCTGACAATTTCATTTATTGAAGTGTTGATAACGCTGAAATTTCCTCCGACACAGCGACCGCCAGAACCTGTTCCAATGCAGCAGGCTGTAGAAACGCTTGTGTTGGCTATCATGACTCCGAAGTTTACAGTAGAGCCTGAGCCTGAACCATCCCCTGTACTAAAGAGACTGGCATTCTTCTCAACTGATAGATTTACATCAACATTTCCTGTGTTGTTAACAACACAAGGCGTTGGAGAGCCGTCCGTAGTGTTGTCAGCCTGACCCGGAATCATATTTCCGAAACTGACATCACAGTTGGACAGTGTCAGAGTAACAACTGCTCCGGTACTGACATTGTTGGACCTGTTGGTAGTTCCATTGGATATTAAATCAATAGGAGTGACGTTTACATACCAGACATCGCCTTCATTTGTCTCAGCGGGGTTCTGAGCGTCATATTTTGCTGTGCCGGCGTTGTATATAAGACCAATTTGTTGCACACTCAGAGCTCGGTTGTAAACAATAACATCATCTATATCTCCATCATAATAGAAAGTTCCGGCGAGAGTTTGAGTGTCCTTTACCCTGCCAATTGTCTGGTTAGAGTTGGGGTCAACCGCTCTCTTGCCAGGGATGGCTATCTGAGTATGAGGAATTCCTAGAGAATCTGGAGCAGAGTCGAAATAGAGATTTAAGACTGTGGCTGTCTTTGTAACAGTAATCATATGCCAGTTTCCATCTGCAACATCACGAGTACCTGTTATAGTGTCCGTAGCACCATCATCACAGATTATGAATTCGACAACAGGAGGAGGTCCTGCCTTTTGGTAAAGGAAGTACATTGCACCAGGGGGACCAGCACCACAACCGCCCCCTACCTCCATTGCCTCATCAAGTACCTGGAAAATTCCCTGTTTTGAAGTAGTTGAAGTCCTCAGCCAAAGGTTCAGAGTAAAGGGAGAAGCTCCTGCAAAGCTAAAGTCAGCGCTATAAGGTATTGAAACATATTGATTTGTACCACCGAAATTGTAGAAGTTGTTAGAAGGGCCCCCAGTATTCCAGGTCAGGGCTCCACCCATTATACTCCCATCGCGCTCTGAGCCAGACCAGTCCTGGACAGCAACATTGAGAGTTCCGTTTCCTATTTCAAATGGCATGTTCAGCACAGTTATTGAACTTTCATTGACAACCCAGTTGAAGACATTAATTACCGTATCATTATCCACATCGTTCGTCGACTGATTGTAGGCTGTAAGATTTGCATCAGTCCTGTTGAGAGGGTCGTCAGTCGCATTGAGGATTGGAGAAATCTGAGTAGGGACAGAGTTCATTATTGTAACAGTTGCAGAAGTTTTAGTTGGACCGCTCCTGTACTTGTCAATAGGAGTGACATTGACCTTCCAAATCTCTCCGCGCTTTAGCTCTTCAGCAACAGTGACATTGTATTTTGGAGTTCCTGAATTGTAAATTACCGAAATTTGTTGCGCAGTCAAAGTCCTGTCATAAATTGTAAGTTCGTCAACAACTACATCGCTGTAATTGCCCCCGTAGCCCGTACCTCCGTAGCCCTTTCCGATGTAGAAAGGATGAGAATTAGTTTTTAGTGTGGCAGATATTGCCTTGGAATTGACCTGCGTTCCGTTTACGAAGAGCCTCATTGTCTGCCCATCATAAGTTCCAACTATATGCTGATAAGCCAGATTTGCTGCGTTGGCATAATTGACTGTACTTCCTTGGTCAGACGCATTGGCAATCCAGAAAGACAGAGTCTTTCCTGATGGGTTGTTGTTTCCGTAGAGCTCAAACCAGTAAGGTCCACCCCAGTGCGTTGAAGTGTTCGCCTTGCCAAGGACTATTGTTGAATAGGCCGTAGGAAGGGCTGTGATATTGAGCCAGAAGCTGATTGATATCTTCTGTGTGATATCCAATGAATTGCTGTCAGAAATATTGATGAAATCATTAACACCGTCGAACTTGTAGCAGCCGCCTCTCTTGCAGCTTGCGTTTGACATATGAGTCGGGCCGCTAACAACGCCAGAGCTTCCATTCCCAGAGTTGTTAACACCTGTAGAGTTATTGACATCGAATGCCATATTTACCACAGCGATTGAAGTATTGTTGACAATCCAGTCATAATTGTTGTAAACGGCAACGCTGTTATTCTGGTTTGTGGACTGGTTCCAGGCTGTGAGATTTGCACTGCTCGTGTTGTTTGGATTGTCCGTCAGGTTGAGCAGGGGCGTCGTATGACCGGGCTGTTCCCAGCCGCCGCCTCCGCTACCGGAGAGATTCATTATTTTGTAGCTTGACCCTTCTATATAGAACTGGAAACCTCCTTTTGCCCTTCCGCTTAAAGCCTCAGGATGTGAGAAGGTGACAACTTTTGAACAGCCTGATGAAACCTGAGAAGTCGCATTTGCATCCGGACAAATGTAACCGCCTGCGCCAGTTGTCGGGAAGTATATAGTATGGTTAGCAGAATCCGGACCGGAAACACTGGTAAAGTTTATAGCAGTCTTTAGATGACTTGCATCGATAACAAGGGAAGTTAGATCGATTAAGGAAGTAGAGAATCGGACCTTCAAAGCCAGCCTGACTCCGTGTGTTGAGTGGGTGAAGTTGATTATTTGGTCAGTGCTGTAATTGCTGCTGTTTGAGAGGGTTATGTTTGTTGA
Organism: archaeon UBA55; assembly: GCA_002495465.1. GTDB lineage: Archaea > Undinarchaeota > Undinarchaeia > Undinarchaeales > Undinarchaeaceae > Undinarchaeum > Undinarchaeum marinum. The sequence continues at coordinate 12,985 of DAFN01000006.1, read as the reverse complement.
GCCATTTACAGTGTAAGATGAAGTTGTACTTTCTTTGCCTATGATAAATTTGTGATCGTTATTTGTTATAGTAACTCTTGCAGCCACCCCTCCAACTGTGTAACCTGTGCCAGAAGCGAGAGTTACAGTGACTATTTCGGCTTCGTCGATGATTGAATCGTAAAGGGGGGTGACAGTCACAACAATGGAGCTCCCTCCGTTGGGAACTGTTGCAGAGGTACCAATGCTTGTATAGTCAGTTCCTGATGTGGCATTTCCGGAGACAGTAAAACTTATTGCCAGATTACTGGAGGCGGCTGAGTCAAGACTTATTGTAAAGGCGCCAGTTGTTAAACCTGCTTCTGTTGCAGTTTCATCAGAGGCCGTTATGGTTGCTACTGGATCTTTAGCACCACCACCTGTGTAAACAGCGCATAATACGGATAAGGGAGGCCCCATGTTAGTGCACTCTAGACCAGAACCAGGAGCTCCAGTTGAGAAGCAGTTCGTTCCATCCTGGAATACAGCAGGAAGTCCAGGGTTAAGCATATCGCAAGTAACCCCTGGACCACCACCGTATGCTGAAGTGTCGCAATTAACTGGATGGTTAGGCTCGTCAGTACAAGGGTCATAAGCAAAATCAACATCATTATACAAGTCATTGCCAAAGTCAAATCTCTGGCTAAATATTTCGGCGGGCATCTCAGATATCGTATGACTGATACTTCCGGTGTAATCGCAGGAATAGTTGTAAACAATAACACTGGGACCATCAATAAGCGGAGTCAAGGTAGCAATACCGCATTTTATCCAGTTGAAGGAAAGTACTGAATCTGCTAAACTGTCTTTGCTTATGTTCAGCGTCCCCTCACCCGTTGTGTTGAAGTAAACAATCCAGTCCTCACCGGTGGCCCCAGTATGCCATGGATTTATTACAGTGATATCAAAGACAATAATAAATTCCTGAGTAGAGAGGTGGGGAACGACCCAGGACATTTTATCAATAAGACTGTCATTGTTCTCGTCGTAGAAACTTAGATTGAAATCTGCTCTTTCAGTGACATCAGTTTTAACACCGTCAATAATCCAGAAGAGATGGACCTGCTCTGGCTCGAGGTCAGGAACTGTTGCATAGGTGAGAACATTTTCGTAATGGTAGTCCGATGAAATATTAACTGTTTTTGTGAGCCTGCCGTCAGCCTCTGACAGATTTGATTCCTTGACGATTGGACCATCTGTAACATACTCTAGTTCAAAAATTTCTGACTCAAGGCTTTCTAGCTGATACTCGTAATCAACAGCTTGCCCGTCTACAGTATCAGAAACTGAGAAGGCTTTTGGAGCTGCATAACTTGTGAAAGTGACACTCTTTGCGTCATCAGGTATGTCAATGCTGAGGTCCAGAGTTCTAGAACGCTTTTCTGTATTCTGAACTTTCACCTTCTTTGTCCATACAATATCTTCTCCGGCGACTATCTGAGAAGATTCCAGCTGAATGTCTTGCATTTCCTGTTCGTCTGCCACCTCAGCAGCAGTCGCAGGAGAACTTCCGGCTCCGTCAGATATTACAAGACCATAGAATATTGAATATTCAGATGCAAGATTTATTTCATCTATTTCAAAGAGGCCTAAAACAGCAGCAATATCTGCCTCAGGACCGGCAGTGAAATGAACAAGTACTTCTTGACATTCTCCTCCTGAAATAAGCTTGTCAGTAAGAGTAAAATCAACTTCCTCTCCATTACCGGAGAGAATGAATATTCCGTTTTCACAAACCTCTGGCTTATTACTTCCGAAAATTATGTGATAGGCAAGTTCCCTCTGACCAGCTGCTATTTGCAGAAACTCGACATTTTCCCAGCTCGTGGAAACTTTTTGACCGGCTGCAACAAGACCTGTAGGAGAATCAGACAAAGGAGAAGACAGAGCCACAGCAATAAGAGCAAGAAGAACCAGAGAAAGGCCTATAGATTTCGGGTCAAATTTTGGCTTGCGATATCTACCAAGAGGACGTGAAGGAATTTTCTTTACGCGAGGAGAATTTGAAGAAGGAATTTTAGTATTATTTTTTGAAATAGCTTTTTCCCTGAGATATTCCGTCGGATCACGGCCTATATATATTGTACGAACTTTTCCGTCGGCATCTCGAACGCTGTCATAATAATAAGGACCTACCTTCTTTCCGCCTTTTTTGATATAACGTTTATAGACCAATGCAAAGCACCGTTTTAGTAGTGTAACGCCACATAGTGCTGGTTACACCCTGAAAATGTAGTGTAACGCCGTTTATAAACCTTGTTTAATAAGTGATTACTTACTGTTCTGCCAGACCGTTTCGAAGAGTCCTGCGAAAGAGCCTGCCAAGGATGAATCACGTATCCACAGTGCAGATTCCCCGCCTTTGAGGAATGCTAGAAGTTCTTCCCCATCTTTCACAAGAAACCTTCCGTGGCTTCTTTTTGAAGCTCTTGAATCAGATGAGTAATTTAGATTTTTTGAATCGGAGGCTTTTCCGCCTGAATTAATTATAAGACGGGAACTAACACCTCTTTTCAGTGCTCCGTCAATATGACCAGAGCAATGTTTTTCAAAATGACCGGCGCTTTCTCCGCTGGCTATCTTCACAATCGAAGATTTTGAATCAGAAATCATATTTTTCATCTGACTGTATATATTTGACCTTCCGCGGATTATTCCAATCAGGTTATCATCCTCAGAACCTTCAGTTCCGTGGATGCTGCTGAGACTTTTCAAAAGACTTCCCTTTATCCTTTCAAACTCAGAAAGCCTTTCCTTGTGGTCAGCCTCGTAATTTGAAACTATACTACCGAGAAGCCTGTCAGGATCTGTTGCAGTATACTTCACAGGTCTTCCAACCTGAATAAGAGCAAATCCCTTCTTCTCCAGACTTATAAGAACATCATAAACTCTGGATCGTGGAACGTCAGACTTTGATGCGAGCTCGCCGGCAGTAGAGCTTCCCATTTTAAGGAGCTCCGTATAGAGCTCTGATTCATACTTGTTTAAGCCAACGCGGTTCAGCAAATTAAGGACATCTGAATTTTTACTCATTTCCCACAGGTACAGTTACTAAGGTGGTATATAAAAGTTTTATTATTATAGAGTAGTGACTATTTTCTCTGTAATTCATAGAGACGAGCTACTCTTTCTACACTATCAGCATCCTCAGGACCTTTGTCGTCCCTGATTTGCTTGACTCGTGGAAAACGAAGAGCGAAGCCAGATCGATAAGTAGGAGATTTCTGTATCTCCTCATAGCCGACTTCTACAACTATCTTCGGCCTTACATCGACCGTGGAAACATTATCATTTGTGATAAGTGGTTTAAGAATTTCTGTAAGTTTTCGAAGGTTCTCATCAGTGAGCCCTGTAGCCACTTTGCCGACTTCGACAAATTCTGATGTATCAGGATCGCGAGCTCCGAGAATGAATGAACCGAGCCAGCTGGCTCTGCGACCTTCACCCCAAATTGCCCCAATTATTACCAAATCCAGGCTTTCCATCTCCGGTTTCAGTTTGTACATGTGCTTCACCCTCGAGCCCGGAGTATATTTTGCTTTGAGATTCTTCGCCATAAGACCTTCGTGCCCCATAGAAAGAGCACGGTCGTAAAATCTTGTGATTTTTTTCCGTTCACCAGAAATAAGCTGCTCGGCAAAAGCAAACTTTGAGCCGGAAGGATTTACTGATTTTACAAGAAGCTTTCGGCGCTCCTCAAATGGAGAATCCAGAAGGGATTTTCCATCAAGATATAAGATATCAAAAAGATTGACAGTGACAGGAATTTCCCTTGAAAGCTCTTCGATATCATATTTTCGCTTTATCCGGCGGGACAGCTGCTGAAATGGGAGTGGCCTCCTTGTATTTGGATCTACACCAACCGCTTCGCCTTCAAGTATACAGTCCGTTGCACTAATGGACTCTGAAGCAAGTTCAACTATATCATAAAACTGCTTACTTACATCATCCAGTCTTCGTGTGAAAACACGGATCTCACTCCCTTTTTTGTGTATTTGAACGCGCATCCCGTCGTATTTTATTTCCCATGCGGCAATTCCGCCCATGTCATCAACAGCTTTTTCTATACCCTCTGTTTTCTTCGCGAGCATTGGTTTCAAAGGACGCCCGACTTCCAGAGAAAGCTTCTTCAGACCACTTTCACCTTGT
>DAFN01000006.1:7133-8757 GCA_002495465.1 archaeon UBA55 | reverse complement strand
TACTTCGCCGAAGTCATTTCGTATATTATGAGCTCTTTCGACAATAGAGGGCTCAATGCCATAGGCCTTCGCTATAGAATCTCGCATAGTTCCTTCTCCGACGCCTAGACGCAGAGTCTGCAATATAGTTCGAGTTATGTATTTTCCTTCCTCCGGACTTGCCGAAGACAGGAGCTCAGCGATTACAGACATTCGTTTTTCAACAGATCCGACGCCACCAATAGTCGGTATTTTTTGGAGCTTTGAATAAACGTCATCTAGACTCAGGCTTTTTTTGTGGAGAGTTGTTTGCTTTCTTTTTTCGAGTATTTTCTCTGCGGCATCACCCAGATCCCCGGTTTTTCTAGAAATTGACTTTATTTCAGACTCAGATACCCCTGAAATCCTGATAAGCGTTTTTATCATTATGCTGTCAGCAACGCCAAGCTCCGTTTCGTCCCACTCAGGAAATATTCTTCCTTGGAAAAGCATAGCAAGAACCTCTGTATCCTCGTCCGACGCAGATTTTAAAAGCTTTGCAACGATGGAGGTTTTTTCAAGTTTTTTGCTTGTAGAACTGAGCTTTCTGTAAGAATCCACAAGTTTTCCGTACTTCATAAGCTACAATATACGCCCTGTATTTAAATTATTAATGTAAATCTAAAGACTTATAAAGAGAGGACAACTCAAGGGGAAAAGAGATGGTAGCTAAAAAGGTAGCTAAAAGGCTGAAAAAGATCATCACTAGCAAGGGCAAGAAGAATAAGAAGAAGAAAAATGGCCGGCCAGACGAGAGTAGGCAAGATGAAATAGACGAACCTCTTGAGAACATAGTCCGCGAGACAGAAGAAGAGCGGATGAAAGTAGAGATAAAGGAAGCAAAGACCCGAGACTCTATTAGCAAACACCTTCAGAAAGTCACAAAGGAACTTGATGCAATAGGAAAAAAGGAGGTTGACGTCACCGGAATAGAGAGGATGCGTGTCGAAATCTCAAAGTTGAAGGAAGAGATTACCGACGTTGAGAAATTCAGAGAAGATATAACAAAGAAACGATATTTCGGCCTGTTTTCCATAATAATATTCCTTCTTCTTCTGATAATTCCCATGCCCGGGCTGAGTATGTTGGGACAAAGGGCAATAGCGATTTTCGTGTTTATAATCATACTTTGGGTATCAGAGGTAGTTCCCTTACCTGTTACGGCTTTCCTTCCCGGAATATTGCTGTATTTCTTTGGAATATATGGTACACCTACAGAGTCCTTCAAGACCTACGCGCATCCTGCAGTATTCTTTATTATAGGTTCTCTTCTGCTTGCCCAAGGACTTACACAAAGTGGTATTGCGAAGAGACTCGCAATTAAAATTCTTACTTATTCAAGAAATAACGCTAACTTACTTCTCTTCCTTTTTGTAGCAGTTTCCGCATTCCTTGCAATGTTCATATCTGACCATACAGTCGCTGCGATGCTGATACCAGTTGCTATACTCATAGTCAGTATGATGGAATTGAAAGGACCATTCAGAATAGCCCTAGTTCTTGCTGTGGCATTCGGAGCCAGCATCGGAGGACTTGCTACACCATCTGGAGGGGCAAGAAATGCTGTTACTCTGGGTTTCCTTCAGGAGTTAGCAGGCATTGAGCT
>DAFN01000006.1:1581-7049 GCA_002495465.1 archaeon UBA55 | reverse complement strand
ATTGAGCTCTCATATTTCACATGGATGAAGGCTGCGGCACCTTTGACTTTGATAATGATACCAATAGTCTGGATAATTCTGAGAATAACTTTCCCCCCTCCAAAAGATTTCACGATTGAAAAAGTACTTACAGAACTAAAGAAAACTGTAAAGCCAATGAGTGCAAGACAGTGGAAGGCACTTGGGGTATTCGCATTTACAATTCTCCTCTTTATTACCAGTTCAAGCCTCATAGACTTAGGAACGATAGCTATATTTGGTTCAATACTCATGTTCCTGGCGGGCGTCATAGACTGGGAGGAGGCTGAACGGAGCATACCATGGGGAATCATGTTCATCTATGGAGCTGCGATAACCATGGGTATAGCGCTCAAAGATACAGGGGCGGCAGAGTGGCTGGCAAGAGGAGCCTTAAACGTTCTCCCGTCTGAATCACCACTCCTCATCATGCTCAGCATAATAATTGTGGCTGCGATAGCAACGGAATTCCTCAGCGGAGGAGCTTCAGCGGCAATACTCATACCGATATCTCTTAACATAGCTCTCATCGCAAATATAGATCCAGTTTTAATAGCCTTGGTAACTGCGATACCTACTGCATTCGCCTTCTTAACAGTTTACGGAACTCCTGCAAACACAATGGCATACTCAACAGGATACTTCAAACAGAAAGACCTTCTGAGAGCCGGCCTGATGGTTCAGATACTCATATTATTGGCTCTCTACACACTAGTAAAGACTTACTGGATAACTATAGGAATCTGGTCAGGAACATTCTAATCGGAAAAAAAGAGGGAGGCTCCCAGTCTTAAACCCGGGAGCCAGTAGGTGGTTTATTAAGTGTAGTCTATTTTCAGCTCTTTCATCAGTTCAGGAGCTTCAGGACCTGATGTGGAATTTTTTTCCGGAACATCTTGTGAGCTGTGCCTGCCGAGAATGTGCGGAGACTTGACACCAGTTACGATTGTCATGACTCTTATTCGCCCCTCAAGTTCAGGATCAACCCTTGCACCCCAGATTACCTGGGCACTTGGGTCAAGCTCAGCAGATATCAAATCTCCTGCCTGTGTAACTTCAGACAGAGTCATTCCAGGACCCCCTGCTATATGTATAAGAGCACCTGTTCCGCCATTGTAGTCAACGTCAAGAAGTGGGTGCTGCATTGCGCTTTTCACAGCCTCCTCAACTTTATTGGTGGTATCAGATTCACCGATTCCTATCATGGCAACTCCGCCGCCAGTCATTATTGACTTTATATCAGCAAAGTCCAAATTGACCAAGCTGGGAACAGTTATTATTTCTGAGATTCCCTTTATCATGGTCGCGATAAGCTCATCACAGACAGCAAATGCCTGCTCAAGAGGCAGGTTTGGAACTTGTTCGACAAGCTTATTGTTGTCTATTACAATTACAGTGTCCGCCACTTGCCTCAACTCTGACAGACCTTCTTCTGCCTTTAGGAGACGGGCTTTCTCGAGGTCAAAGGGTGTAGTAACTGTTGCGATTACTATCGCACCTTCCTTCTTGGCGATGTCCGCCAATATTGGAATTGCGCCAGTCCCTGTACCGCCACCTAGTCCGCAAGTCAGGAACACAAGATGAGCCCCCTTCATGACTTCACGAATCTCATTCCTGCTGTCTTCTGCAGCCTTGCGGCCAACATCAGGATAACCTCCAGCGCCAAGCCCCTGTGTGAGCTTGTAGCCGAGCAGTATCTTTGTATCTGCCTTGATAGACTCAAGATGCTGCATATCTGTGTTTACTGCCACGGTCTCTGCGCCGTGAACGCCACCCATTTTCATGAGTCGGCTGATAGAGTTGTTGCCTGCGCCACCGGCGCCAACAACGACAATTTTTGCTTTTCCGACAGCGGGTGCTGCCGAATGTTCTGGTTCGCGATTCATCGCGTTTTTTACTAAGAATTCCATATTTTTTTTCCCTCCGTTTCACTTTTGAGTGGTAACAAGGCTTTATATACCTAAGAGTGTTACCACTCATTAATAAAATTTAATGGATAAACTCCTGAATAGGACTTATCTATAATTCGACTCACACTCGAAACAAAGCAAATCAAGACATCAGCGGCAACTGATGTTTAGCAAAGACTTGCTCTCTTTCTGTTGGCTAATTTTCTATTCAGGAATCTCTTTATATATCCATTGTTGTTCTGGAGAATATACTTTAAACGAAATTTTTGAAGGAAATTGAGCCATTGCTTACAAGATTCCCCTAAAGCTTAATAAATGAAGGCGCCTCATAAACAAACATGAAGAAAAGCATTCCAATAAAAGAAGCTCTTTCAGATAAGAATGTTGGAAAGACTGTAAACATACGCGGTTGGGTTCATCGAGAACGTGGGAGTAACAAATTCAAGTTTTTTGTAATAAGAGATGTGAGTGGGACAATACAAGCAATTGTAAAAGCTGAAGATAAAAAGCTTTTCAAGATTGCTGAAGATGCGACAAGAGAATCTTCTGTTATTGTTTCCGGAAAAATACGAAAAGATAAAAGAGCCCCAACCGGATATGAACTTCAAGTAAGAGATCTCGAAATAGTAGGGAAAGCAGAGACATTTCCAATATCACGGGACAAAAGCGAGGAGTTTCTTCTGGACGTTCGGCATCTATGGGTGAGGTCAAGAAAACTTACAAACGTTTTCAAAATACGCTCAACAGTTGTGGGTGCGATACATGAGTATTTCAGAAAAAATGAATTTTTAGAAACGCACGTTCCTGTTCTGACACCGACAGCATGTGAAGGAGGAAGTTCACTGTTCAAGGTCGACTATTTTGGAGATACGGTATATCTAACGCAGAGCTGGCAACTCTATTCTGAAGCTCTGGCCGCATCTCTTGAGAAACTCTACACAATAGCCCCGAGTTTCAGAGCGGAAAAATCGAGAACTCCACGTCATCTGACTGAATACTGGCACGCTGAAATGGAAGTAATATACTGCGACCTTCCTCAATTGATGAAATACGGAGAAGAGCTAGTCTCCTATGTCTGCCAGGAAGTGGCACGGAAAAATACCGACGAGTTGAAGGAACTTGGACAGGAACCTAAGGAATTAAGGAAAATAAACGCGCCTTTTCCAAAGATAACTTACAAGGAAGCTCTGGACATTCTGGCAAAGAATGGGATGAAAGTGAAATACGGAAAAGACTTGAGAACTCTCGAAGAACGAGAACTTATGAAACATTTTGAAAGACCTGTATTTGTCACAAACTATCCAAAGGAGATAATGGCCTTCTACAAACCTGAGGATCCGAAGAATCCAGGAACCGCCCTTTGCTTTGACTTAATAGTGCCAGAAGTAGGGGAGTTGATAGGAGGCTCAATCAGAGACCTCGATGTAGATGCAATGAAAAAAGTTCTAAGAGACGAAGGAGAAGATTTGAGCACCTATGACTGGTACTTCGACACACGGAAATATGGAGCTGTACCTCATGCAGGATTTGGACTGGGTGTTGAAAGGCTTGTAATGTGGATATGCGGACTTGAGCATATAAGGGACGCGATACCATTCCCGAGAACGATTAACAGGAAGGCGCCATGAGCAAAGCAAGGACCAGAAGTAAAGCGCCGAAAAACTCCAAGAAAAGAGCTTCTGGGAAGAAAGTTGTTGAAGAGGCAGGAATTGAAATTATAGAAGCTGAGGATGTGAAAAACACAGCTCAGACTCGAGAAGTAAAACCAATAAAAGTCGTTCTCAAAGAAGATAATGCCGATGAAGAACTTGAGACGCCCAAAGATATACAAGAACAGAAAGTAGAAGAAGTTCTTGAAACTCTGGGAGAAGCTGTAAGCCAGGAAGTCAGTACAAAAATAGAGAAAGATATAAGAAAAATAAATAAGAACCCAATTACTTTTACGCTTGAAAGCCCGAAGGTTCGGAGACAGATAGGAAACCTTAAGGAAGTTGCCGGTTCCGGTTTGCATAGCACAAGGAGAAATGTTATAATTTTCTATGAAAGAGCCAGCATAATGGGAGACAGGACCAGAGGCTTCCTTTACCTTCTTCTTGGGATGTCTATATTTTTCACAGGATTCTTCGCAACGCAGGAAAATCTTCTGACATTTAGGGATATTATATCCACTCTGATGACGGAATGGATAGGAAGACTTGTTGTTGTTTTTATAGGACTGTCCTTGGGTGCCTTTGGAATGGACAGAATGTTCCCCGGACATCTAGAGAAGTGGAAAAAGCTTACAGCTCCCAAAGTGCGGAAGAAATACACTCAGAAGAAGCTGAACGAAGTCGGCTGATGAAGAAATCTTTGAGCGCCCCGACTGGGATTCGAACCCAGGTCACCAGGATGAGAACCTAGTATGATTGGCCGGACTACACTATCGGGGCATTAGGAATTTCTTGATGTTTCCACCCCGTTTTAAAGATTTTGTTTTGGCGCAAGCTTTAATAACGAGACGCCACATTTATCCAATTCAATGGGCCCGTAGCTCAGCTCGGTAGAGTGCTACCCTGGCATGGTAGAAGCCGCGAGTTCAAATCTCGCCGGGTCCACTACTATTTATCTCACAAGCCTCTTTTTCTTGTCCGCCAGTTTGAATGCTCCATATCCAATCAGTCCAGCCAGAACTACATACCAAATCCACTTGCTCTTCTGAGGATACTGGCTCTCAAGAGCGCAGTCCAGCGGGCAAGTTTCGAAAAATTCATTGTCATCGCAGACAGCGTTTTGATTGCACTGGGCAAAGTTTCGGACGTCAATTGAGCCGGCATATTCCCAATCAGGCCAATAAATATCTATTGTTGCACCTTCATAGAAGTAAGGAATGTTTACCATCACATAAGCATCTTCTGAGAGCTCTTTTATTTCTTCTTCAGTGAGGTCTTCATGTTCAAATGCAAGTGGATTTATAGACATTGGAAAATCTTTTTGAAACTCATAACTAAGTTCATAATATTATTAGTGCCAAGAAAAGCTATTTAACGCGAATCCCGTGAAACTGGGGAAAAGAAAGCTTTTTAAATGGCAGAGAACTCTAAGAGTCTCCAGGATGGCTAGTGAAAATTGCATATTCTGTAAGATTGCGGCCGGTGACATACCGGCAAAGCGGCTGTGGGAGGATGGGAGCCATATTGCATTCTTGGATATCCGACCGGCTTCCAAGGGACACGCGCTTGTTATACCGAAGGAACATTCTGAGAGCTTTTTGGACATGACAAAGGACTCTGAGAAGGAGCTTTTCGGAGCTGTCCAAGAAGTCGGAAAGAAGCTAAAAGAATCTTTCGGGGCTGAAAAGATTTTTGTTCTTCTGATGGGAGAAGAAGTTCCGCACACCCATGTACATCTTATTCCCTATTACGGAAAGATGCCGCTTTCTCTGAATCACGAAGAGGGCTTGGACCTTGACAAGATTCTGGAAGAGTTTGGAAACACAGAGGAATAGAAACTCTTTAATAGCTTCTTGAAGATTATTTCAAAAGAATCAGTTATGCGCCGGTG
>DAFN01000006.1:1288-1498 GCA_002495465.1 archaeon UBA55 | reverse complement strand
GTGGCTATGACCCGAGCCTTCCAAGCTCGTAACCCGGGTTCGAGTCCCGGTCGGCGCATTGCAAGTTACAAAGAGAGGAGAAACGAAACTTGCTGATGCGGGGATTCCAGAGCGGTCAAATGGGCATGGCTCAAGATCACACAGTCTTGAGCGATGAACGTCGCAGGACGTGATGATAAGACACCATGTGGCTTAGTGCCTTCGTAGGTT
>DAFN01000006.1:0-1193 GCA_002495465.1 archaeon UBA55 | reverse complement strand
CTTCGTAGGTTCGAATCCTACTCCCCGCACCTATTTTACTCCCGAGCGAAGCGAGGGTTTTTTGTGCACCTTTTTTCTAAAAAAGTGCGTTCCCTAATCCTACTCCCCGCACTTTTTACTTCACTCAGTTTTCCACTTGATTGAGCAACCAATTACAGGTATTTCTGGTGTTTCAATTTCAGTGCCTTCAAGTATAGCATCTAGAGCATCCCTCAGATAATGTTCATTGCCTTCTTCAGGTGTGTAGCCAGGTTCGTTTATTGCACCTGTAGTTTCATCAATTTTGCCTCTGTATCTTAGCTTTCGTTCCTTATCAAATACAAAAATATCAGGAGTGCAGGCTGCATGGTATGCCTTTGCTGTTTCTTGGGATTCATCCCTTAGATAGGGAAAGTTGATTCCATATTCCTCTGCAAAGGGTTTCATTGCCTCAAAACTGTCATCTGGGTAGTTTTCAGAATCATTTGGATTGATGCCCACTAGCTGAACTCTCTTGTCTTTGTAGTCTTCTTGAATTTTAATTAATCTAGGGAAGTAACCTTGAGCAAATGGACAATGATTGCAGGTGAAAACTATGATTAGAACTTCTTTGTCTTTGAAACTTTCTAAGTTGTAATCTTGAGTATCAATTCCTGGAAGATTGAAATCAATGGCTTCGCTGCCAATTGGATAGCTTGCCTGAACTGTGTCGATTAATGTCATTGATTTGAATAAGAATTTCTCTTTTATAAAAGTTTAGGCTGTGGCATCTTCCTGTGCCATGCTTCGCAGGTCTTGATTCTGCCGAGAAATATTATTATATAACACTTCATCTTATGGAATAATATGCTTAAGACAGAGGTTGTAATTAGTGTAAGTGAGTTTGCTGATATTCTAAGGAAAATTAGACCTGACAGAGGAGTGGGAGTGTGGCCAAAACCTATTTTCACCTTTGGGTTTTCATGGAGATATAGACGACTTGCTAGGAGTTATATGGAGAATAAAGAGAGACAGGACTGGATACGTGATGTCCTCAATAAGGAGCTCACTAAATCCAAAGTTTATGTCAAGTTTCAAAAACGGAAGTTCAGATTAGAAGGGGCAAAGAACCAGTCTAGAGAGGCTGCTCTAATTATTGGGATTTCTCGGAGGAAGAGTGAGAGTCCTCGAGAAGTATATATAAAAGATATGGATGAACTTGTAAAAAAAATAAT
>DAFN01000015.1:14271-15021 GCA_002495465.1 archaeon UBA55 | reverse complement strand
CTGAAGAAGCACCTGCAGAAGAATCTGAAGAAAAACCTGCAGACGCATAAATTAGCGGATAGACTAATCCATATAGATAGATCAATCTAGTTGTGATTTTTTTCTCGTAATAAGCAATAATTATAAATAGTCGTTTAGGTGTAGAGAACGCACTATGGGAGAAAGACCTTTTGATTCTCTGAATCAGTCACTGGGCAATCCAGTAATCCTCAGATTAAAGGATGGAAAAGAAATCCGTGGGGTTTTGAAAGCCTTCGATGTTCACATGAATGTCGTGCTTGAAGACGCAGAAGAGACAGACACAGAAAACACAAAGAGATTTGGAACCCTTATTGTAAGAGGAGACAATATTATTTTCATAAGCCCGAACAACAAGAAGTGAAGAACGATGGGAAAAGGAACACCTTCAAGAGGCAAACATAACAAAAGAACGCACATTCGTTGCAGACGTTGTGGAAAGCATGCATACCATGCAACGCACGAAGTCTGCGCCAGCTGCGGCTTCGGAAAGAGTGCAAAGCTCAGAAGCTTCGCCTGGCATAGCAAGTAAATATTTATAACGACTGCATCATATTCATGTTCGTGAAAAGATTAATTATTATCTTGATTGCGCTGATTTTGATAGCCCCCAGTGTTTATGCTCACCACAGCAGTACGAATTTAGAGATTATCGCAGATAGCTCAAGTATTGTGAAAGAACGAGAACTTGTTGACGAGTCTGAGGATGATCCACTTACAAAAGGAGAGATG
>DAFN01000015.1:399-14254 GCA_002495465.1 archaeon UBA55 | reverse complement strand
AAGAAACTTGTAAATGACATAGGGATAATTCCTGAAGACAATGATATTCCTTTTGAAGACCCAGAACTTGAGTGGAATGAAGAGTCTACAGAGACTGCTCTTAAGGAATTAAATTTAATTTTGACAGATTTCGGGATAGCTGAGAAAACAAGCGGAATTATAAGAGATTTGAGTTCCTCCATCGACAAAGCTTCAGACGGAATATCAGAATTTGATAAAGAGATGCAGATGAGGAATCTGGAAGACCTGAGAAATCTGATTGCTGAATCTGGAGAGAGTGGAGAAGAACAGGAAAATGCGATGGCCCTTGTTGAGCAGGTGCGGATGTTTTTCGATAATCCAATGATAATAGATATGGAAGCCAAAGAGCCGAGGGGAATTGAAGAACTAGACCCTGTGCAGATGATAAGGCAGGGAATTTCCGAAGTCAGGCAAATTCTGAATCGAATAAATTCCGAAAATAAAGAAGCCATACAGTTTGACGCAATGTCACTTTTGAAAGAAATAAAAAGTTTCACAGATTCAGCAAAGCTTGACGATGATGACAAGGAAAGATTCAACAGCCAGATAGAAAAACTAAAATTCCTGATAAGAAGCGCAGAAAGTTCTGATATAAAGCAAGCTAGATTGATGAAGAAGAAGGCAGCAACACTTTCAGAAGATGAAATCAGGAAAGTAAGGCTCAGAGTAACAAAAGTTTCTGAAGACGCAGATTGTGAAGAAAGTGATAACAGAGAAGAAAGAATACGCTGCAGACTCTCTGTAGTAAAGAAACACGGAACTTACCTTGTTTCAGAAGAAAAGCATGACAGTGATGAGTGCCGGGACTTGGAAGGAGAGCAAAAAGAATCCTGCAATCTAAAGTATACAGCATATAGAAAGTGCTCTGAAATTAATGAAGAAAAAGATGCTGTTCTATCCTGTGTAAGACAGATTCTAGGAACAGAAAAAAATGTTAAAGAAGATGTTTCCGAATGCAGACAGATGGAAGGAGAAGACAGGACAGAGTGCAACAGTGAAGTAAAAGACAGAGTTTACGACACGATAAAGTTAAGGCTTCAGGGACTGCAGGACAAGTCTGAAGAATATCTATCAAGAGGCTATGTAAGTGAAGAACTGGCTTCGAGGCTCATAAACGCTATTGAATTAAAGAAAGAAGAATTTGATTCTGCTGAAACTCTGGATGAGAAAAGGGAAATCATCAATCAGGTAAAGCGGATTTGGAGCGCTTTCGTTGAAACTGGAAAGCTAGAATACCGAAAACAGCAGGAGGCTGGAATAAATGAAATATAAAATAATCGCACTACTTATTGTTCTTGTAGTCCTTGTAAGCGGTTGTACAGCGATGGACGACGGGGCAGATCAAATCTCTGAAGAGGAAGAAGAAGAGCGCCAAGATATTGAAGAACTATTTGAAGACGACCTTGACGATGCTCTTGGAGATTTAGACGAGCTCGAAGAACTAGAGTAATATCAGCAAACTTAAATAAAGGAAAGTTTTCTATAAAGCTCTACTGTGGGCCCGTAGCTCAGGCTGGTAGAGCGCCTGGCTTTTAACCAGGGTGTCGCGGGTTCAAATCCCGTCGGGCCCATAGCCAAGAAGCGTGCAGAAGACTGCCCAATCGGCAGAAAGGATATTCATACATGGCAGAAGAGAAAGAAACATTCGATGTGTCGGCACATTCACTTGTTCCGAAACACGAAATACTGGAAGAAAAGGATGTCGAGATTATACTGGCAAAGTATGGAGCAGAGCGCCGACAGCTTCCTAAGATTCCCAAAAATGATCCTGCTATCAAAGCTCTGAAGGCTTCAAAGAGCCAGGTCATCCGTATCACCAGAAAAAGTGAGACGGCTGGCAAAACAATTTATTATAGGGTTGTGATTTAAATGGACCGTCGCTCGCTTGTCAACAAATTTTTTGAAGAAAACGGACTTGTGGAGCACCATATATCTTCATATAACTCATTTATTGATAACGGTCTACAGAGTGTCATAGACGAAATAGGAGTCATAAATCCTGAGATTGAGGGTTTTGAAGTCCGCCTTGAAGGAATCCGTGTTGGAAAGCCGTGCATTAAAGAAGCAACCGGTGCTGTCAGGCAAGTTCTTCCAAACGAGACTCGTCTTAGAGACTTAACTTATGCATCTCCTCTTATACTTGAGCTTACTCCAATTCAAAATGAAGTTGAGCAGCCTAAAATGGAAGTGCCAATTGGCTCTCTCCCAACAATGCTTCGTTCAAAAATTTGTAATTTATACGGAATGGATCGGGAAGAGCTTATAGGTGCTAATGAGGATCCAATTGACCCTGGCGGATATTTCGTTGTAAATGGAACAGAGCGTGTTCTAATACTTGTTGAGGATTTGGCCCCTAACCTAATGAACGTCAGCCACGTCAAGCTTGGTCCAACAACGGAGACTGCAAGAGTCTTCTCTGAAGGAGGCTGGTACCGAAGGAGAAATTCAGTTAGCAGAAAGAAAGACGGCGGTCTAATTGTGGAAATGCCTCCCTTCTCAAAACCAGTTCCCTTTGTCGCAGTTTTAAAAGCTCTCGGAATGGAAAAGGATTCTGACATAGTCAGAGAAGTTGCAGGTACTCCTTCGCTGGCATCAGAGCTTTATGTAAGCTTCGAGGACTCAGAGGAAGCAAAGAACAGAAACGAAGCACTTGACCTTCTCGGGAAGAAGGTAGCATTCGGACAGGAAAAGGAAGCTCGGATGGAGAGAGCAGAAAGAGTCCTTGACACATTCCTTCTTCCTCATATAGGAACTATGCCTGAAGACAGAATTTACAAGGCAGTCTATTTGTGCCGAATGGCAAACAGGGTAATCAGGCTGCACCTTGGTATGGTAGAAGTTGATGACAAGGATCACTACTCAAATAAAAGGCTTGGTCTGGCAGGAAGCCTTCTCGAAGATCTTTTCAGAGTTGCCTTCAGGGCGCTTGTCAACAATACGACCTATTCACTTGAGAAAGCATTCAAGAGGAACAGAAAGCTTGCGATAAGAAACTCAATCCGAAGCAATTTCCTTACAGAAAGAATCCAGCACGCTGTTGCCACTGGTGCATGGATTGGGAGCAGGCAGGGCGTTTCTCAACATCTTGACAGAATGAATTACATATCTTCTATTTCTCACAGGAGACGCGTTAGATCTCTGCTTAGTACTACTCAGCCTCACTTCGAAGCCCGTGACCTGCACTCTACTCACTGGGGGAGACTATGCCCGTCCGAAACTCCGGAAGGTTCTAACATCGGACTTGTGAAAAATCTTTCACTTACTACTAAACTTACAACGCAGTCAGACGACGCTCTTATTGAAGAGACCCTTAGAAAGCGAGGAGTGAAGAGAATAGAATAATGGAAAGACCAACTGACGTATATCTCAATGGAAGAATTATCGGCAATACAGATAATGCTATCAAGCTTTCTGATGAGATGAGGAACCTAAGAAGGCAGAGCGTTATTGCATCGGATGTCAGCATATCATACATTGATTCTGAAAACGAGCTTCATATAAACACTGACGAAGGGCGTGTTGTCAGACCTCTTATCCGCGTTGAAAAAGGAGTTCCAATTCTCACTGAAGATTATCTTAACAAAGTAAAGAACGATGAGATGTCATGGGGGGATCTTGTCCGAAGAGGGATAATTGAGTACCTTGACGCTTCAGAAGAGGAAAATACCTATATAGCTCTCGATGAATCCGACCTGACTGATGAGCACACCCACTTGGAGCTGGATCCGGCAACAATGTTCGGAGTATGCGGAAATTTTGTTCCCTTCCTTAACCATAACATGGCAACCCGTGTCACCCTCGGTGCAAATATGTCTAAACAGGGTAGCGGACTTTATGCTTCCAATTACTCAATTAGAACTGATACACAGAAACACCTTCTCAATTATGTGCAGATGCCAATAGTCAGGTCAGTCCCAATGGATTTGGTGAATTATGATGAAAGACCCTCAGGACAAAATCTTGTTGTAGCTATTCTTTCGCAAGGAGGGTATAATATGCAGGACGCGATCATACTAAACAAGGCATCAGTCGAGCGCGGAATAGGCCGCTCTGTTGCTTTCAGAACTTACAAAGCCTCTGAACAGAGATATCCTGGTGGTCAGGTTGACTCAATAGAAGTTCCTGACAAGGAAGTTAGGGGTTATCGTTCCGAGACTTGTTATAGGCACCTCGGGGAGGATGGAATCGTTGAGCCCGAATCAATCATAGGGGAAGAAGACGTTATACTAGGAAAGACATCCCCTCCTAGATTCCTTGAGGTTATGGAGGAGTTCGGAATCTCTGTCAAAAACAGGAGAGAAAGTTCACTTGCAGCAAAGACGGGTGAAGGAGGAATAGCAGATACAGTTCTTATTTCAGAGAACCTCGAAGGAGACAAACAGGTCAAGGTAAAACTTCGTGATCAAAGAATTCCTGAGCTTGGAGACAAGTTCTCCTCACGGCACGGTCAAAAAGGTGTCATTGGACAGGTTCTTCCTCAGGAAGATGCTCCCTTCACAGCAGCTGGAATAATTCCAGATCTAATAATTAACCCTCACGCAATTCCTTCAAGGATGACTATCGGTCAGTTGCTTGAGTCAATAGGTGGCAAACTCGGCTCTCTAGAAGGAAGGAGAATTGACGCCAGTCCCTTTACAGGGGAGGCAGAAGGGGACATGAGGTCACAGCTTGAGACTCACGGTTTCACAAATACTGGAAAGGAAGTTATGTATAATGGTGTGACTGGAGAAAAACTTGAAGCAGAAATTTTCATTGGAGTTGTCTATTATCAGAAGCTCAAACATATGGTCGTTGACAAGATAAGAGCCCGTTCAAGGGGTCCTGTTCAGATACTAACAAGACAGCCAACTGCAGGAAAGGCAAGAGATGGGGGTCTGAGAGTAGGAGAAATGGAAAAGGATACCTTTGTAGCACACGGGGCGGCACTCCTTTTGAAGGAGCGGCTCCTTGACGAGTCGGATAAAACAACTGTTCCTGTTTGCAGTAGCTGCGGTCTTGTCGCTGTCTATGATAGATTCAGGGATATGTATTTCTGTACAGTATGTGGTGAGAATATCGAAGCAAAGATGGTCGAGATGTCTTACGCATTCAAACTGCTTCTTGATGAAATGAAGTCACTGTGCATTTACCCAAGACTTATAATTGGTGATAAAGGATGAGCAAGTTCATAAAAAGTAAAATAGACAGTATAGAATTCAGAATGCTTTCCCCTAAAATGATTAAGAGGATGGCTGTCGCTAAAATAATTACTCCTGATACTCATGACACTGACGGTTATCCTATCAAATCAGGTCTTATGGATCCCCGCCTAGGTGTTATAGATCCTGGTCTCAGGTGCAGAACCTGCAAAAGCAAGATGGGTGAATGCCCAGGACACTTCGGCTTTATAGATCTTGCACGACCTGTTATTCATGTTGGTTTCAATAAGCTGATCTACAATGTTCTTCGTGGAACCTGCAGACCCTGTGGTTGAATTCTCATGCCTCAAAGCGATATAGATGATTACAAACTGAAGCTTAGAGAGGCCAAGGAGCTTGGTGCTGAAGAGTTCGAGGACATGGTTAAGAAAACAACAACTGACGCCAGAAAGCCAAAAATCTGTGCCCACTGTTCTGAGAAAAAACTTAAAATCAAATTTGACAAGCCAACTGGCTACACAGAAGATGGGGATAGGATTATGCCGACTGAGATAAAAGAGTGGTTCGAAAAAATACCGGATGATGATATTTTTCTATTCGGACTAAGCTCCGAGAGTTCAAGACCAGAATGGGCAATACTAACTGTTGTTCCGGTTCCTCCGGTTACTACAAGACCGAGTATTACACTTGAAACAGGAGAGCGTTCCGAAGACGACCTTACTCACAAACTTGTTGATATAATTCGTCTGAATCAGAGGCTTCGTGAGAATATAGAAGCAGGAGCTCCCCACCTAATTGTTGAGGACCAGTGGGAGCTTGTTCAGTACCACGTAACTACCTTGATGGACAATGAAGTAACAGGCGTTCCAACAGCAAGGCACAGGTCAGGAAGACCTCTCAAAACACTCAAACAGAGGCTGAAGGGAAAGGAAGGTCGATTCAGGTCAAGCTTAGCCGGGAAGCGCGTTGACTTCTCCGCAAGAACTGTAATTTCTCCTGACCCAAACATCAGCATAGATGAGGTAGGAATCCCATATGAGATTGCTACAGAGCTCACAATACCTGAGAGAATTACTAAGCTTAACAAGGACAGAATTTTGAACTATGTTAAAAACCGTGACAAATATCCAGGGGCAAACTACGTAATCAGGCCTGATGGAAGAAGAAAGAGGATAACTTCTGAAAGTATCGACGAAATCCTGGAAGAATTAGATGCTGGATACATAGTTGAGAGGCACCTCATCGACGGCGACATAGTTCTCTTTAACAGGCAGCCTTCTCTTCACAGAATGTCAATGATGGCGCACAGAGCCAGAATTCTCCCAGGAAAGACATTCAGGCTAAACCTTTGCGTCTGCACTCCTTACAACGCTGACTTCGACGGAGACGAAATGAACCTTCACGTTCCTCAGACTGAAGAGGCAAGAACTGAAGCACGTCTTCTGATGTCAGTCCAGAATCAGATAAGGTCTCCAAGATTCGGAGGTCCTATAATTGGTTGCATACACGATCACATTTCAGGACTTTACTCTCTCAGCAACGACGAATTCAGTTCCAAGGACGCCTTCCAGCTGGCTACGCGAGCAGGATACACGGAAGAGTTTAAACTCGGTTCAGGAAAGGTACATGGACGCGATATTATCAGCCTTTTCATCCCTGATAATATAAACATGGAATACACTGCCAAAGACCAGGAAACGGTCGTCATACAAAAAGGAGTTCTCAAAAAGGGCTCAATTGACGAGAGGTCTGTCGGAGTTATGTCCGGAAAGCTTCTTGATGAAGTTCTCAGAAAACACGGACCTGAGGGGGCAAAAGTCTTCCTCAACTCAATCACAAAACTTGCTATTGCATATCTTGACAAGAGAGGATTCACAACCGGTCTTGATGAGGAAGACCTCCCTGAAAAGACAATGGAAGAAATTTCTAATGTTCTTTCCGGTGCAGAGAAAAAGGTTGACGAATTGGTTTCAAAATACAGGAAAGGAAATCTCGCTCCATCCAAAGGAAAGAGTGTAATCGACACACTTGAGGAGCTAATTATGGTAGAGCTGAACAATGCAAGGAATAAAGCAGGAACTCTTGCAAAAGACCACCTTGAGGAGAATAACTTCGCACTTCTCATGGCAAAGACTGGAGCCAGAGGAAGCATGCTCAACATAACTCAAATGTCTGCATGCATCGGTCAGCAGGCTATCAGAGGTCAGAGAATTCTCAGAGGATACAGGGAAAGAACTCTTCCTCACTTCACCAGAAACGATCTTGGTGCAAGAGCTCACGGTTTTGTTAGTTCCAGTTACAAGAGCGGAATGGATCCGATTGAATTTTTCTTCCACGCAATGGGTGGCCGAGAATCACTTACAGACACAGCAATGAGGACTCCAAAATCAGGTTATCTCCAGCGCAGGCTTATCAACGCAATGCAGGATATTATTGTTGACTACAACGAGACTGTCAGAGACGGTCGCGGAGTCATTATACAGTTCAGCTACGGTGAAGATGGGGTAGATCCGGCAAAGACTGACCTTGGAAAGTCTGTTAATCTAGAGAAAACATTAAAGGATGTGGAAAATAAATGAGTGAGAGTTCAAAATCAAAGGAAGAGGCTGCAAGTTTACTACCTCCTAAGCTACAGAAAGAGGCCGAGGACTTTGCATCCAAGATAAAGTCACGGAAACAGTCTGAGGACTTTCTCAATCTTGTCACTTCAACTTACCTTAAGGCAAAGGTCGAGCCCGGAGAGGGTGTCGGGGTCGTTGCTGCACAGTCTCTGGGAGAGCCTGGAACTCAAATGATGATGAGAACCAAGCACTACGCTGGAACTGCCATGGACGTTACACGTGGTCTTCCAAGGCTTATTGAAATCTTCGACGCACGAAGAACTCCGAAGACGCCGATGATGGAAATTTATCTAGACAAGGCTAACAATACGATTGAAAAGGCTGAGTCCATAGCTCACCGTTTGAAGGAGACCAGAATAAAGAACATAATGACTGAGATGTCTACGGACTTCGCAAAATATGCTGTTACAGTTATTCTTGACAGAAATGAGCTGAAAAAGCGCAGCATCACTCCGAAGAAACTTGAGAACACACTTATTGAGATATACGGAAACAGAGTATCTGTCGAGGGTGGAAACAAGGCAGTCATAAAAACCGAGAAAAAAGTCGCGTCTCTTTTGCAGAAGCTAAAGGAAGATTTGCGCGAAACTCACCTTTCCGGAATTGGAGGGATAAGTTATGTCGTGGTACAGAAGAAGGATCGCGACTTCATTCTCTATACAAGTGGAACTAATCTAAAGGATATTCTTCTCGTCCCTGGTGTTGACGCTTCTAGAACTAAGAGCAATGATATACTTGAAGTAGAGAAGGTCTTCGGAATAGAGGCTGCAAGAAATATGCTTGTCGAGGAGACAATTCTTACACTTGACGATGCCGGATTGTCTGTTGACAACAGGCACATAACTCTTGTTTCTGACACAATGTGCGCTGATGGCCGAGTGAAGGCTGTAGGCAGGCACGGAATTTCCGGAGACAAGGCATCAATTCTGGCAAGAGCTAGTTTCGAGGAGACAGTGAAGCACCTTCTCAGGGCGGCTGCATACAATGAATCAGATCCGCTCAATGGTGTTGTTGAGAACATAATTGTCGGTCAGGTAATAAATCTTGGAACAGGCGTTCCAGAGCTCATAATGAAAAAGGTAGATAAGAAATGACGCTCCTCATAACAAATGATACGCTTGCTCTTGTAAGTGCCCTTGAGAAAATCTCAAATGCTCGTGTAATTGAATGTATTGATTCTGAAAAAGAACTTATTTATATTGTTCAGGAGGGGGACGCCAGACTTGCAATAGGGAAAAACGGGGAAAACGCAAAGCGCCTGTCCAGAGATGCAGGAAAAAATGTCCAAATTGTTGAGATTTCAGAGGACCCAGTAAAGTTCGTCAAGAATTATCTCGGAACTAGAATGGACTACTCTGTTGAACTCACGGAAGGCAGTATCCTAATCACTACAGACGACTACAACAAGGGAAGAATAATAGGAAAAGGTGGCACAAAGGTTAAAATACTAGGCTCCTTACTAAAAAGGCACTATAATTTACAGGTAAAAGTAAACTAATGGCAAGAAAACCAACAGGACTGTATACGGCAAGAAAGCTTAAGAAGAGAAGGCAGCGCTTCAGATGGAGTGACCGCCTCTACAAAAGGCGAGCTCTTGCTCTAAACATCCGCTCTTCTCCTCTTGCTGGAGCTCCACAGGCTAAAGGTATAGTACTGGAGAAAGTCGGTCTTGAGGCAAAACAGCCAAACTCTGCTATCCGAAAGTGTGTCAGAGTCCAGCTTACAAAGAACAACAAACTAGTCACAGCTTTTATGCCTGGAAATAATGCTATCAGTTTCATAAATGAACACGACGAAGTTGACATCGTAGGAATCCGAGGTCCAATGGGTAAGTCAAAGGGGGACATCCCTGGTGTACGATTCAAGGTTATCAAAGTTAATTTAATTTCCCTTCCGGAACTCATCAAGGGAACAAAAGAGAGGTCGCTTAAGTAATGGATTTCAAAGTTTTTGGAAAATGGGACTCTACAAATCTTGTGGTCAGGGACATCGGTATTAAAGCCTACCTTAACACTGGTGGAAATACGGTTCCTCACTCTTATGGAAAGTATGCCAAGGTAAAATTTGGAAACTTACATTATTCAATGGTCGAGAGGCTTGCAAACAAGATGATGGTCACAGGACATCTTAAGGACAACAGAACGCACAAGAAAAACAGCGGCCGCGACTCTGGAAAGAAGCAAATGGCTCTCAAATCTGTCAGAAAGGCTCTTGAAATCGTTGAAAAAAAGACATCAGAAAATCCTCTTCAAGTTCTCATCCGTGCAGTGGAATATAGCGCCCCAATTGAGGAGACAACAAGAATAAGGCAGGGTGGAATTATAGCCCACAGGCCTGTTAACGTTGCTCCAATCAGAAGGGTTGACCTGGCACTCAGATTCCTCAGTCACGGAGCAAGCGCACGATCCTTCAAGAAAAAACAGAGTGTAGAAGCTTCTCTTGCTGCAGAGATTATTTCAGCAGGAAGCGGAGACCAGAAGTGCTATTCTGTCAGCAAGAGAGACGAGCTTGAGAGAGTAGCAGCAAGCGCACGCTAATTAAAATGGGACGAAGAGAAGATTTAATTGAGAAAATAAAGGAATTAATGAAGACTCCTGATAAAATCAGGAATATGGGAATTATAGCCCACATTGACCACGGTAAGACAACACTTTCTGACAGTCTTCTTGCAGATTCAGGTCTCATATCTGAAGAGCTCGCTGGGCAGCAGAGGGCTCTCGATTTCGACGAGCAGGAACAGGCTCGAGGGATAACTATTAACGCGGCCAATGTTACACTGGTTCACAACTCTGGGGGAGAGGACTATCTTATAAATCTTATTGACACTCCAGGTCACGTTGACTTTGGAGGTGACGTCATCAGAGCAATGAGGGCAGTTGACGGCGGATTAGTTCTCGTTGATGCTGTCGAAGGCTGCATGCCCCAGACAGAAACAGTTCTAAGACAGGCTCTTAGAGAGCGGGTGAAGCCTCTTCTTTTCATAAACAAAGTTGACAGACTTATAAGAGAGCTTAAACTGACTCCTGAGCAGATGCAGGAGCGTTTTGTAAAAATAATCGCAAAGGTAAACCAACTAATTGCAAAGAACCTTCCTCCTGATTTCGAAAATGACTGGAAGGTCAGAGTTGAAGACGGCTCTGTCATGTTCGGCTCAGGTTTCCATCGCTGGGCACTTTCTGTTCCCCACATGAAGGAGCTCAATATATCATTCGGCGACATAATCAATGCATATACTGAGGGCGACGACAAATGGAAGGAGCTAGCAGACAAAGCACCACTTTCAAAAATAACTCTAGATCTTGTTGTTAAGCACCACCCAAGCCCTGTCGAGTCTCAGAAATACAGAATACCTCAAATCTGGCCAGGGGAAGATGAGGAAGTAATGGCTCAACTCAGCTCCTGTGACAAAGATGGTCCTGTGGCTTTTATGATAACTAAGATTCACGCAGACCCTCACGCTGGAGACGTAGCCCTTGGAAGGCTATACTCGGGAACACTCAAGTCCGGAATGGATCTGCACTTAATAAATGCAAAGCAAGATTTCAGAGTTCAACAGCTGGCTCTTTACATGACAAATGAAAGAGTCCAAATTGAAGAAGTTCCTGTTGGAAATATTGTTGCTGTAAGTGGCCTCAAAACAGCCCGTTCTGGAGAAACAGCGTGCTTGCCTTCACAGATAATAGAGCCCTTTGAAAGGATTCAGGAGACTGAGCCGGTTGTCACAGAGGCAATAGAGGCGAAGAGTACAAAGGACCTTCCAAAACTCGTCGAAGTTCTTTACAGAATTGCAAAGCAGGATCCTGCAATCCATATCGAAGTCGATGAAGAAACCGGGGAGTGCAAAATGTCCGGGACTGGAGAACTTCACCTGGAAATCTGGAAATACAGAATAGAGAATGATCACAAGATTCCCATTAATGCATCTGACCCAATTGTAGTTTACAGAGAAACTATTGACACTGTGAGTCCTCAGCTCGAAGGAAAGAGCCCGAACAAGCACAACAGGTTCTACATAAGTGTTCAGCCTCTCGAGCAGGAAATTACAGATGCAATTCAAAAGGGAGAACTTCCACAGGGTCGTGTAAAAAAGAAGATGCAAAAAGAGCTGACAAAGAAATTCGCAGGGCTTGGAATGGATGCTAAGGTTGCCAAGGGCGTTGCAAGCATTCATGGAAACAACATATTCATGAGCGTCGTCAAGGGAGAAGTTCACCTTGGAGAGGTAATGGAGTTGTGCATGGACGGATTTGACGATGTTATAAAGAAAGGTCCGCTTTCAAACGAACGCTGTGCCGGTCTTAAAGTAGTTCTTCACGATGTCAAGCTTCACGAAGATGCTATTCACAGAGGTCCTGCACAGGTAATCCCTGCTGTAAGAAATGCAATCAAGGCGGCGATGCTTACTTCCGGAGTACTTCTCACAGAACCTGTTCAGAAGGTCTTCGTCCGCGTTCCAGAGGCTCACATGGGAGCCGTAAACAAGGAAATGCAGGGAAGGCGTGGTCAGATACTTGATATTCAGTAGGAAGGGGACCAAATGGAGATAGTCGCAAAGGCACCAGTGGCGGAAATGTTCGGATTTGCAGGTGCGATAAGGAGCGCTACTGAAGGAAGAGTACTGTGGAGCACTGAAGGTGCAGGATTTGAGAAGCTTCCTCCGGATTTACAGGCAAAAACAGTGTCTGAAATCAGGGGCAGAAAGGGTCTCAGTGAGAATCCACAGACACCGAGTGACTTGCTCGGTTGATAGCGAAAAAGCGCATATAAACCTATATATAGGTGTAATAACATCATAATGCTCGCGATTATGGACATACTATAGTCGTTTAAAAGGAGAAAAAAACATGGCAGACAAATCACACATGAATCTGGTCTTCGTTGGCCACGTGGACCACGGAAAGTCCACCTCAGTCGGAAGAATACTGTTTGATACAGGAAACATCCCTGAGCAGGAAATGAAGAAAATCCAGGAGGAAGCGAAGACTCTGGGTAAGGAGACATTCGGATTGGCTTTCGTCATGGACAGGCTAAAGGAAGAGAGAGAAAGAGGTCTGACCATTGATGTAGCTCACAAGAAGTTCCAAACTCAGAAGTACGACTTTACGATCATTGACGCACCCGGTCACAGGGATTTCGTCAAGAACATGATCACAGGCGCTTCCCAAGCTGATGCAGCTGTTTTGGTCGTTTCGGCCAAAGAGGGAATTCAGCCACAGACTAAGGAGCACGCATGGCTTCTTAAAACACTCGGCGTTAACCAGCTAATCGTAACCATCAACAAGATGGACGAAGTAGACTGGAAGGAAGAGCGCTTCAATGAAGTTAAGAAAACTGTTGAAGACCTTCTAAAGCCGGTAGGCGTAAAGATTGATGAAGTCACCTTCATCCCAACAGCAGCTTTCGTAACAGGAGAGAACATGACAGCAGACGCTGGAGAGAACATGGGATGGTACAAGGGACCTTCACTTGTCAAGCGTTTCGACGAGCTAGTTCCGCCTGAAAAGGCAACAGACAAGCCACTCAGGATGCCAATCCAGGATGCATACAGCATTACTGGTGTTGGTGTTGTTCCTGTTGGTCGTGTTGAGTCAGGAATTCTCAAGCCAGGCATGAAGCTGATATTCCAGCCAAGCGGTGCAACTGGAGAAGTTAAGACTGTTGAGATGCACCACGAACAGCTTCCACAGGCTGAGCCTGGGGACAATGTCGGAATAAACGTTCGTGGCCTTGACAAAGGCTCGGTAAAGCGCGGAGATGTAGCTGGAGAAGTAAGTAATCCACCTCAGGTCGCAGAGACCTTCGAGGCACAGGTTGTTATTCTACAGCACCCAAGCGCAATAACCGCGGGATACACACCGGTAATCCACTGCCACACAGCGCAGGTAGCTTGCACAATTGAAGAGATTGTCAAGAAGATGGATCCGAAGACAGGGCAGGAAGTAACTGAGAACAAGGAAATGCTCAAGTCTGGCGACTCTGCAGTCATCAGGTTTAGACCAACTAAGCCCTTTGTTCTGGAGACAGCCGCTGATTTCCCACCTCTTGGTAGATTCGCTATCAGGGATATGGGAGCAA
>DAFN01000015.1:0-262 GCA_002495465.1 archaeon UBA55 | reverse complement strand
CAATAAAAATATCGTGAAGAGGAAGGGGAGTAAAATTCCGTTCCTCTCCACAATTCTTTTTATGACTACAAAAGCCAGAATAAGACTAACAAGCAGAAAAATAGGCCTTCTTAATGATATTTGCAATAGGATAAAGGACATTGCTTCTGACAGCAAGGTAAAGTTCGCAGGACCTATTTCACTTCCTACAAAGAAACTCAAGGTCACCACTCGTAAGTCGACGGATGGAGAGGGCACAGCGACTTTTGACCGCTGGGAGATG
>DAFN01000014.1:69113-71422 GCA_002495465.1 archaeon UBA55 | reverse complement strand
GCGCCGTCTAACAGACCGTGAGAATATTCCACAGCTGCGAGAGCCGTGACAAGCTCTCCTTTTTCAGCAAAATGTTTTGCATCATCGCGGTAGGAAATAGCCATATCGTAAACTGCTTTTCCGCCTTCTAAAACTTCAAGTGATTCAAGCGCCTTCGAGGTCTTTTCTATCAGTCCCTGAACATATTTCGGTGTAAGTTCCATTTTATTTCTTCAAAAGCTCAAGCGCTCCCTCTTCTGCGAAGTGGAGCTTTCCAGGTATTATCAGAACATGCAAGGGCTCTCCAAAATTCTTCTTCAAAAGTTCTTCTGCTGTTCCGGCTTTGACTACGGGCTTCGGCGAGCCTGCTCTTGCTATCCCGACCGCCAGACTGTCCTGCATAAAAACATTCTCCTCTCTCGCTTTTTCAATCTTCAGGAGTTTCCGTATCGCTTCATTGACAGTCATAAATTTTCCGTCTCGTATATCCAGAAGGCAAAGAGTATGCGCTCCTATGCTCTGATTTTCTTCTATAACATTGTAGGGACTCTCAAGCTCTTCGAAAGGTATCGATACAGTCTTCCCAAATTTGTAGGCTTGCAGTCCGGAAAGTCCTGCTGCCGCGCTTATAATTGAAACTCCGTGAATTATTTTGCTCTCTACACCAGCTTTTGCTGCATCTAAAATCAACTGAGCATGAGTCGTCGCAGTCATCGCGTCTCCGCCGACAAGAAGCCCGACTTTCTGCTTCTTCGCCTTTTTTAGTATTTCCTTGCCTGATTCAACTTCCTCTCTGCTGAGTTCCTG
This sequence comes from archaeon UBA55, assembly GCA_002495465.1. Lineage (GTDB taxonomy): Archaea > Undinarchaeota > Undinarchaeia > Undinarchaeales > Undinarchaeaceae > Undinarchaeum > Undinarchaeum marinum. The sequence continues at coordinate 70,636 of DAFN01000014.1, read as the reverse complement.
AATTTCCTTTCCTATTTTCTTCTCCAGCTTCTTCAAAGTCGAGCCGAACATTTTTGATGTATAGAATTCAGCATAAATAATATCACAGTCCGCAGCCTCCTCTTGAGCCTTAATGGTCATACTGCGTTCATCCCATAATCCAATTCCGATTATTTTTATCATACTATCAATCCAACTCCTGCGGCCAGTAATATTGCCAGCGGAAGTCCGACGAACCAGCTGAACAATATATTTCTTGACACTTCTCCTCCGACTCTACCTCTTGCAATTCCGACTCCCATAGTCGCCGATATGAGAGTTTGCGTAATAGAAATTGGTATGCTGAGGTATATAAATGTCAGGGCAACGACTCCGGCGGATATCTGAGCCGAGAAGCTTCTTATTGGGCTGAGATCAGTTATATTTATCCCTACTGTTTTTGCAATTTTATAACTCCAGGTTGTAAGTCCTATAATAACTCCAATCGCTCCAAGAGCTGAAAGAGGACCTACTTCCATGGCCCCTCTGAGCATTCCAACAACAACTCCTATTGAGTTTCCTCCAATTGAAAGGGACATTAAAATCAGCGCTATAATTCCGGGGATTGCGAACTTTCTCTCAAACTTTTCCCTCTCTCTGATGGACTTCCTTTTGGAAAGCGAAGTCTTCTTTATTATATTATATAGTAAATAACCCCCGGCAAATCCGGCGAGAGGCGAAACAAAGAGTGCTATCAATATATTTCTGAAAAGCCCGTAGTTGAAAGCAATTCCTGCAGTATAGGCATATCCTGCAGCGGCTCCCAGAACAATATAGGTCGTAAATATTGGAAGCCCCTTCTTCGCTGTAACTGTCAGAAGGATAGCGGTTATAACAAGAACAACAGTCATTCCAGTCGCACCAAATGAAACCAGTTCATTTCCGACTGTGTCTATAATCCTTCCGGAAAGGAAGAAGGCTCCAACAATTACAGAAAGCCCGGAAATTATTACAGCCTCACGGAGTCTCATTATTCCACTACCTATACTGATTCCCAGCATTGCTCCCATAGTGTGGACTCCTACTGACCATGCAAGATAGAGTGCAAAAATAATTGCAAGTAGTTCCATAATTCCAAATCTCTCTGCACTATATTATATATTGCGGTGAATCCCAAAATTATAAATATCTGTCATCTCATTTTCTGTTCATGGTGGAGTTTTTCTCTATTCTAAAACCGGACAAGACAGACGAGTTCTTCTCGTCCCTCGAGATCTTCATAGGGCACATTCATGATAGCGTAGTCTCTATGGAAAAAACTTTGGAGCACTACTGCAATGATGATATAGATGCTGTCAAAGCGCTCTCAGAAAAAGTCCTGCGTTCTGAAAAGAAAGCCGACGTTATCAGAAGGCATATGGAGCAGATGCTTTACAAAGGAGTTTTAGTTCCCTTCGGAAGAGAGGACAAATACAATCTTCTGGAAGCCCTCGACGATGTTGCCGACCGCGCGGAAATCGTTGTAAGAATTGCAAGAATAGAGCGACCAAAAGTTCCTGACACAA
>DAFN01000014.1:67905-69061 GCA_002495465.1 archaeon UBA55 | reverse complement strand
CAATAAAAGATGGTCTTAAGGATATGGCTTCTCTTGTCGTAAAAACATCAAAAAACCTCAGAAAATCAGTTCTAAGTCTGGATAAAAATCTGGACAAGGCAATACAGGAAGCCACATCTGTTGAGCTCGACCGTGAAAAAGTTCGAAATGAAGAATTTAAACTTCTTGAAATTCTTTTCAGCGACAAGAAGAACACAAAACTTCAGCTGATGCTTATTAAAGAATTAATCTCGCTTTTGGGAAGAGTTGCAGACAGAGCTGAGGAAGCAGCTGACAGAGTAACGACTCTTGCTGTAAAATACCAGAATTAATCACTCACTTTTGAAGCTGTCAAGAACTATCTTTAGGCTTCCTATTATTATAGGACCAAGTATTATTCCGGCCACTCCAAATGCCATTGGTCCCCCAATAAATCCGAGCAGAAGAAGGGACGGATGTACAGGACTTCTCCTCTTCGTCAGCATCGGCGTGACTATTATTTGGGCTACTCCAAATATTGCCCCTGCAATTGCCAGAACAAGAGCCGTTGTGATATTTCCTACCATATAGCTGTACACACCAAGTATCGCGAACATTACCCAACTCCCTACCATTGGTATCAATGTCGTCACAGAAACTAATATGGCATTAAATGTCGCCAGTTCTATTCCAAGAATCAGAAATAGCGGATAGGAAAGCGCTCCGAAAAGGATTGCAGTTCCAAAGTAGCCGTCTATTATGCCAATCATCAGGCTGTTTATATTCTTGACAATTTTCCTATGTTTCGGCTTCTTCGCCAATTGTGGGATATATTTTGAAATATTGTCCCAGTTCTTCAGGAGTTCGAAAAGCGCTAGGAGCATTATGAAAAGATTGAGAACAAGTATTGGGAGGCTGATGAAGAGCGTTCCTGATGCCTCAACTCCTGCCTGTATCGCCGGCGAGAGTGAATTTATATCAAAACTAAGCGCGGTTCCTTCAAAAATTACCGAAAGTTTTCCTATAATTTTCGTGGCGAAGGCGGCTATGCTTCCTGCATTTGCCACTAAGGATTTAACTATTGCGGCGACTGGGAATAATATTATTAAGAGGACAAGCGCTGTAACTGTAGCCGCAGAAGTTCCGGCTCCAATTTTTTCTGCAAGCCTCTTATGAAGTGGCCTTCCAAGATAGCCGA
>DAFN01000014.1:60587-67844 GCA_002495465.1 archaeon UBA55 | reverse complement strand
ACAATTGCAAAAACTAAGGGGGCAATTATCGGATAGAGAACTATAAGAGCCAGTGCAAGAATCAGCGCCAGCTTAACTTGGAGAACTTTCATAGATTTATCTAATCAAAGTTATTATATAAATCTACCACTTCAGTCGAACTCCGCCCTCTGTTATTATTCCTTTGAAATATGATTTTTTTGTTATGTCAAAAACAAGGTTTTCTATTTCAACTCCCGGTAGTTTTGCACCTTCCAAAATTTCCTCAGCAGGCCTGCTCTCAATACCGACACCCCTTCCCTTCGTATCAAATTTGAGTCTCTGCGTCGCCACATACATTGGAACTCCAAATTCCTTCGCGGCAAGCGCAACCCCAAGAGTTCCTATTTTATTCACAACATCCCCATTCTTTAGAACAGTATCAGCTCCAACAAGAGCCATATCGACTCCGGCCATAACACTTGCCACCGCAGAGTCGACTACAATAGTTGTCGGTATTTCGTGCTCAGAGAGTTCTTTCGCTGAGATAAATCCCTGTCTGCTCGGCCGCGTTTCTGTGCATATTACATTGAACCTTTTCCCACTGTCCCAAGCTTTTTTCAATATTCCAGTTACTGTGCTGGAATGGCAGTGTATTAGAATTAGTTGTCCGTCTCTGACGATTTCAGAGCCCTTCTCTGTGAGTTCTTTGAAAGAGTCTTTTGTGTCCTCCATCAGCTCCTTTCCTGCAAGAAGTGCCGCGTCTTTCAGATCCGGCATTCCAAGATTTATCGCCTCAACCTTTTCTATAAACATATCCACGGCATTTGGAAGGGCTATTGCACTCGGTCTTGCTTCTGCGAGTTTAGTTCCTTCCGCTCTGAGCTGGGAAAGGAAGTCATCACGGCTTCCGGCCTGGCAATTTTCGATGAACTCTTCCAAAGCCTCCTCTGCTGCCATTGCTATTGTAACGGCTCCCTGAATTTTCATCTCCCTTATGTCGCGTGCGACACTCTCAACACTCATAATATTCAATAACAATTCCTTCGTTTTAAGCTTATTGGGGCTGGACTGTATTAACTACTTGCTCGGCGAACTCGACAAGAGTACCTTCACAATAGTCTTTTATCTTGTCAACATTTGAGACACTTATTGTCCCGGTTTCTTTCAGTAGAGATGTCGGAATCTCACAGTCCATTGACCTTCCCTTTACAGTTATACCAAGCACGGAGCCTGCGTCCTCTATTCTTACAAAGACTTTGCAATTCTCTCCTTTCATTCCCTTAACTTCAGTGTAGCTCACTGCCATGCTATCTCCTGCTCCTTTTGAGGTAAGTCCGGTCGCCGGGGAGCAGGACATCAGAGCAGTTTTGAGGCAGTCTTCGTCACTTCCACATTCCTGCAGTTCTACTCCTTTCCAAACTCCGGACTTGGCTACGAATGTCACAAGAACAATTAATAAAATGACTCCGAGGACTATTCCGGATATAAAAACTATTCTCTTCGTTTTTGCCTTCTTCACATCTTCGTTCGTTTCTGCAGTCTGTGGTCTTACTTTTTTCGGAAGAGCTTTGGAAATAGCGGCTTCGACATCAATGGATTTCCAACCTGTCTCATCAAGAGCCTTGCGTACCTCGTCCGGGCTGTGTCCGGCGGCCAGCTGTTCCTTTACGTAGTTTATAATTTCCTTCTCAGTCATTTTTTATTTTGAATCGCAGTGTCGCCCCTATTCCTCCGAGGCTCTCAAACTGCTCAGATGGTTCATGGGACCCGCTGATTATTAGTATTTCCCCTTTCATATCTCGTATATCTTTTATGAGTGTCTCAACTTCTGTAATTCCTTCTATCTTCGATTTCTTCAGCCTTGCATTTGAAACCACAAGAGTGTCTATCGCTCCCATATTACTGGCTTCCATAACTTCTTCTATTCCACGGACAGCGAGTCCTCCATCTTTACTTATTTCGACAAAGAATTTTTCCAGGAATTGCATTTCTATCCTAATTTTTGTCTCCTTTACAATGCGATCTATAATTCCGCGTTTTACAATCTCCTGAAGGCCCCTATTTCCTCCGGCGCTTATGTGCTCGAGAGCTACTTTGTCGACGAGCTTTGGGTATTTGTCTTTCAGAAAGGATCCGAAGTCGTCTCTGATAAATCCTGGTCCGGCGACAACTGCGCGGTCGATATCAGGATAGTTCTCAATAGCCTTGGCGACTAGATGGAAAAATTTGATTGTATCCGACTCGTGGGCTTCCTCTTCCTGCTTTCCGGATATACTCTCGCTAATTTCCCCTAGTTCCTGTACTCCATAATCTCTGAGCATTCCAATAGCTCCATGACCGTCTTCGATTGCGAGAAGAAGTATTTTTGAGCGGACTGCCTTTGAGGCCTCATCAAGTCTGAGAAGCTCGGAAGGAGTCCACTCAATTTTCTGTAGTGTAACTACCATTCCAGTTTTCAGATTCAGTGTATGTGTGACTCCGGTAGGCACCGTCTCGGGACCTGCTACTATATTACCTGTTACTCTGAGCCTGTCAACTGTCTTGTCAAATTCAATATTTTCTGCTTTCACTGAAATTAGGACTGTGTCTTTCTCATGCCTCTCAGCTCTTTTCGTATCTCTATTTAATTCAAGCCGCCTTTTTGTCAGAGCCCTGACTATATTGCCAGTTTCCATAAGCTCTGAAAGGTACCAGAGGTCATCCGGCACTTCCAGTTTCAACTCAACAAGACCTTCTTTGAGGACTTTTTTCAGGATTTTCATCTTCTGATATTCTTTACCAATAGCTTTATAATATTATATCTACTAGTCCCCTTAGCGCTATGGCCGTCAATGAAATGCTATTCAGGAGCCCAGTTCGGAGGGTGATTTATTAGATGGCTCTGAAAGATATTTTTTCATTAATTGTTCTCGTTATTGTTCTTATTTTCTCTATTTACGGGGCGCTTTCCATGTCAGGCTGGCTCTGGCTCGTCACAATTGGAGTTCTTCTCTATATATTAAAGAAATATGGACTGTCAGTTCTTCTAAAATCAATCCCTTGGGTTGGAACAGCTTACTGCGGATGGAGGGCCTTCCAGGAATTCCAAGGACAGGACAAAAAGGAGGCAATGAAAGAGCTAGCCCTTGCTGCTGGTGCTCTTTTCCTTCCAGGAATGGGTCTGGTCTCTATTATAATAAAGAAAAGTGATGATGAAAAAGAAGGCGAGGGCGAAGGCTCAGAAGTCATTGGAGCCGCTATTACAGAATTCGCCGACGCCTCAAGAGAACAGGCTGAAACAGAGAGAGAAATAGCCCGTGAGCAGGAAAGAATACATTTAATTGAGGAGCAAAGAGAGGCTCTAGAAGCTGATGAGACAGGAACTGCTGTTCCTCCGTCTGCTGCGGTGGAGGGAGAAGAAGGTGCAGCTCCCAGGAAAAAACCATCTACTTGGAGTAGATTTTCTAAATGGAATAAAAAGAGAAAGCTCGATAAGGCAGAAGCGGAAATAATTGATCCGGATAGCGCTCTTGTCCCTACAGAAGCTCACTATATGTTTGTTGCAGGACTTTCTATAGCTTTGCAGGCATTCTATTTCAGAGCCGGTCTATTCTCCAATGCCTGGCTTGGAACTGCACTCCTCATTTTGATAGTGACTGCTCTTATAATGGTGGTAGACCGTAAACTCTACGGTTGGTATGGCGCTCTTGACCTCAGCTATGGTCAGAAGACTGCCTTGGTTGCCGGTCTGGCTGTTATTGTTATGATTATATCCATCTCTCTAAATCCTCTCATAGCGGCGGACTTTGATGCAACTATGGACCAGATAAAAGCTGTTCCAGGGCATATTGGGGATGGTATTGTAGACAGCTGGTACTATGTCAAAGCGAAGATACTTCCTCCCACTGTTGCTGGAGTTGCCATAACAAGCTCAATGGATTTCGAGGCCTGTTACCCCTTCTGCGTCACTGAAGGCGGTAGTAAAAAGGAGATATGGCAGGGTTTCGAGATAACAACTCTTAAGATGATTCCTCTTTCGGTTTACGACTATCAACCATTTAGCGTCGTTACAGAATTCCAGAACAAAGGAGTTGGCGATACAACTTTCGAACTTCCACTGTCAAGCCTTGGAGCTCAGACTGTCATTGAATTTCAAGGAGAGGTAATAAACTGTGATATATTTGCTTTGTTACGAAAGACTATTCAGTCTGTAGCTGGGGAATTATCTGGAGAATATTACTACAACACAAACCTCTGTCTTTACTCCTCTCCCCTCGCACAAGAAGGCAGCGGTACTGTCACTCCTGTTGTAACTGGAGCATGCAGAAGCCAGATATTTGATGACGATGGCTATCCAATTGCTCTTGATGACGGAAAAGAAGTCAGTGTTTCCTATTCCGGTTCTAATGCGTCCTATTCTGGAACAACACTAACACTTCCAGTTGATCACCATCTAGGCTTTGATTTCTCTGGAGAAGCCAGGGTTATGGGAGATGAATCAGGAGAGGTAAATTCTACTCATAATATTTCTCAACATGGTTTAATTCAGAAAACTGAATGCACTCTAAAGCCTCAAGATATAACCCAAATCCGCTGGTATGGAATGCAAATCGGCGGAGCAAATCTCGGTGTCGGGGATGTTCAGCAGCCTGATATCATGCTTACAGTAAATTACACATTCCTTCCAAAGACGGACTTAGTCGGAACTCTTGTTATACAGGATGTCCAGACGCAGGTTACAGCAACATCTGCCGAGCAGAAAATAGTCAACAAAATAAGCAAGAGCTATTCTCCTGCAGGACCTCTTATGCTGGCTTTCGGAACTGCAGAGGATCAGATAATAGCTAACACTCCTACACTATTCCTTATCCAGCTTCGGAACAAGGGTTCAGGTATTGTCCAGGAAATTGAGCCAGACAATATGGTGATATATATTCCTATAGATTTTACACTGGCAAGGAGTGGCACAACATTTTGCGACTTTAATGAGACGGATGCAGACGACCTTAAATCTTACTTTAGAGAAGGCTTTGAAAACAATAATGACGGAACTCTCACTGACCCGACTTCAGGCACTATATATAGGACTTACATTCCTGGAACAAAAGCAGCAAGAACTTCTCTTACTGGCATAGAGGCAGGAAGCAATGTACTGAAAAACCCACCATTCGGTTGTCTCCTAAAAGCTCCGAAACTTGCTGAAGGCCGTGAATTTGAAACTTATGATTTCAGAGTCCGACTGAAGGAATATATATACCAGGAATCCGGTGTGGAAAAAATCACTATATATGGAACCTGCGCAGATGCCTGCGGAACTGCAACTGCTTGCTCCTGTGATGATTTCTTTGAAGCTGGTATGGAAACAATAAATGACTACTTTAATGGAACTACTCGTTCGTGGACCATCATCACAGAACAAGAAACTATATAAGTTATTAACCACCCTAAAAAGTTATAATGGAAAAGTCAAGCACAGTACACAATAAATTCTTTCTAACTCTTATTGTTCTTTCAGCCACGCTTCTTATTGCTGGCTGCACAGGCGGAGACTCCGGAGCAGCTGTCGGAACGGCAGGCGCGGATTCACTTATAATTTCTATAGACACAGAAGGAAGAGACTTGTTTGACTCTAATGAAGCATTCCTTATCTCAGTCCAGGCCGAGAACATCGGACCTGTCAATGCTGAAAATGTTGAAGTAAGACTTCAGGGATATGATGGCATCAGCGGAACAAGCCTTGGAACTTACGTTTCACTAAGCCCACTTGCACTTGAGAGACCAAACAGTGAAGAAGGTCTTGCGGGTGGAGTAGGTAACATTGAGTGGGATGTAATAGCCCCATATGTTTCAGCAACATCCCCTGACAGAGAAATTTCACTAACAGCAGCTGTCAGATATGACACAAAGAGCATAGTATCCCAAAAGGTCGTAATCGCAGAAGCATCTCATCTTACAGAGCTAGAGGCTCGTGGAGAGAGGGTTCCAGCATCACCTACTCAGGAAGCCAGGAATGGTCCGGTAGGGATTGCAATGGAAGCACCGGCACCATATGTCAGGATGTCCGGCTCAGAGGATGATTTCATATTAAGAATTACAATATATAATGACGGAAGCGGAACTGTCTACGACGCTGCAAGCGAGAGGGACAGAGTTTCCTCTATAAGACTGAGCGTTCCTTCAGGTTTGACAGTTGACGAGTCCAAGTGCGACTTTGACCTAAGGACTTCAAACAGCCTTGACGGAGTAAAAGTCCTTTTGATAGACTCAAGTTCAAGCTCAGCAAAGCAGAACAAGCTCCGTCTTACAGAAGGCGGATACACAAGAACTGTTCAGTGCCACCTGCAGTCCTACTCTGACAGGGTCAATGGCTACAATACATTCGCGATAGAATCTGAGGTTTCTTATAGATATGTACAGTCAGTTTCCACAACTCTGGACATCATCGGAACTTCTGAAGGTGCACTAGCTCTCGAGATTACTGACCCATCAACCACTTCACAGAGAACTTGGACATCCTCAGGAAGCGAAACAATAACATTCACTCTAGCATACCAGGGAGAGCCTGTAACAGATACAAACCCGTCCTTTGATGTGACAGGTGCAAGTTATCTGAACTTCACTCTTATCAACGGTTCTACTGAGCTAAGTGTTCCGGTTTCAACAAGTGGAAACAGCTATGCAAACGGTGTATGGTCTGTAACAGTTACAGCACCAAGTGGAACTACATCTGACCACATAACTCTCAGAGGAACAGCAAATTATCTCGGAGAGACAGCTACTGATAGAAATGTCAACTCAGTCGAGCTGCAGTAAAAAGAGTAGATAATCAAAGCTATGAAACACTCAAGAGTTTTGCCTTTAATATTACTTCTCTTAGTAGTTTCTATATCCGGCTGTGCCGGAAAGGACACAGAAGCCACTCCTTCAGGCGATGGCATGGCTGTGAGAAGCTTTCAGTCTGATTTTGGCGATGTTTATTCCGGGGAGTCCGCCAGCATTACACTTGTCGTTGAAAACAGAGGAGATTTTACGGCATCTAATGTAAAGGCTAAGCTCATTAGGTCTGGCTCATTTACTAACACAACATTTCTGGAAATCACTGGCTCCGACTTAGGAATTCCCCTCGGCGATACATACGCTAGTGATGCATTCTTCTGGGAGCTTGAGGCGCCCACTATACTTCAGGACAGAAATGAGGAAGTCCAGGCAGAAGTTTCCTATGACTATGAATCGAGTGCAGTATCTACTGTACACTTCGTTCCTAACTATGTTCTGAGAGAGACAGGACTTGGAGCCTATCCTGACGCGTCCAGCAGC
>DAFN01000014.1:57294-60569 GCA_002495465.1 archaeon UBA55 | reverse complement strand
TTCTCCTATTTTCATAGATATAGTAGCCAACCAACCTGTTCAGGTAAGAGGAACAGGTGATATGTCAGTCCGTTTCACAGTAATCCTTGTTAACAAGGGTGGCGGAAAGGTGGAAAGCCTCAATACTTCAATAAACTCAAACAATAAAGCAGGAGACTGCACACAGGCCTTCGGATGTATTGACAACATCACAGTAAGTGGTCTTGGTCCTGGTTGCACTGTTTTCAATCAGAATGTAATTGGTGTTAAACTCATACAGGGTAAAGAAGGAAGGAAGAACTTCGACGTAACATACAACATTGCTGACGACAGCGTTTCAACATCCTGTCAGCTTCAGGTCACAGCAGAATACCGCTACAAACTTCTCTCTCCTATTGAGCGCCTTATGGTCCTAAAATCGGACTAAAAATAAATATAAACTCCTTATCCCTACTCATTAGGGATGAAATCTAAGCTCTTACTTACAATTCTCATTATTTCTCTTGCTCTATCTATATCTGGCTGTGCGGATATAGTTGACAAGTTTCCACTGCCTACTGAGGAAGCAGAAGTAAGTTCGGCTGGCTTCGGTAAGTCACTGACTTACGGAATCATCATAAGGGACTTTAGTCCCTCGCAGTCGAGCGTTGACTCTGGTGACGAGGTCGAGCTCGGTCTTGATATTGAGAATGTCGGTGCTCACGAGGCAGAAAATATTGCAATTAATCTTTTCCAAAAGAGCGGTTTCTCAATAGTGAGTGAAAATTCTGTTTCTGCTATTTCCTTGCTTGCCCCTGACCTGGTGTTTGAACAGCCCGGAGAACGCCTCTACAGCTACTGGGTAATGACTGCCCCAAGCGTTTCAGTAAATCAGCAGAAGTCTTTGAAAGCAAGAATAACTTATGATTATAGCTCTCTGGCGACCTCAAATATTCATCTGGTTTCTAGAGACATTTACAATGAGCAGGGTCCGGGAGCCTTCTCAATACAGAGTACAACTTCCCTTGCTCCTGTCAGTTTCGCAATTTACGATGTCCCTCCTATAAAGGTTTCATCTTCTCCTGAGAGCAGCGTTGATGTGAGCCTCAATATCGTAATAAGAAATACAGGCTCCGGTTCGGTCAGTGGTAATATACAGAATTTTGCGGTCTATACTGTGCGCGGACCAGTCAGAAATGATGTAACTGCCACCAGCTGTTCTGACGATGTTAGTGGTGGCGAGGTATCACTCTTCGGAAAAACACAGGAGCGCAGTGTCAAGTGCGATCTCAGCCTGGACTATCTCGAGGACATCACTTCCTACACAATTGAAGTCCTTGGAGATTATACATACATAATGGACACAGACCCGGTAAGTATATTGGTGAAAGAATGAAAAAGACAATTTTCTTAATCGCACTGGCAGTTCTCATAACTGGCTGCACAGGAAGTCCTGAGGTTTCAGACCTATTAGGTTATCCTGGCGTTTCAATAACAGAATTTTATTCACTTTCCTCAACAGTTATGGAAGGCGGCGAGATAGACCTGCTTCTCCAGGTTCAGAACACAGGACATTTCGATGCAAGAGATGTTGATGTAATGCTCTTCGGTTGTGGAACTTCGGAAGAATCCGATGATGCGACTTGGGTCTGCGATGAGTACTCTTACTTGGAAGCTAAACTCTCAAAACCAAACTTGGAGCTTAATGTCCCCGGAGAAATAGCTGAGAAGCAGTTCAGACTAACAGCTCCAGACAATATAATCGGAGGAAAAGTTTCACACACCTTCCTTTCCCGTGTCAGATATGATTACAGCACATCAGCCGGCGCTGATGTAGTTCTGAGTTCCTTCGAAAACTGGAAGGCCAGCAATCAGCAGATTGATGTCGGCGCTTTGAACTCCTACAGCACTGATTCTCCAATGAGTATAGAAATAAATGTCCCCTCAAAACCTGTTATTCTTCCTGCCGATTCAAATGAGGACAAGTTTATCACTATTGCGGTTATTATAAGAAACTCAGGAAATGGTATAGTGGAAGGCAGTGAGTTGGGGGAAGTCAGACTCTATTATGATACTTCATTGCTTTCGCTGTATTCTGGAGACTTTGCACAAGCAAGCGATAATATGCTTACTGTCAGTGATTCAAGTAAGCTTCAGCTTATTGGTTTAGCCAATCAGTGGAATTCCTATAAGGCAATTTTTAAGATAAAAACCACAAGTGAAGCACCCTCTGAGTCAGAACAACAGGCACAATTAAATAATCAGTCTGAAAATGATAATGACGGTGACGGAATTCCTGACGATTTAGATCTTGACGATGACAGTGACGGAATTCCTGATACCCTAGACTCATCACCATATGATTATGATAATGATGAAATGAATGATAATGAAGATGACGATGATGATGGTGATGGAATAGATGATTATACTGAAGCTTCAGACGGAAATCCAAACACTAACATATACAATCCTTCACAATCTGTCGAAGCAATCATCCAAGAAGTTATAAGCTTCAGCGCTGAAGCCGATTATACATACATAGAGGAGGGGCAGGCCACTGTCGTAATTGAGGAATGAAAAACGCAATTCTCCTAATAGCACTCGTAGTCCTTGTATCAGGATGCACAGGAACTCAGATTGGGGTGGACGATAAAGAAACTCCGACAGAGGTTTCCTATCCTGGTGTTTCAATCACTTCCTTCTATCCTATTGTTTCAACAGTTAATCCCGGCGACCCGATAACATTCTATTCAGCGGCACAGAACAATGGGAACTTTGATGCAACGAATCTAAAATTCATACTTTTCAACTGCGGAGCTGCTAAACCATTAGACGATTCTGATGTTTCTTGCAACAGTGAATTAGATGGTTCTGATTTTTCCTCTTGCAACTGTGAATTTATTCCAAACGGAATAAGCAGTCTGGAGAAGCCAGACCGTGACAAAGGAATCCCCGGAGATATAGTCGAGAAAGAGCTTATCCTTATAGCACCAACGAGCCTTCCAAAGGCAACAACGGGCCAGGACTTCGGCCTCCGAGTAATGTACGATTACAGCACCACAGGAACGCAGGAAGCTCTGCTATCTTCTTACGACAACTGGCTCCAGAAAGGTGGTCAGATAAGTGGCTATGTCCTGAACTCTTACAGCTCACCTGCGCCAATAAGTCTTGAAATAGTCGCTCCAAAGACTCCAATTATTCTTCAGCCTGGTACTACGCAAACTGTTTCTGTTGCGGTAAATGTTAAGAATAGTGGTGGAGGTTCTCTTGAAGGAAACTCTTTCAGGGAAATCAGGCTGAAATTCGATCCTGAG
>DAFN01000014.1:56878-57179 GCA_002495465.1 archaeon UBA55 | reverse complement strand
TCCTTCAACCATTCCCCCTGAACCTGAGCCAGTAGAAGAGGGACAAGATCAAGGACAAGGACAAGATCAAGGTTCGGAACAGATTCAAGACAGTGAAAACGACTTTGAGTTTTTAAGAGGTGAGGATACACTAATTATAACAGGGGAAACTGACCCAATGAAACTAAAAATCATCGGAAGCACCAAACAGTGGAGAAGTTACGATGTTGTATTCACAGTAAAGGATGGTGTAAGCGAGACACTTATTCAGGACGCAACAGCCTTCGAGGCTTCAGTGGAATACACATATATGATTGACGCC
>DAFN01000014.1:56385-56757 GCA_002495465.1 archaeon UBA55 | reverse complement strand
GACCTTCAAGATAAAATGACTAAGATAAGACAAAAAACAGGCTTCGGAAAATTCACCCTAGTTATACTTGTTATTCTTCTTGCTGTTTCAATCAGCGGATGCAAAGGCAAGGCAAAGGAATGCCCAGTCGTTGTTTCACAGACAGACGCAATAAAAATACTGAGCTTCTCCCCTGGTTACGAGGACGTTCCTGTCGGCGGTTCTGTACGCCTTTCTATGGACATCCAGAACGGCGGAAACTATGAGGCGACTGATATCACGGCAGACCTATGGAGCCATCCCGGATTTGGTCTTGGTGATGACGCCACTCAACAGTTCAAACTAGTTCCTACTCTCTATCCTCCTGATCTCTCAATATGCAGCGAAGGAGAC
>DAFN01000014.1:39679-56318 GCA_002495465.1 archaeon UBA55 | reverse complement strand
GAGCGCCTCGGCGGCCAGACAGGCGGAACCGGAGAGAATTTCCCGAGCGCAGGTCCGGTCCAAATAGAGATAGAGTCACTAAGAAATCAGCCTCTAATCATTTCTGAAAATGCAAATAGCTTCAGCATCCGCCTGAAAATTCAAAACACAGGAGACGGTCTCGCCGGATACAAAGGCTCCGGCTATATGAATGAAACCACGCTGACTTTGGCAGGTCCCTGTGAGTTTACGGATGTAGACAACGATGGAATAATTAATGTCAGGGATAATTGTCCATTTGTAGCAAACGATGATCAAGCTGATGCAGACGGCGATGGTGTAGGGGATGTTTGTGATGACGCGAACAATGGTCAAGGACAGGCAGATCCTCAAGATAATGAAAACCAGGAACAAGGTAATTACCAGTCAATGATATATGCTGACGCTGAGTTACAACTCCGCTTTGGAAAACAGGACCTCATAAAAACACTTTCACTATCTTATACAGGGAATATGAATTTCGTCAAGGATTTCTGTACAATCAGCGTTGTATCTAATTACGGCTATCGCGTTACAGAACAACTCAAAGGTAAGTTCGGAATATATGGTTCTTCAGACGAAATAACAAATTGTAGGAAGAAGCTTACAAATACCGAGATAGAAGACTCAGTTTAGTATAAAATAATTAACCGATATACTTGACTTTTTCTTCAGTCTTCTTCTGCTCACTCTCTTCCTGCCTCTCGACCTGCTGGATGGCCTTCCTCATCATTTTTTCAAGCCCGAGCCTGAACTTCTCAAGCTCCTTCGCCCTCTTATCCAGTTCTCCCATTGGAATGTCTTCTCCGAGATAAGTCCCTATAATATTGAGAACCTCTTCAGCCGCCTTTGCATCTATTAAAAGCGGATGCCCTGGTGTTTCTCCCATCAGACATACTGCGTTCATTCCTCTGAGCTGTCCAAGTCCCAGAAGCAGACCTGATGCGCCGACTATTCCTCCTCTGTCTCCTTTAGTTTTGAATATTGCCCCGTGCTTCGAAAATTCCTTTATTACTTTCTTATCATTAGCGGCTCCGTAGACCTTCGGTCTCTTCATAAGTCTGCCCATTGCATATCCGCCGACTGTTATAACATCTTTAACTCCAAATTCCTTTGCAACATCAAGTATTTTCTCGCAGATTTCATACTGCCCAGTTATAGTCGCCGCCTGTGATTCCCCTATAACAACAAGAATATCTCTCTTCTTCGGTCTCTTTATAGCGAAAAAGTTATTTGAAATCATATCTATAAGCCCGTCATTCTTTATCATGACCTGCGGCGGAAAGTGAGGACTGTAAAGCTCTGCAAACTTTTCCCCTTTAAATTCTTTTACAAGATGCTCTGCAACAAGTCTTCCAACTTGTCCGAATCCTGGAAGTCCTTCTATAAGAACTGGATTGTTTAATTTAGGTTTTTTTCTATACTTTACGAAGGTTTCCATCTGTTCGTGCCTGTCTCCTATATTTTCCGTACTTGTCCTTGGGATCATATTTTGCAGGTTCAGGACTGGCTGTACTTGCGTTGCAATTAGGACATATAGTTTTTATAGTATACTGTCTGCATTTCGTACACCGGAGAATTTTTGCCATTATTCCCGAATAAGCTGTCCACTCCCGCCCCTTCCTTCCATTTCATCTATTGCAGCAGCTGATATTTTCTCAAGAACTTTCTCAATTTTTTTGTAGTCCGGTCCTATCAGCCGTATAGAATAATGCGGCGCTCCTTTGTATTTCAGCTCAAGACTTACGTCTTTGTCATCATTTGCAGCCCGCGCCTTCTTAACAGCTGTTCTTATCGTTTCGATTCCATTTCCTTCATCACTTTCCAGTTCCAGAATTGCCTTTATCGAAACTACAGGGAGCTCAATATTATCATTTGAAATCTTTACAAGCTCTTTTTTCCACTTGTCTGAGAGTTCTATTCCATCGAGTGCTTTCTCTCCATCTGAAAGAATTTTTTCGAGTGCAGAGTAGGCCTCTTCATAGCCATCTTCAAGGGCATCCATAACTTCCTCAACACTTTCTTTTTTTACGTTCTTTTCTGACATTGAGAGAATTCTTTCAACCCTCTGTTTTCTCTTATGGGCATCAAGAATCTTCTTTCTGTGAATGTCCTTGACAGATTTTATAGAGAGGTCAACGTGTCCCCGTCCCGGAGCAACTTTCAAAACCTTTACAATGACTACCTGCTTGTCCTTTACATGGTCTTTTATGTTCTTGACCCATTTATTGGAGACTTCAGAGACGTGCACCATACCCTCAACTCCATTATAGTCTGTCAGCTTGACGAAAACCCCATAGGGGAAAATCTTTGAAACAGTTCCCATTACAAATTCGCCTTCTTCCGGAAACTTTTGGGCTCTTGTTTTATTTTCCATGACCTTTTCCTGTCCCTGCGTCTATATATGCTTCTCGCTCTTCAATAGAGGACTTCCACTTCCTGTTTTTTGAATTAGGAACTCGCGGAAATTCATAAGGCTGAAAAATAGCATAATAGCCCCAGTTGCCAAAATCATTTCACTTCCGATGCCAATTCCACTTCCTACAATCCACCCTGAAAATTCTCCAAATACTGAGAGATAAGCTTTGTTGGTGATAAATGCCATTGGAAGTGCTATAAGTGAGAATTTCATAACGTTCAGGAAAGCTCTCCGTGATATCATAAGGCTTGAGGCAAGGTGTATTGTGTAAAAGCTTATTGAGTATCCATACAGAGTATAAAGAACGCTTTGCCCCGTCAGATTGTATATTGCGGGTACCAGAAGAGTTGCAATAATTGCAACAATTGATATTCTGCTTGTCAGTTGCATCCTTTCTGCTTTTCCGAATATAGGGCCTGCCCATATATTCAGGAATCCGAAAATTGCTCCTTCAATCGGGCCTATATGCAGAGCAACCATAACTGTGAAAAAATCTCCTATATTTATTTCCATAAGATATGGTGAAATTCTTCCTGGAAGAAGAGTCCACCACGATAGCATTGAAAACATAAATATTGCCGATATGACTGGACTAATTTTGAAAAGTAAGACAGAGATGATGAATGCAAAGAGGCTAAAATAATAAAGTCTCTTCCATCGGATTACTTCTAGAATTGGCAGAGCCATATGTTTCTTATTCCGTCAACTCGAATTTCTTTACTCTTGGCATTTTTGATCGAGTGTTTGATTTCTTGCACTCTTCGCACTTGAATCTAAGATCCTGTCTCTGTGTCGGCTTCTTTCCCGTTGGCATTGGCTTCGGGAATGAACCGTATCCTTCCATCTTTCGTTTGAATCTTCGCTGGCCTTTGGACAAAGTTCTCTTCTGTCTCTTCTTTGACACAAATATTCCATGGGCATTGTGCTTCTTGCACCATGCGCAATACATATTCACTGTTTTTGGTATGTTCATTGTTCCTCTGCAGTTTTATTTTCGATCAATATTTTTGCGTTTTCTTCCGGAATTTCAGCAATTTCTCCTGCTGAATATGGTCCGTATTCCTCCATATCTGCTCCGACAATCTGCGGGAGATCCTCGAGAATTTTTATCTTTATAAGAGCCTTTTCAATGTCTTCAGAGATTTTCTCCTCTTCGACAGGCTCTTCTACCGTTTCTGTCATTTCCTTTGCTTCTGAAGGCGAAGCCTTATCTATGTTACTGCGGTACTTTTTAAGCGTTTCTACCAGATTCTCAAGAAGCAAGTGTTCCTCAGTGGTCAGCTCAGACACATCAAACTTCTCATTATTTCTCGCTATTGCAAGCGCATAGTTGATTATCTTCTTCTCGCGCCTGTCTTGTATATCTTCTAATATTTTCCTAGCATTAAGTATCTCATTCTTTGATATATCATCCTCTGGAAGCTCTCTTCCGAGATAGTCCTGAACAATCGAATAGAAATTCTCGTCCAGCGAGTAAAGTTTTGAAGACCTCTTCTCGTCTCTCTGTATTTCCCGAAGTGTCTCGTACGTTATTATTACTTCTGTCATTCTCCCACTTCATTCTCTTGTTTCGTCTCCTTTTTAGTCTTTGCCCTGCGCTTTTTGGGGCGCTTTCTCTTAAGGGCTCTCACGCTGCCTAGAGTATAGGACACTGGATTCCTGTGTTCGCACTGCTCTTCTCCAAAGCCTCCATAATATCCTGTATTACTGCAATTTGGAGACATTTTCGGACCCTCTCCAGTGTACTGGCTTGTAAAGCTGGACTTGAGCAGATTATCTGCTAGAGGCGGCTTGTTTTTCTTGTTCCAATCAACAAGGAAGGCCCATACATCATCTTTTCCCCAGCCTATTCTGTGTAGGAATGACACGAGTATGAAAACGCTCCGTTTTCTCCCGTCGTCCAGTCCTCTCATTATATTTTCTATGCAACCAGGAAAAAATTTGATAGGTATCGCGTCCCTTGGAACTTCAAATGCAATCTCCTTCCTCTTACTATCTTTCTTCCTTGTCGAAGTCCAATAAGCGGAGGCTCTGAGAAGTTCAATAGCCTCATTTTCCTTTGTGTTCTTTAAAAATTTCTTCTTAACTTTTACTTTGGACGGCTGAGCACTTTGAGGGTCAAAATTCCGGATTTCCGTTTTATCAAGCGGAATGCTTGCGAGCCATGTTTTTCTGTTCAGAGCGTATGGAGCTCTGAAAAGATGCCTCGGGCTTATAACTCCATGGTCTATCTCAAGAACCTTGCGTGGATCTTCTCCAAATGCCTCTTTCATTGTTTCAAAAGTAGTGTCTGCAAGATAGTGTATCATTTTTCTGGGCAAATCAGGATAGTTTTTTGCAATCTTTCCCATTCCCATGATTTCTGCCGGAAATGCTTCAAAGGGAACTACTATGTGGAATCCGCGATTTCCAGAGAATTTAACACCGTAATTATGTATATTCAGCTCTTCAATCCTGTCAAGAAGTATTATACACGCTGTTTTAGCTTCTTCCAGAGTTTTCTTGCAATCAATATCGATAATGAGGTCCCATCCAATCCTCAGAGCATCCTGGTCTTCTTTCCTCATACCAGTTTTGAGCTTTAGAGGGTCTTTCCAGCGCTCAACTGAGCAGTGAAATTCTATAGCGCCACTCTTGACCATTTGTCCTACATCTTTTTCATAATAGACAGCATTTGGTCTAGATCCAAATGAGCCACTTGAAAGAACAGGAATAACTTCCCTGTTTTCAGAAACTTCCAGTATGGCTCTCTGGACATCCGTCCTGGAATAATAACTCTCAATCTCCTCTTTATACATTCTCCCAAAAAGTATTGGTTTACTTTGTTCTTAAATCTTCTTGAACTTGCTCTCAAGGGACTTTAGGATTTGCGGAAGAGTTGTATATTCCATCTCTTCCTCTCCAAGCCTGTGTGGTTCAAATGGACCGTGTCTCCTGATGTAATCAGCAACTTCCTGTGCCTTCTCACGTGTTCTGTCGTATGCAACATCGCTGAACAGGTCTTCGGGTCCTACAAGTGTTCCTTTGTTTATTTGGAATCCAAGAGCGATGACTTTTGGAGGTCCGTCAAGTCTGGAGTTTCTGGCGTCTTCCTGAGAAACAGGCATAAAAGGACCTCTGTGCGAGCCACGCATCCAACCTGAAACGAGGTGCGGGAAAGAAAAAGGCTCAAGGGCTTCTCCAACGCTTGGGAAACCTGACTGGCAACGTACTATTGCAACTGGGTCATCTTTTCCAACATATTTTCCGGCTATATGAGCCAGCTTTTCAGTAGAAAGTGAGGCGGCAATTTCTCCGTCAGAGCGCCTGTACACTCTTTTTATGAGATATCTTCCGGTTGAGCCTATAAATGCCAGAATTTTGTATGTATCTTCAGGAGCGCTAAGCGTTATTTTTCTGCTCTCTTTGATGTCGTGAATCTCGAAACTGAATCCCTCTTGTAGAGTCGGGTCAAGCGTAAGTCCTGGAGTGCAGAAAGGATCTGCAAACATTCTGTAGAATGGAAGACTGAATGCTCCAGGATCTGTCTTGTCTGCCGCGAAAACTATTACTGGGTCTGAAGGCCTCTCTTCAAATTCTATTTCAGCAACACCAGGTCCCATTCCCTTTACATTTCCTGAGAAAGTGTCTTTCAGAAGGTCCTGTCCGGCTCCGTAGAGCTTCATTTCCTTCGCCTTTTTTGTTGCCCTTAAAAACGCGTCGTAGGCAAGCTTGTGAACATCTTCGTTGTCTTCACCACTGAAGTGCGTCATTATGAGTTGAATATCGTCTCCGCACCTTGTTATGTAAAAATCGTTTATGGTATTCTCTGTAAGGCCTCTGTTGAGTTCTATTTCACATTCCTCTAAGAGCTCCGGAGGTGCCACTACGTGCCCCGGAATACTGCCTACATCTGCCTTTATTACTGAAAGTGTTGTTTTCTCTGCCATACTTTTTCTCCCATCTCTCCTTTCTTTTCCTATGTCTTTAAATAGCTTGCTCCGGCCTCTTATATGGAATTCTAAAAGACTTTTATACTATGTTGTAAAACTCAGCTTTTCTGATTTCAACATCCAGTACCTTTCCGCTCACATCATCAGGATTAAGCCGTGCATACAGTGATACAAGATTCCCAGTCTGCTGGTATGATAGAAGACTAAGCTCAGTGAACTCTGCAATCATTGAGTCGTCAACATAAATTCGCAAGTCATCATTTTCCCCTACAATGTCCCATTTCATTCTTCCAGGCTGAGTTGCTTCGGCAACTTCAGGTGTTTCTATGCATTCCTCAGCGGATTCTCGTACGCATATTTTCCCATCTGAAACACTTATTACAATTTTCCTGTGATTTTGGACTTCTTCTATATTGATTACTAGACCTTGATCTTGATTTTCTGTCCGTGGAAGACCATTTATTCTCATATCGAGAGATAAAAGATATCTCGCTGTCACGTTCGGAATGGGTAGAAGTACAAGCCTTGCCTCCCTTGAGGTTGCCATAGATGCCATTTGCTTGAATTCTGCGTGAAGGGTCATTGCCCCACATCCTATAGTTGCGAAAAGGTCCGAACTTCCGCTTGTTGACGCAATCCAGCAGGTTCTAAATTCCCTACTCCCTTTCTTTATAGGGCAATGCTCCGGCCAGTCAGGATCAACATTGCACTCCGTCTCTTGCAGAGTTCCTTCAAACTTGATAATTTCTTCAAGCTTTTCCTCCGGGATAAGAAGGTCTTCTTCAATATTCACTCCATTTATTGTTGTAACTTCTTCGAAGTCAGGAATTTCTTCTCCTGCCTGAGGCTGCATAAAAACAATTATCGCAAGCAATGACAAAAGTGCTACGCTGTAATAAAAACCAAAATCTTTCTTTTTACTCATCAAGGCTTGTAATTCGTTTTTAATTATAAAGGTATCGCTCTTTTTTCAGAAAAAAATATTGACACTATCTCAGTCATTCTCTATTCTCGGAGCAAGAACAAATCCTATATGAGCCTTGTCCAGGACTGTGAATGTCATTCTTAGCGGGTAATCATTTCCAATCTTTACACTCGCCACGTCAGATATTTTTGATGCTTTTATCATCTTCTTCAAATAGTCCAGAGAGAAGGTTGATTTGACGTGGTCTTTTGCCTCCAAACTCACAATTCCGTCTTCCCCCTTTTGCATCTGGAGCTCGGCAGTTCTGTTATCTCCTCTGGAGCGTATTTTGAATGAGTCTGGGTCAGCTTCAAAAATAACTGCGTCTGAAATTATCTCTGCATCACTTATACCATCTTCAAGGAACTCTGCCTTTATTTCAATGCTTGCGGGGAATTCCAATTGAGGGATTTTAGTCTCTTTCTTTACGTCTATCAATGGTATCTGAAAAGCTCTTTTTGCATTTCCAGATATCTTTATTGATAGCATACCGTCATCCATAGACATCTCAAGAGTTTCCGTGGACTTTACTCGTCTCATTACAGATACAAGATCTGACATATTAACTCCAAATTCAGTTTTTTCGGAGGCTTCCAGTTCTCTGAATGCGCCTGCAAGAATATTAAATTCTACAAGGGCAACATTTGCAGAGTCCATACTCACAAGGCTGACTCCATTACTGTCCACAGTAAGTACTGCTTCGTTAAGAAGGCTGGATGAGGCTATAACACAGTCCTTTAAAAGGTCCGGTTCGTCCAATATAAATTTAAATGCCATCTATAGTTCCCACTCTTTCTAGTTATCACAGGGCAGAAGGATTCCTTAGAATCCGTGCCATATGAAATGTGATGATATAAAACCGACAATGAATGCAACAGCAAGTATTATCAATGGGCTTGCTCCGCCTGCAAATATGTAGGAAAAGCCCCCAGTTACTGAAGCTATGCTGAGCCCTGTGACAGGCTTAAGGATGCAGTCCTGTGCATCTTCATCAGCTGCGCCTCTTCGTGCTTCTGCAACAGATATTATTGCAACAAACACTACTAGTGCTATCAATGCGGTTTTAAGGATTATTTTGGTTTCCATCAGTGTCCTTCTTTTGATTTAAGGTAATGGTTTTCTTATATAGTTTTTCATTAAGAAGTTTCATATCTTGTGCTAACTCAAATTCCAATTCAAGTCCCTTTTCTGCTACAGCAGGTCTTCCAAAAACGCGGACCCTGTTTCCATTCTCAAATGAAAATCCTGACGCAGACTTAACAAGAATTTTCCCGGTTTCATCCCCAAGCTCAAAAGAATTCTCACCCTTATCAGACACAGTTCCCACAACACGGACTCTTATGTCTTCAGGTCGTATTTCACTTACAAATCTCTCCAGAGCTGGCGCCCTTGTTAACTTTTCCATACACACCCTCTTGGAGTTTCAGTGTTTTATTTCTTTCCCCTTGATAGAAGACTTGTCTCAGAAAGAATTAAGAGGACAGTTCCTATTATTATGAGAACAAGAGCTCCCTGTGCCTCTGTAAATTCCTTTGCAAGAAGCAGAGATCCCCATATAATTCCAAACGCAAAAATTATGGAGCCTGCGACAAGCAAAGATTCCCAGACTTTTCCGTGTTTTATTGCCATTTTGCACCTCCTTCAGTTGATTGCTAAAGCCGGCTGTCTTATAAGGTTTACTGGCTAGGAATATTCCCGCCATGTATGCATGCACTTTGTGCACCTGTAAAATCGTGTCGGCGCTTCATCAGCGCTTCTCGTCTGTTCCATCCAGTAGTAGGCTTTCTTATTGCCGCATTCACAGTCTGCATCAGTTTCAGGAAGAAGAATTTTATCTCCTTCTTCTTTCACAACAATATCAGGAATACCTTTCTCCATTTTCTCTGTTGTTATATGCCCTTCTCCTACATTCTCCGTATGTCCGCAGTCGCATAGAAATTCACTTCCACTATCATTCGGTTTCATAAGGCTTCCACACTTTTCACAAAATTTCATCAATCCAACCCCGTAAGATTCATAAATGCTATTTTTATCCAGCCAAGAAGCGGAATTCTGAAAACTGCCCTGCCCTGGACGTGCTGGTCCTGTACCGGCGGCGTAAGATGAACTCCTTCCTGGTCCGTATTTTTATTATTATCTCCCTTTGTATACACCTTTGAATCATTTATCCATACAATTCTGTGTATAATTGGTTTCCCTCCACCTATTTTGTACACAATCACGTCACCTGCATTCAGTTCACTGACAACAGAGCCTTTTACTAAGACAAGATCTCCTTTATTCATTCCCCCACTGAAGGGCCAATTCCCAAGCTCGGTTTCGTCAAAATTCCTGTCAATGAACCATCCACGGTAGGTTTCCTGCTCATCATGCTCCATGCTCTCAGAAACCACAGAAACAACTGGATATTCAGTGTCCAAAGCGTAAGAAAGTGCAGAATGTCCAATAAGGGCTATCACAAAACCAAAAAACAGATACAATACCGTTTCTGCTATCTCCTTTCTGTCCATTAAATCCTCATAACGTAGAATATGAAAACAAGCTACTTGGCTTTTTCAAACTTTGAGGCGAATTCATCCGCCATTTTCTGTATTCTCTTTGCAGCATCTTTTAGTGCTGTCATTGGTTTCTTTCCCGATGTTCTTATAACAAGCCTTGGGTTTGATACCAGAGAATCTTCCTTGACATAGGCAGATCCTTTGACCTTCGGGTCTTCGTAAAGCTCTTCCTTAAGGATATTAGCAAGCGTATGAGTTTCTCCAACTAGTTCGACTTGCAACATGTCTTTTTCTTCCTTTACAACATTAAGTTCCATGGCTATTTTCTATAACTTATGTACTTTAAATAGTTTTCAAAAATCTAAGTCTCTTTCTACTTGAAATCATTTAACTTAGAAATGATCCACAACATAGTCTTTCCACTCTCTGTTTCCGGTAACTATCTCTACCTCTTGCGGAGTTATCATTTTCTTATAGACTGCTTCGTCATCGTATGCTATACGAGAGCATGCGGTGCATACCCAATAATCAAACATAAATTCATCCAGCTTCTGAGGAGTTATTTCATCAACAACCACGATAAATGCCTCTTTTCCAAACTTTTGGAGGAGGCTTGCAACCTTTCTCGCATACGGTAGCCTATTCTGCCCTCCCTTCGGACTGACTATGATTCCAAATCTCTTCGCTTTCTTTGCGGCTTCAATTTTCGCAAATCGTACTCTGAGAAGCTTATCTTTTAGCTCTTCCATATCTCTTATTTCATTTCGCTCAGGGTCCGCAACATAAACTATTTTCGTAGTTCCCATCGCAACTCCTGCTGGGTGGAAGTCTCCTGTCCCTATATACAAGAAGCAGTCAATGTCCTTTTCCATGCTAGTTCCAGCTGTGAAATCACATCCAAGTATCTGTCCAGCGTGCTTGGATCTTGACTGGGACTGGCCCACTATCACTTTCTTGCCGGCCTTTTCTAGTATTTTCTTGGCTTTCTCAATCTGTTTTGTAAACTGAACAACAGCGAGGAGTCCTATCCTCTCTTCTTTAATCTCTTGAGCGGCTTTCTCAACAACGGGACTTATATCCTGGTCAGAGAAAAACTCAATATAGACTGTAGGTAGGACTTCCTTAACTCCGAAAGAGGCGTGCCCGAAATGAATCATAAGGTCAGCTCCTATTTTCTCAGCTTCAATGTCCCTGAGGTCGCAGGCTCCATATGATGTATCCCCCAGAACGAGAAGTTCAACTTCTTCACCTACAATTTTTTGCAGTTCTGCAAGTATTTCCGGAGCTTTCCGCTTGAGCCCGCTTGGTAGCTGTATCGCTATCCGCTTGGCGTTTTTCTCATTTATTTCGTCGGAATATTCCTCAAACATTTATATTACCTCTTCAAATACAAGTTATGTTGCAAGAGCTTATTGCGTTTGATAAGAGCCTATTCCTTTATATTTATAGTTTGTCTGGTAGCATGCTTCCGGATTTCTTTTTTTCAGCAATAAGCCACCTGGCGGATTTCTGGATATGGTTCATAGTGCTTCCTATAGTCTATTATTATGACGGAGAAGAAAAGAACTATTTCAAGCTCGTCCTTCTAGGTCTTATTGCAATTGAACTTTTCACAGGATTCCTGAAGGTTTCTGTGGAAAGACTCAGGCCTCTCTCGGCGATTGCTACGTCCTTCCCCAGCGGTCATGCTACAAGGGCATTTTATCTTTTCTCTGTTCTATCTCTTAAGATGAAAAACCACGCATGGATTCTCGGTTTGCTGGCAATATTCGTGGGCATCAGCAGGATTTATCTGGGTCACCACTATCCTGCAGATGTTATTTTCGGGGCTCTTCTTGGATATTATATAGGCTGGTTCACTTTGAAATACAAAGATAAACTAATTTCTTAGAGTGTCTGCTGACCTTCATCACTCTCTTCAGCTTCAGTATCACTTGTTTCTTGGTCCGGCTGGCTTGCCTTCTCTTCAATCTCTTCTTCTACCTGTTCTTGCTCTTCTTCTTCAGATTCTTCCCCCTCTCCCTCTTTTGCTTCTTGATTCTCTTCAGGTACAATTTCCTCGGCTTCTACAATCTCACTTACTGGCTCTTGCTCAGCTGTTTTATCGAGTTCTCTCTCCACTTCCGCTACAAGTCTCTTGACCTTTTTCACAACATCATGGTTCACGCTTATTGATGTTATTCCTTCTTCAACTAGGAATTTCGTAAACTCCGGATAAACTGAAGGGGCCTGGCCACATATCGAAACCGTTATTCCTTTCTCCTTTCCTACTTTAATCAGCCTTGCTATGGATCTCATCACAGCTTCATTTCTTTCATCAAAATATCCAAGTCTCTGAAGAAGTTCAGAATCTCTGTCTGCACCCATAATAGTCTGCGTCAGGTCATTACTTCCTATAGAAAATCCGTCAACAAGCTCCGCGAACTTGTCTGCCAGTATAACATTGCTTGGAACTTCTGCCATCATCCACAGTTTCAGATCAGGACCTCTGTGGAGACCTTCTTCCTCCATTATTGCAGTAACTTTTTTCACGTCGTCAAGAATTCTTACAAAAGGTAGCATTATAATTATGTTTTTCAGACCCATTTCATCTCTGACCTTCTTTACAGCCTTCAGCTCAAGCCTGAATGCTGGACCATACTCTTCAGTAGTATATCTGGAACATCCCCTCCAACCTATCATAGGATTTTCTTCCTCTTTCTCGTATTTTTCTCCGCCTTTTAATGCACGATATTCATTTGTTTTGAAATCTGACAGTCTCAGAACGACAGGCCTTGGACTGAAGGCTCTTGCAACCTTTGCAATCCCTTCTGAAAGTAAATCTACAAACTTCTGCTGTTCTCCTTTCTCTATCATTGCAAGCGGATGCTCTCTAATTGAACTTGCGAATATGAATTCCTCCCGCATCAGACCTATTCCGTCAACGGGTAGCTTTGCCAGCTCCTCGGCTCTGTTCGGGACTCCCAGATTCATATATATTTTTGTCCGTGTTTCAGGAACTGGCTCTAGATCTTCCTCTTCGGCAGCTGCCTTTCCCTCTTCTAACATACTGTCAATAATCCCCTCGTAAACCTTTCCATCGTTTGCGTTAACCGTTACTTTCTGCCCGTTTTTCAGAACTTCAGTTGCATTGCTGGTTCCGACTATACATGGAATTCCAAGCTCTCTTGAAACTATTGCAGCGTGGCAGGTCAAACCTCCGGAGTTTGTGACTATGGCCGCCGCCCTCTCCATTGCCGGGACCATATCAGGAGTCGTCATTTCCGTCACCATTATATCTCCTTTCTCAATCGTTGAAAGCTGGGATATATCATGTACAAGAACTACTTTTCCTGCTCCTATTCCTGGGCTTGCCCCGAAACCTTCAACTATCGACTGACCTTCTTCTTTCACTGGCTCAGAACCACTTGTTTCAGGTACTGGCTGGCTTGTTTCCTGCTCCTCTTCCTTAGATTTATCTTTCTTCCGTTCTCCGAGAGTGGTCACAGCCCTTGTCTGAAGTATGTATATCTTGTCATCCTCAACAGCCCATTCAATATCCTGCGGCCAGTTATAATGGTCCTCTATTGTTTTCCCAAGCTTGGCGAGCTCCTGCATATCTTCTTCCTTAAGGACTTGCTTTGATCCAGTCTCCTCACTAAGGTCTTCTTTAACCGTCTTTCCTGTTGAAATATCACGGATGTACATGAAGTCCTTACGCGGCACATCCTTTTTCTTTATGCTGAGTGTTTCCTTATCTATCAGGTACCTGTCTGGATTCACCTGTCCAGCTACAACGGCCTCTCCGAGACCCCATGCCGCTTCTATGGATATTTCAGATTCATCATTTGTAACTGGATTAGATGTAAACATAACTCCTGCGCTCTCAGAATCCACCATTTTCTGTACTATGACTGACATCAGAACTTTCTCATGCTCAAATCCTTTCCGTTCCCTGTAAAATATAGCCCTCGGCTCGAAAAGGGATGCCCAGCAGTTCTTGACTGCCTGAACGACATTTTCCCCGCCCCTTATGTTAAGGAAAGTCGCCTGCTGTCCGGCAAAGCTTGCGTCGGGAAGGTCCTCTGCAGTTGCTGAACTTCTTATTGCAACAAATTCACCCCTTTCCCCAGTTCCTGCAAGTATTATCCCTTTCTCAGTTTTCATGGACATTTTTTCATAGGCTTCTTTTATTGGTCCTGAAATCTCTTCTGAGATAGAGGCTTTTGTTATCATTCCTTTTATCGCATCAGCTGCCTTATTTAGAGCATCCGTATCGTCAACATCAAGATCCTTCAAAATGTCCTTCATATCGACGACTATATTTGCCTCTTTCAGAAACAGTTCGTAGGCTTGGGCGGTCACAACAAAACCAGGCGGAACCGGAAGTCCGAATGATGTCATCTCTCCAAGATTGGCACCTTTCCCTCCTGCTTTCCCTATATCGTCCTTTGAAATGGAATCAAACCAGAGCACCACAGCAGAACTTTCATCTTTCATAATATCAAGTCTGGTAGCGTCCACGTGTTTATAAAATTTACTAAATTTTTCATCAACTTGAAAAACTATATTAATTTAAATCTCTACACTACTTTATGGTCGACTGGAGAGAATATTATTCAAGCGGGCAGGAAGCCTACTGGGCGTCTGCCCCTCTTATTAACAAGGGCTTGGTAACACTGCCCCGTAATTATGAGGTAAAGATTTATAAAAAACTAAAGAAGAGAATTAAAAAAGCCAATAAAAAAGGTCTCAAAACCAGAATAATTGTTCTAGGAATTGGATCTGGTAGAGAGTTTTTTGACTTGTATGAACTTCACAGAGAATTTCCGGATAGCCTTCACCAAATAATTGCTGTAGAACCTACCAACAGTCTGATGAATCTCGCTAAAAAACATCTTAGAAAAAATGGTCATTATTCGCCAAAATTCATAAAAAAAGTTATTTTTATTGAAGAGCTTCTCGACAGAATTTCAGAAAACAAGAAAATAAAGAAGCTTTTTGAGGAGCCCTATATGGACATCTTCACAATGTTCGGATTCAAATTTTCTGAATATAATTCTACTGGTCAAAGAAAAATACTTGAAAACGTCTACAATTTAATGGATGTTCGAAAGGCTGGAGAGGGTAGAGTTAATGATGAACTGTACATAGTCGGCGAGCCTGTTGAATACTTTAACAAAAAGAGGGACGATTTTGTTAAATCAATGTATGGTATGGAACCCTGTCTTAAATCACGTGAAAGAAAACATGGCAGAGATGTCACATTCAAGAAATTCAAGCATGAAATTAAAAGATACATAGATGACAAAAAAACACAACCTCCTTATCTTATGGAGCGTTTCACATTTGACAAAACATATCCTTGTCATATGAGTAAGTTTGGAATTTGGAGAAATATTGATGAGGTAGAAGACGAGTTAATAGACTTCATCGAAGAATATGAGGCATATGAAGACAAAAATGGAATTGACAGAGGAGAGTTCTCAGCGATAACTGATAATGAAGTTCTTGTTATGCCTCTTGAGGCATTTTGTAATTTACATCAGGGCTGGACAAAAGGTCGTTTCGAGAAAAAAGCCTCTGAAGTTGGTTTCAGAGTAAAAGTTACAAAAGGTAAGGCAAGAAAAGGTAGGAGTAAGAAGGGAAAACCTTCACATAAATCATATTCACGAGACGCTCTAATAGCCCTCTTCTGGAAACCTAAGTAAGTTATTTACTTGCTGCGGTTTTGCTACCTTCAGCAAGCTCTTTTATTTCTGTTCTGCACGGAATAGGAAGCTTCATTGAAGCCTTTCTGAGAGCATTTTTTGCAAGAATAATCTGGTCTTTCTTTACATTAACGCTGATTATTGCCTGGTTCTTTGTGACTCTGGCTGACCTTCCGACAATCTTTCCAAAAGCCTTGCTCATTCCTGTTGAGAACCTGTCAGCTCCTGCTCCTGTTGCAAGCGGGTTTTCTCTGAGAACGTGATGCGGATAAGTTCTAATTTTCATGAAATACTGATTTCCCAAAGGAGAAAGAGTTTTTGTCACAGCAACTCTCGCAGCCTCAAGAGCATTGTGCTTTATTTGAACCTCTCTCTGGGCCCGAAGTATTAATTCGACTGTATAATCATTACGCTTTGTTCCGGATTCAAAGTTGTGTATTCTGTTGTGGGGAACTCCCTTTACATAAGCCTTCCGTGGCTTCTTGTTAGAAACCCTTGTGTAGGGTCTCCCGTCCATCCTTGCATATACGCCTCCAGCTCTTTCTGCCATTTGTTTATCTCAAAATGTTCCTCTATTGCTTAATAAACCCTGCGGTTTTTCCTAAATTTAAAATATCTGCACGGTTAAAATTCCAGACCTCTGCCTCTTTCCGTGTTCCTCCCCACCAGGTCCTATTCTTTTCTTTCTCTGCTTTCTTAATTTTCCGTGCTCTCTCTTTTAGGATTTTCACAAGTTTTTCAAGATTCTTTTTAGTATTCGGAATTCCGCAGGTGTTACCCACACCAACGACTATAATATGCTGACCCTTAGGGACTTCTGCTATCCTTTCATTGAGCATGTCAACCGCATCGTTCAGAGCATCCACTACTTTTTCAGGCATAGGCGATATCGCCTCAAATGGGCTCATTTTTATCGCAATTGCATCCATTGGAAGGCGGTACTTTGTAGCCACTTCTTCTATTTTATATCGCTGGACACCAGCTCCTCCCATAGCGATTCCGACTCCCTCTGAAATTGTTCCGGTTTTCTCACCCTCAAGCTTCTGGGCGGCATCTATTGTTATTATTCTTGCAACCTTTCCCTTTGCCGCTATTTTTTCAACAGCTTCTCCAATTTT
>DAFN01000014.1:22123-39583 GCA_002495465.1 archaeon UBA55 | reverse complement strand
TGACCGTTTAGGAATGCTTCCAGACCCTTTAATTCAGATTCTATCATTTTCTCAAGCATTGGGAGCTGCATCTGAAGTAGCATAGCAAATTGCAGGTTCTTGAATTTCTTCGTCATTTCTACATAGTGCCTTACTATTTTCGCCACCATATTTATCATAACAGCCGCTTGCATTCCCATAAATACATTCATTTTCTGCTCACTGTCTGCATCCGGGGCTATGTAATCTGCAGCCCTCCTGAATCTTGTGTCAGAATTATCTATGACGTGGTCAAGCTTCTTGATTATTCCAAATGGGTCAAGGTTGACAGGCGGAACTATAAAAAAGTCAACGAATCTTGTGACCCTTTCGCGTATATCTTTTTTCGCTCTTCCAAAGGGTGATGTTTTCTTTACTATGAGGCCCTGGCCCTTTTTCGATATTGCCTCGAATTTTTGGGCTGCCATTTCAAGCTTTGAAAAAATCTGATAGAGATAAAGCTTCGGAAGAACGTACATGAACATTATTAGAAGTATTGTCCAGTTAACGATTGTTCCCCAAATGCTTGTGTCTGCCGGAATTCCAATAACCATCTTAGTTTATTTTTCGAAGTTCTCCCTTAACTTTTTTAAGAAAACCGATAAGCGTGCTTGCCTCACGACCTGTAATCATCGACCTTCCTAATATCTTACCGACCATCTCGTTAAATATCTTTTCCTTTCCTCTATGTCCTGCAAGTTCTGCAATCT
Source organism: archaeon UBA55 (assembly GCA_002495465.1). Lineage (GTDB taxonomy): Archaea > Undinarchaeota > Undinarchaeia > Undinarchaeales > Undinarchaeaceae > Undinarchaeum > Undinarchaeum marinum. The sequence goes on along the minus strand of DAFN01000014.1, from coordinate 38,855 downwards.
CTTCAAGGTTCTTGCGCATGATATCAAGCTCTTTTCTTGATGCAATCCTGACTTCTCTTTTCCCCTTCATGCTTGAGAGCTCATAAAGTAAAACAGCCACAGCGTGGGACAGGTTCATCGACCTATATTCTCCTGTAGTCGGTATGCTGACGGTCATATCGCAGCGAGCGAGCTCATCATTTGTTAGTCCTGAATCCTCCGGTCCAAAAAGCAGAGCAGTTTTTCCATTAACCTGCGATAACTTTTCTTTCAATTCCACTGGGGTAAAATTCATCTTCAGGAATTTATTATCTCTATCAGTTTCATAGGAAGTGGTGCCTACAAGAAGGTCAAAATTCTCTATTGCGTCTTCAAGACTGTCGAAAACTTTTGCCTCGTCTAAAATGTCCTGAGAGTGCATTCCCATCTTTCTCGCTTCCTCACCAATTTCAGAGCCCACAAGTACAAGTTCACTAAATCCGAAGTTTTTCATGGCTCTGGCTACGGAACCTATATTTCCCTGGTAAATCGGCTTGAGAAGAATTACTGAAACCATAGGAATAGGGTTGCGTAAGTCATTTATAATATATTATCTACTCTTCTAATATGTCTCTTGAAATATTTGGAAGCAAAAAAGCCCTTATTGGTAAATCAGGAATCCCGGAAAAGCTAGTGCTTCCCTCACAAATTCTTAAGGAAATCTCAAAAGTTTCAAAGAAAAGACTGACTTTCAAAAAAACAGGAATCGAGTATCTTGGAGTTCTTAGGGGCCGAAGAGAAGGCGGAGTAAAAATACTTTCTAAAGGAGGAAAGCCGGGCTCCTCTCAGGGTGGGTATTTTATTGTAACTGATGTTGAGCACGTTGACGAAAAGTATTGTTTTCCTTATGTTGTAAGAACCTCCCATCTTTCTCGTGGGGAGCCAGATATGATAGGGATTGCACACTCACATATTAAACACATTGTTCCGGGAGAGTTCCCAAATGACGACTATTTTGAAAAGGACTTTTACAGCAAGCCTGCAAAAGAAAGACTCCTCTCCCCTTCAGCAAATGATGCGCAGTCTGCTCGAACTTTTATCTCAGAACAAAACAGACTAAATGGTATGGGGGCGGTCATTATTATGGTGAACAAGAGGAAGCATATCTGGAGCAAGCTTCCACTGAAAGCCTACTTTGTCCGCTGGAATGACGAAGCTATGTATCCTCTCAAAATCGAGCTGGTATAATACTAAGCTTGTAACCAGGAACAAGTAGCGTTAAATACTTCTAGGGGAACTCTTTCTATCTATGTCAGTTGAAGATAAAATTAAGGAGATTGAGGATGAAATTCGCAAGACTTCTTACAACAAGGCGACTGAGCATCACATAGGGAAGCTGAAGGCAAAACTCTCAAAACTGAGGGCCTCTGCTGAAAAGGGCTCTTCACAGGGAGTCGGCCTTGCTTATGGAATAAAAAAGAGCGGGGACGCCACTGTAATTTTCGCCGGCTTTCCATCTGTCGGAAAAAGCACACTTCTGAATGCTCTGACAAACGCGAAAAGTGCGGTAGGACATTATGACTTTACAACACTTACTGTCGTTCCGGGAGCAATGAAATACAAGTCGGCTGAGCTCCAGCTCCTAGACGTTCCTGGCTTAATCGCCGGCGCAGCATCAGGAAAGGGCCGCGGTAGAGAAGTTCTTTCTGTCATAAGAATGGGTGACCTACTTTGTCTTGTAGTCGATGCGAACAAACCCGAGCAGTATAAGCAAATGCTGAAGGAGCTCTATGATGCAAACCTCCGTCTCGATAAAAGAGCTCCACGAATCTCAATTGAGAAAAGAGCTTATGGCGGAATACAAATCGAAAAAATTTCAAAATGCAAACTCACAAACTCTCTCATAAAAAGTGTTCTGTCTGAATTCGGCTATCTCAACGCTTCAATTACTATACAGGACGCTGTTGACCTTGACCAGCTTATTGATGGAATTGTCAAGAACCGGGTTTATCTTCCCTCACTTGTTATTGTGAACAAATCTGATTCTGTAAAGAAGATTCCAAAACTTCACAAGGAGCAGGTTTCCATATCTGCAAAAGAGGGCGAAGGTCTCGATACTCTGAAGGAGAGAATTTTCACGAAGCTCAAGTTAATTAGAATTTTTATGAAACCTCAGGGAGAAAAAGCTGATTTAGAGGAGCCTCTCTTAGTCACGGACGGTTCGACTGTTGGGGAAGTCTGCGCAAAGCTTCATAAGACCTTCCGAAAGAACTTCCGCTATGCAATGGTGACGGGGAAGAGCGCAAAATTTGCCAACCAGAAAGCAGGTCTCAATCATGTATTAAAGGACGGTGATTTACTCACTATTGTGCAGAAAAGATGAAACTGAAAAAATTTATGTGCCATCAGAGACATGAACGCTCTTTCAAATTCTCCAAATATTTAGTCGTTTGCTCAAGATGCACAGGTGTTTATCTCGGGGCATTCGTTTCTACTATTCTGCTTTTGCTCTGGTTTGGTCCCTTTACTGCAGTTTCAGGACTCCTTTTACCTCTTGCGTTCATGGCTCCACTGGCTCTGGACGGTCTTGCTCAGCTTGTTCTCGGGACTGAAAGTGATAATACACGACGTTTCTTTACTGGATACCTCGCGGGAGCTTCCTTGGCTATTCTTTTCTTCTCAGCCCTATCTAGAGTGCTAAATCCCTACACAGCTCTAAGCATTACATTCTCTACATCAAGAATAATAGTCGCTTCAATTCCTCTGTTTTTCATAATAAAGAAGTTCGAAAACAAGTCAGCTCCTTGGCTGGAGTTTACTCTTAATTTTATTGTCATAAAATCCATCATTGGCTTTGGGCTTGTTTCAGTGTATTTACTAATTTCACTTCTTTAGGTAAACTTTTTATTCCAATTCAATAACAAATATTTCTTCAAAAGGAAGCTTCTTCCTTGCAATAATTTTTCCAAGACTCTCTGGCTCGATGTCTGAGAGGCTGGAACTTACAACAATCGCCCTCCCCCCTGGCTTCAAATGTTCTTTGTACTCCCTGAGAAAACCCTCAATAGTTCCGGGGCTGTTATAGCTGAGATCTATTGCTTTCTCAGGCTCTTCATTTATTTTGATGTAAGGGAGATTGAAGAGTATAATGTCAAAATCCCCTGGAATATTCTCGAACAAATTACTTTCAAGAACTTCTATTGAAACTTGGTTTCTCTCAGAGTTTTCCTTTGCGCACTTCACGGCCGCCGGATTTATGTCAGCCGCTATAACTTCACAGCCCTTCGATGCGGCGATAATTGCAAGAATTCCGCTACCGGTCCCAAGGTCCAGAACTTTTTCACTACCTTTCAGCTCAAGGGAATCTGCAATAAGAACGGAGTCCTCTCTAGGAGAATAAACATCGTCAGAAACTTCAAACACAAAATCCCTATAGAAGGTCTTCACTTCATAAGATCCTTGAATTGCTCAACGTTTTCTTTGAAACCTGTAACTATTACCATATCCTCTGCTTTAATTTTCACATCCCATTTCGGGTCAAAAATCCACTTTCCTCCGCGCTTTATGCAGAGTATATCAACTGCATATTTTTCGTTGTCACGGATATCCCTTATTGCCATACCATCGATTCCAGATTTTGCTTTTACTATTACTCTCTCAACAGTTTCTTCAGCCTCTTCGAGCGCCTCCTTAAGTACAGGGTGGAGCTCTATATCCCTGAGAACTGTGTCCGCTATTTTTTCTGCGGCATTGGATATACTTTCTGCCGCTGCAGCAACTCTGATTATTCCACTCAGCTTTGAGGCATCTTCTGATGTCCGGGCCGCGAGCATTGCGCTTATCTCAATCTGAAGGCGGAGCTTGTTCATCTCCTCCTCTAGTCCCTTGACTTCTTCTGCCAAATCATCATTATTGAAAAGTATTGCTGAATAAGCCAGATCAACCATAAGTTCGGAGACATTTTTCATCTCCTTTATAATTTCCTTTATGCCGCGCTTCTTGTTCAGAAGCTCATCCACAATTTCGCCTACTTCGTATGTTTCGTCTGCCATTAAGGGTGAATTTTACCTTCTACTTATTATTGCTAAGATTTGTTTATAAGCTTTATCTCAGCTTGTCATTCTATGTCATTTTTGTCAATGAGGAAGACCAAATCCTTCAGTTCCTTATCGACATATTTTATCGCTGTCTTCGCAAAGCCTGTTGAGCTTATGACCATTGCAGGAACTCTTCGTGTTACCGCTTCTGTTCCTATTGCCGCTACATCATTTTGACTTGCTGGCTTCTTTGGAAAGTCAAGTATTTTTACCATATAAGTCTGTCTTCCTAGGGGTGTCGGAACTTTCACCTCAAGTTCGTAGGTATTCTCATCTGGCACAGAGTTTTCTGAACGAACATCAATATCTTGAGTCTCCAGCCATCTAAGAACAATATCTCCAAAATCTCCCTCAATTTCTCTTAATATCTCCTTTCTTATGCGGTCCCGCATCTCTTCTTCAGTTTCTTTCTGTACCTTTTCCTCCTTTGAAAGCTTTGCCTGCCTTGAGTCAGACGTCTTAGCTTTCTTCTCAATCTTGGGTGCTTCTTTTACTTTTTCCTGGACTTTTACTTCAGGCTTTATTTCTTCCTTTATTTTTTCTGTCTTATCTGTTGGTTTTTCCTTCTTAATTTTTTCTTCTGCCGTTTCTTTTTTCCCTTCTTCTTTCTCTCCGGCACCAAGCCTTCCTGTGATTTTTTCCATCGCAGTATCAAAAGCAAGTTTTTCGTTCATAGTCGGGGAGCTCCAACATCTGTAAGTGTTTCCATCATGTTCTATATTGAAGGAGCGAATCAGGTCCTCAAGATTAGGAAGAATAATCTTTATCTGGTCAGAAATCTCAAACTCTCCTAAGAGGTTTTCTTTCATAAGTATCTGCAGAACCTCCTTTTCATGCGTCGTGAGTGTATTGCTTATCTTTTTTTGGAGTATTCCAAGCTGGTCCGGAAAATAATAGTAGCGAAGACCGCCCCCTATCCTCCGTTTTGACTTCTTTATCTTCTTCTGACTCTCCGCGTCTGCAAGAACTGCGCCAACTATCAAAGAGTCCGTCCCGTTAATTCTACTCGCTATCTCCATCGGAGTAGAAGGTCCTGCGTTTCTTATGATACCAAGAATCTGTTCGTCAAGTTTTGGCATAGTTACTATATGCAGAAAAATGTATTTTAATCTATCGGAAATCCCTTCAAATTCTAAGACTTATTTTTCCCTATCTTTCTTCTCTTTAAGGAAGGGATAATCCTCATAAAGCTTCGCAGTCCGGGGGTCTTCTGGATTTAAAACCCCTTTCTTCTCTCCACTTTGGGTCTCTTTCTTCGCAGGCTCGTTTTTCTTCGAAACTGTATCAACAGCTTTCTTATTACCTGCGCTCTTTACAAGGTCTATAATCAGAGATATTGCTATAATTATCGCAAAGACCAGAGCTGCCGCTTTGAAGGACATTCCTGCAATAGACATAAACACAAGGAGAAGGACTCCTAAAATTAAACCTATTTTTGTTGTCAGAAATTTTGTCTGGACGCTAGTTCCTTGCTCTCCTTCCTCCTTCCGTTTTCCGTACTTTATTATTATGAAGGCCGCTATCAGGCTTATCACTAATATTGCCACAAACATAAAAATTAGCATACTCATAAATCCGCTGTAGAGGTCTCCGAACACGGTCATAGTCAGAAATAGCTGTCTTGTGGTTATATATTTTAGCCTACTCTAGACAAGCCTTCTTGTTGAAGGTCTGCCATACAGCTTTACAAGGCTCCGGTAGAGATCTGAATCTCTTTCTCCCTTTTCACTGATGTTCCTCGCGGCCAGCCGTATAAATTCTCTTATATTGTCTTCATCAATTCCCTCTACCTCGAGTAATTTGTCGAAAGCATCTCTCCCTGTTATGTCTGGTTCTTCTTCTATAAGTTCAGCAAGTTTTGCGGCGACATCTGCCACCAAACTGGTCTCTGCCACTGCCAGCTTTTCACGTCCTGACTTCCGTGCTTTAATAATTCCGGCAAGCATTTCCTTTATTTTCTTTGGTATTTTCGTATCTTCTGCTACTCGTTCAAGGAGTTCCAGATTCGTAGCATCATTTATTTTTCCTGAACCTTTCTGCCAGAACTGGTTTTCAACAAGGCTGGGATAATCTACGTCAGGGTTTTCTCCGATAAACTTTATATAAGCCCAAGTGTTTGATGTGCATTTCTGGTTCATATAAAGAGCTGCTTCATAATACTTCAAAATCTCTGAAATTTCAGCTTCTTCCTCGGCTCTTTTCTGAAGTCTCTTAATCGAGTCAACACAGTTATCTGTTGAAAATATTCTCGTATCCTCTAATTCGTTCACAACTTTTGTATGGAAAAAGATTCTGACTTCTGTTCCTCTTTTACCAACTACATCATTTACAATATCTTCCCCTGCTTCTTTCAGTACATTAATTATGTAGCTGTCAATAAAATCCTCCAAAATTTCCTCAGCTCTTCTCCTTATTTCTGTTGTATTCTGCCGGTTACCTGGGTGTATCCGTCCTCTTCTTATATTTTTAATGCTCCTAAGCTCCTTCAAGGCCTTTCTGATTTTAGGAGTAATTTTTACATTCTTAAGTATCTTTTCAAACTTTTCAAGTTCTTCGAGGCTTACCATATCCTTTCCTAGTATCTGTCCTTATAGATATTTTCCCCTCCCAAAGCTTTATAAGTTGGACAGCTCATAAAAATGACCTATCCGTACGATGATGCTTCATGCTGAGTGCAAATCGGAGACATAAAATGGGATACTACAAATACATGCGAGAGGCATGGAAAAAACCGAATGTTGAGCTTCAGAGGAAGCGCTATCTTAAGTGGAGAGCCGAGCAGAGATTTACAAGACTTGAAGGTCCCACAAGAATAGACAGTGCAAGATCTCTTGGCTACCGCGCAAAGGGCGGTTATACTATGGTCAGAACAAGAATGACTAAAGGAGGTAGGAAGCGTCCTGCACCTCGGGCTGCAAGGAAGCCGACAAGCTACGGCCGTTTTGTTACTCCGGGCAAGAGCCTACAATCACTTTTGGAAAACAGGGTTTCAAGAAAGTATCCGAACCTGGAAGTTCTAAACTCTTACTGGGTCGGAGATGACGGAAAAAACGTATGGTACGAAGTAATCCTTGTAGATCCTTATCATCCCCAAATAGTGGCAGATTCCAGAATAAACTGGATCTGCTCAAACAAGCACAAGAAGCGTGTTTATCGCGGTCTTACATCTTCCGGAAAGCGAGGAAGAGGCCTTCACAAGAAGGGATACGGTGTCGAGAAATCGAGACCGAGCTTGGCTGCAAATAAAAACAGAGGAAACTAATTTAAAGCTTCCTGTGCTCAGAAAATTATGTACGACATACACAACTCAGTTATCTTGAAGGAAGGTTTTCCAGATTTTGAAAGTTTTGGTATAAGTGGAGCCGGAGTTTTGTTTAGAAATAGCTTCAAAAAAGAGCACTACGAAACTGCTAAAGAGGCTGCAAAGAACTCAGGACTTGATATTTTCTCAGTTCTCGAAGTGAATGCTGACAAGTCAGGTGATGTGAAAATTGCATTGAAGAATAGGGAGTCTGTAGACATCCTTATGATAAATGCCAAGAGCCCTCGTGCTATGAGGGCTGCGACCGAGTCCTCTCTTGTCGATGTCATTTCACACGCATTTATAGACCAGTCCTCTGCTGCACTGGCTTCGAAGAACAGTGTTGCTCTTGAAATAAACCTTGCGGATATTCTCGAACTCACCGGAATAAAAAGGTCTCTACTCTTTTCGAAAATAAAATTTAATCTCCTTCTCGCAAGAAAATACAAGCTTGACATAGTCATGACAACTGGGGCCTCAAGCAAGTACGGGCTGAGACAGCCTCGTCAGATGATGGCGCTTGCAGAAGTCCTGGGTATGAGCAATGCCGAGGCAAAGCGGGCTGTTATGGAGTTCCCAAAGGAGCTTGTTGAAAAAAACAGACGGAAGCATAGCGGTGTTACTGTCAAGGAAGGTATAACAAAAAATGGTTAAGTTCAAAGTTAAGCCAACTCTAAAGGAGAACTGGCGATACATCTCATTCGAATTACTGTCTGAGAACAAAATAAGCGAGAAGCAGATTGTCAGCGAGCTGTTAAACTCCATTCTTTCCCTCCTTGGTGAGCTTGGAGCAAGCAATGCAAATCTCTGGCTTATAGAATATGATTCAAAAACATCCAGCGGAATAGTCCGCTGTTCAAACAAAGCCCTTACTGAAGTCATCGCATCACTTGCCACAATAACAAATATTGGAGGATCACGGACGACTTTCAGAGTTCTCGGTGTTTCCGGCACCATTAAAAAGACAAAGGATAAATACTTAAACAGAAAACGAAAGTAGCGTTAAAAGAAAAAGGAGGTAAATTATGCAACCGCCACAGATGATGGGTTATGACCGTGCGATAACGGTTTTCTCTCCGCAAGGAAGGCTCTATCAGGTCGAATATGCAAGGGAAGCTGTTAAGAAAGGTACAATATCTTTAGGAATTGTATACTCAGACGGAGTTCTGCTTGCTGCGGACAAAAACGTGTCCGAGAAGCTTATGGTTCCGGGTTCAATTGAGAAAATATACAGAGTTGACAAGCACATAGGTGCTGCCACATCCGGTCTCGTAGCAGACGGAAGAAGGATTGTGGACAAAGCCAGAGTTATGGCACAATCTCACAGAATAACTTATGAAGAATCGATGGCTGTCGATTCTCTTACAAAGGAAATTTGCGATTACCAGCAGCTTCATACACAAGTTGCCGGAGTAAGACCCTTTGGACCATCCATGCTGATAGGCGGCGTTGACGGAGATGCAAGGCTCTTTGAGACTGACCCTTCAGGTTCCTACTGGGAATATATGGCGGCAGCAATTGGAGAGAATTCTGACAAGGTCCGGGATTATTTTACGAAGCATTACAAACAGGATATGAGTCGTGACCAGGCTATAGAACTCGCTCTCAAGGGTATGAGGAGTGCTGATTCCAGTCGCTTCAACGAGCAAAATATAGAGCTTGCATATGTTGAGAAAGGAGGAAAGTTTGACATACTTTCACAAGATGATTGCAGAACTTACATGTCAAAACTGTCCGTCTCAAAGAAAAAGAAAGAATAATGGTAAGTATTGAGGGTTCCATTCTTGCCCGGTATTCATCCGGCGGAAAACATTTTGAAGTTTTGGTTGATTCTGATAAAGCACAGGCTCTAAAGGCCGGTGAATCTGTAGAGTTATCCGAGCTTATGGTGGTTCAGGAAGTCTATTCTGATGCCAGAAAGGCCGAAAGAGTGACGGAAGCGGACCTACAAAAAGTATTTAATACAACAAATCCGCTACAAGTGGGTAAAGAAATAGTACTGAAAGGAGAAATTCAGCTGACGACGGATCAGCGAAGAGAGTTGCTCGATAAAAAGAAAAAGAGAATATCGACTCTCATTGCGCGGGATGCATTCAACCCGCAGACAGGACATCCACATCCCCCTAACAGAATAGAGGCGGCGATGGACGAGTCCAAGGTTCATATTGATCCTCTAAGAAAAGCCGAAGACCAGATTCAAAAGGTCGTAGAGGCTATTTCGAAATTCCTCCCTATCAGTGTAGAAAAACTGAGGCTGGAGGTTGTTGTGCCTGCTGTTCACACCGGAAAAGCGTATGGAATACTGCGCAATTTTGGTATAGAAAGTGAACAATGGCTTGACGACGGAAGCCTAAAAGTAACAATCAAAATCCCTGCCGGGGTCGAGGAGAGCTTCTATAATGAGCTCAACGGGGCCACACAGGGATCATTTGAATGCAAGAAATTGCAGAAATAAAAACAAAAAAACAAAAGGAGAAAAAATGACATTGAAAATAAAAAATAGAGACATTGTAGTTCCCGGAGAACTTCTAGGAACTGGAGATCTCTTGCTCGGTGAAGGCACCTACAAGAGAGGAAAAAATGTACATTCGAACATCCTGGGCCTTGTGGATTCCAAAGAGAATTTCATCAAGGTTATAGCGCTTAATGGTAGATATATACCAAAGCCTAAGGATGTTGTCATCGGAGTTGTCAAAGACATCTCGTTCTCGCACTGGTCACTGGACTTAAATTCAGCTTATGGCGGAGTTTTGACTGTGGCTAACGGGACAGATTACTTTGTTAATCTTGATGACGAAGATATATCCAAGATATATGGAATCGGAGATGCAATCGTTGCTAAAATACTAAATGTATCAAAGGCTATGAACGCTGGTCTTACAATGAAGGACCGCGGTCTGTACAAGCTTAGTGGCGGACGCATTATAACTATCACTTCAACTAAAGTTCCACGTGTGATAGGGAGAAAAGGAACAATGGTCCAAATGATAAAGGACATGACCGGTTGCAAGATAACTGTCGGCCAAAATGGTCGCGTGTGGATTAGCGGAGATAATGAGGAACTCGCTGTAGAAGCGATAAAACTAATCGAAAGCAAGGCTCACACGCCTGGATTAACTGAAAATATCAGGAAATTTCTGGAGAAATCAACCGGAAATAAATCATCCCTGAAACCAAAGCCTGTAGGGTCAAAGAAACCTGAGGCTGAATCGGTAGAATCAAAAGAACCTGAAGCCGAAGCTGAAGAATCAAAGGAGGCTGAAAAATAATGGGAACATCAAAGGGAGAAGCTCTTATAGTGGACGGAAAGCGACTTGACGGTCGAAAATTCGACGAACTTAGACCTATTAAGATAGAAGCCGGAGTCCTTGAACAGGCGGACGGTTCAGCATATGTTGAAATGGGCGGTTCACACGTACTTGCTGCGGTGTACGGTCCTGTTGAAATGCATCCAAGGCATAAAATGCTTCCGGATCGCGTTGTCCTTCAAACACAATATGAAATGGCACCTTTCTCGGTTCCGGACAGAAAAAGACCCGGTCCTGACAGAAGGTCCAAGGAAATTGCAAAAGTTACCAAGGAAGCCCTTGAATCTGTAATTTATGTAGAGGACTATGCTCAGTCTGCAATAAGGCTGCACATAGAAATTCTACAAGCAGATGCAGGTACAAGAGTTACTGGTCTTACTGCAGCATCCGTTGCTCTTGCAGATGCAGGAATAAAGATGCGTGACATGGTCGCTGCATGCGCTTCAGGCAAGATAGATGACACAATTGTTCTCGATTTGAATGGAATAGAGGACAACACAGGTCAGGCTGATTTGCCAGTTGCATACGCCGCAGGCCTTGACGAGATTACCCTCCTACAGATGGACGGGCTAATGACAGAAGACGAATTTGAGCAGGGACTCAAATATGCAATAGATGGTTGCAAAACAATATATGAACTTCAGAAAGATGCTCTGAAGAGGAGATACAAAAATGAGTAGAGCAATAGTTTCTAAGATTGAAAAAGCGAACGTTCTGGCTCTTGCTGAAGAAGGTAAGCGTCTTGACGGAAGAAAGTTTGACGAAATCAGACCAATCACAATTGAGACTGGTCTGTATGGCAGGGCAAAAGGATCTGCTAATGTAAAACTCGGAAAGATGGAAGTTGCAGCAGGAGTTTCAATAGGCACAATGGAGCCTTATCCTGACTCTCCAGACAGTGGAACTCTTTCAGTTACAGCTGAACTGACTCCTATGTCTTATGAGCACTTCTCAATGGGTCCTCCAAGCGACGACGATATAGAGTTATCAAGGGTTGTCGACCGCGGAATTCGCGAGTCTAAGGCCATTGAAATGGACAAACTCGTTGTCGAGTCTGGCGTTGAAGTAAGATCCGTCTTTGTGGATTTGTGGACACTTAATTACGCAGGAAATCCAATTGACGCGGCCTCTCTCGCTGGAGTGGCTGCTCTGCACAATGCAGAAGATGAGGAACTTGGGAAGCTCCCGGTTGTGAAGAAGCCAATTGCCAACACCTTTATAAAGATAGGTAAGCACATATTGCTGGATCCCTCTCTTGAGGAAGAGAAGGCTCTTGAAGCACGTTTTACCGTTACTCTTGAGGATACCGGAAATGTCTGCGCAATGCAGAAAGCTGGCTCGAGCAACTGGACCACAGACGAGATTCTTGCTTGTGTTAAGATAGCAGCAAAACAATCCAAGGAAACAAGAAAGCTTCTAAAATAGGAAAATGAGAACAAAACAAGTAGGCTCATCCGGAAGATTCGGCCAAAGATATGGTCGCAGGGTTAGGCTTAGGACTGCTACAATTGAAAAGCATTCCAAAGCTAATCATCCCTGCCCAAGCTGCAAGGCCAAGAAGGTTCGAAGGGAATTCGCCGGAGTATGGCGCTGCAAAAAGTGCGACATGCAATTCTCAGGCGGAGCCTATTCTCCTTCTTCTTCAATTGAAGAAATAAAAGCAAAACTTACATCGGCTGTAGCTTCACAAAAAACAAAATCTTCAGGACAATCTCAGGAGGAGAGTTCAGATGTCATATAGATGCATCAGCTGCGGAGCAAATACTGAGGAGCTGAGGGATGCATCTGGTGTAATCAGGTGCGTTAAGTGCGACTACAAAATTTTCATCAAGAAGAGACAGTCTGTTGCCAGAACAGTTCCTTCTATATAGAGGAATAATATGTATACGACAATAATTGAGGTTGAAGCGGACGATGCAGATGCAATCGTCAGCTCTCTTAAGCCTGACCTTGACGACGCAATCCGCTTCAAAGCGGACCTACGCTCTGAGGATGGAAAAATAGTTCTTGAGTTCGAGGCAAGAGATGCAGCAGCAATGAGGGCTGCTGTTAATTCCTACCTTAAGCTTGTTGGAATGCTCGTTGATAGCGAGCCGGAGAAGAAATAATGGATATGTCAGAAGAAACAAAAAACACCCTGAGGGAATTCCAGGAATATCAGCAGCAGCTCAGGATGATACTGACTCAGAAGACTCAGCTAGAAATGCGTTTTGCTGAAACTAAAAAAGCTCTGGATGAGATATCAAAACACAATCCATCTGAGGTTTACAAAATAGTCGGTCAAGTTATGCTAAAAACAGATTCTGACAAGGCCAAAAAAGGTCTGGATGACGAGGCGGAGATTATTGACGTTCGCCTTAAATCTCTGAAAAAACAGGAAACATCAGTTAATGATAAGCTCAAGGCAATTCAGGAAAAACTCGAGGGTTCTTTCAAGCCACCCGCACAGGGCGGGGCTCAATAGTCTTGGAAAACTTTAAATAACAACCCTTTATAGTGTATGATGGGAGAAAATATGATGGCTGCATTCAAAAACATATTCAGGAGAAGCTCGAACTCTTCAACACCAACTTCGGTTACGAGAGAACCAAAGTTCGTGGAGATAGACTGGAAGGGTCACGAGCCACAGTCCAGTACATCTATTCGAGTTTTATCTATGAATGACTTTTCTGACGTTGAAGGTGTTCTGGATCATCTCAGAGACAGAAGCAATATCATTGTTCTAAAGGTTAAACCAAGGCTCATGCAGGAAAAACTTGAGCTAAAGAGAGCACTTAAGAGGATACAAAGAACCTGCCAGGCAATCGGCGGTGATATTGTCGGCATAAAAGAGGATGTAATACTCATCTCTCCGCCTTCAGTTGGGATTGTCAGAGTTGGTGAAATTGCCGAGAGTTCTCAGGTAATTGCAAGTGCAGAGCCTGAAGAGACAGTTTCTGAGTAATTCATCTAATTTTTTTAATCAAACTTATAAAATTCAGACTATCGTACTCTTACAGTTTCTAGGTTCTTCGGAGCGCTGGTTTCAAACTTAAATGTTTTATAAATAGAACTTGCCAGGTCTATACATCTTGAGCTTTCTCCGTGACAAGTTAGTACTCTCTCAGGTCTCGGTCTTGCTCTTGAAACAAAATTCATCAGCTGGTTTCTGTCAGAGTGCCCTGAGAATCCGCTTATAGTATTAACATCAAGTTTAACATTAACCATTTCATTTCCCCCACCTAACTTTTCAACAGATATCTGGGGAATTCCTTTTTGTATTCGTCTTCCGAGGGAACCTTCCGGCTGATATGCGACAAAAACCATACTATTATCAGGATTCTCTGCCAGTCTCCTGAAATATTCAACGGATGGTCCTCCTTGCATCATCCCGGATGTTGCCATTATAAGAGCTGGAACCTCACTCGTTATGAGTTCTTCTCTCTCTTTATGTCCACCTATTCTATGGAACATTCCTGAAAGGAAGGGATTTGTGTCCTCATTAAGCATTTTCTGCTTGAGGCTGGATGAAAGGTATTCCGGATATGCGCTGTGTATTGCAGTTGCATCCCAAATCATTCCGTCAAGATAGCACTTCAAGCCGTCCATAGATTCCTTCTTGACTATTTTATCGAGAGCTATCATAACTTCCTGGGCTCTTCCTACAGCAAGAACAGGAAGAAGTACTTTTCCTCCCTTGCTTATCGTATTTTTGATTACCTCTGTCATCTGCTGTTCCGCAACTTCAAGAGATTGCTGTATATTATTTCTTCCTCCGTATGTGCTCTCCATTATGAGAGTTTCAAGGCGCATAAAATTTGTTTCAGCCGGATCGAGAAGGTTTGTTTTTGCATATTTGAGGTCTCCAGTGTAGATTAAATTGTGAAGACCGTCTCCTATATGGAGGTGTGCCTGGGCTGATCCAAGTATATGTCCGGCATTGTAAAATGTCAGCCTCATATCTGAAGTTATATCGGTTACTTCCTTGTAGTCTAGAGTTATACTGTGTTTTATGAGCTCGTGTATGTCCTTGTTTCCGTAAGGAACTTTCTTAGCTTCTCTCTGGGCGATATCAACATAGTCAAGCTGAAGCATTGTCATAAGGTCACGAGTTGGAGGAGTTGAATAAACTGGTCCGTCATAGCCGTACTTGAAAAGGTAGGGGATTGCTCCTGAATGGTCAAGATGAGCGTGAGTCACAACAACTGCGTCAAGGTCTGCTATTTTAAATTCTGGCGCATTAAGGTAGGGGAATTCCTTTGTTCCGGTAGCTGCCACATTGACTCCGCAGTCTATTAAGACTCTGCTTTCTGGTGTCTGGACGAAGACAGAGCTTCTTCCTACCTGCCTGAATCCTCCGAGCGCTGTCATTCGGACCCAATAATCCTGCTTTTCTTCCTTTGGTCCGCTGCTCGAGCTTTTTGTCAAAAGTTTCTTTCCAAGCTTTTCAAGGAATTTCTTACGGGCATCCATATCTGTGTAAATTACCTGTCTGACTGTATCTACAATCTTGGACTTCATCACAGGCACCCGTTCAACCCTCGGAGACCATTTTATTTTTTCCTTTATTTCCTTGAGAGTTGCTCCACCCTTTCCTATTACGAGACCAGGCTTGTCAGCCTCAATTATTACTCTGCTAATTTCTGTTACAAAAGTTACATTTTCTATTCCAGCCTCGTCTGGTACAAGCTCATTTATAATCTGACGAGCTTTGTCTGGGTCTGCCAAAATCTCCTGAGTTGCTCTTACATCAACTCTTTTCTTGTAATTGCTGACAATCGTTTTAATTAGTTCAGGGTTTTCACTAAAGTATTCAGGATTTTTTGAATAAAGAATAATTTTAGATCCCTCTACCTGAACCTCTGTAAGTTGCGCACCGCTCGGTATTTTTTCGTTGAGCTCTTCTACAAACTTCTTCATAATAGTTGTTTAATATCTGTCAAAAGAAATCCAGTGAGTTTATTCGAGACTCTTCAGTATTTCTTTGATGGTTTCCTGTGGAACTTCTGCGTATCCATCCTTTGTGACTGTGACTAGGTTTATGTGGTTTCCGCTTGCTGCGTCTCTTTCTATAGCTGACTTAACTGCTTTTGCTGCTAGCTTTATTCCGTCTTCCATAGACATTCCCTCGGAATATTCTGCTTCTAGAACACCGTAAGCTGTCGGGCTTCCGGAACCTGTTGCGGAAACGCTCTTCTCACTCATTCCTCCAACTGCATCCAGCTCATAGACATGAGGTGCTGAATCATAGCCGGCTAGAACAAGCTGAACCATGAAGGGGAAACCCCTTCTTGAGTAGAGTATGTTTGAAAGGAGATTTGCAGCTCCTTTTACTGTCAGTGGCTTTTTCTCCAGTCTTGAAAGTGCTGCCTGGGCCTTCATTATTCGCACAAGAGTTACATTGTCTCCGACAAGTCCTGCAGTTGTAAGTGCCATGCGATCGTCTATATTGTAGATTTTTTTGGACTTCTTGTCAGAAATAAGGAAACCCATAGTTGAGCGGGTATCGCTTCCTACTACAACTCCGTCTTTGCATATAAACGCAAGGGTTGTAGTTCCCTTCAAATATTTCTGCATCTCCGTTGTTTCCAAAAAATTCACCACTATGATAATAACTCTGTTTACAAGACTAAAAAACTTACTATAAATACTTTCTGATATAGCATCTAAAATTATATAACACTCCTCTGACTCAGATTAACAATGACAATCAAGAACGCCATTGCGCGAGAAATATTTGATTCCCGTGGGAACAAGACCGTTGAAGTCCAGGTCTATTCTGGCGCTTTTTATGGGCGTGCTGCAGCCCCTTCTGGGGCGAGTGTAGGGGCTCACGAGGTAGAAGCATTTCCTGAAGGCGGAGCCGCACAGGCAATAGCTGTTTTTAACAGAACATATAAGGACAAGCTTATTGGCACAGAAATAAGCTACAAGGCTGTTGATATTCTTCTCTCAGAAACAGATCCCGATAAGAAAAATCTCGGAGGAAATCTCTCAGTTGCACTTTCTCTGGCAACAGCCCGTCTTGAGGCACTCGAAAAGGAAATACAATTCTATGAGCTTTTTGGAGGCTCAACACTTCCTCGCCC
>DAFN01000014.1:19567-22068 GCA_002495465.1 archaeon UBA55 | reverse complement strand
GGAGGCTCAACACTTCCTCGCCCAGTTGGAAATATAATTGGTGGAGGAGTTCATTCAGGTAAAGGCAGCCCAGAAATACAAGAGTTTCTCTGTATTCCCTCTGGAGCACCTTCATTCTCAGAAGCGGCACTTGCAAATTCTCTTGTTCACAAAAAAGCAGGAGAAAAACTTTCATCTTCTATACAGGACTTTACCCGTGGAAGAAATGATGAAGGTGCCTGGGCTCCGAAAATTACAATTGACTCGGCACTTCAGGTTCTTACAGAGTCCTGCCAAGAAGTCTCCGCTGATTTCGGTTTTGAAATTCGTCCAGGTCTCGATGTGGCAGCCAGCGAATTTTACAGCAATGGAAAGTATTCCTATGGTCACAAAGAACTGTCTCCTGAAGAGCAGGCAAATTATATGCTTGAGCTTGTAGATCATTATGGCATTTTTTATCTGGAGGATCCTATGCAAGAGGACGATTTTGATGGATTTGCCGGACTATTGAAGGAGGTCGGAAAGAAATGCCTTGTCGTTGCGGACGATTTGACTGTAACGAATTCTGAAAGGCTGAAGACTTCGATAGACAAGAAATCCTGCAATTCTATCATAATTAAGCCAAATCAGGTTGGCTCTCTCACTGAGACAGAAAAGGTTATAAAAGAGGCAAACCAGAGCAGATACGCTTCTGTTGTCTCCCACCGTTCGGGAGAAACAAGTGATAATTCGATAGCCCACTTGGCCGTCGGATTTTCAGCTCCTCTAATAAAAACAGGAGTTGTAGGGGGAGAAAGGGTCGCGAAATTGAATGAACTTCTCAGACTTGAGGAGCAGGAATCGAGACTCGAGATGGCAGAGCTTATAATATAATGGAAGAAGAAACACAAACAATATCGGATGGAAATCTTGTACCGCTGGACAAGTATCTGGCAGCGGGAGTCCACATTGGAACCCAGAGAAAAATGAAGGATATGCTTCCTTACATTTACAAGGTAAGACCTGATGGTCTGTCAATTCTCGACATAGGTTTAATCGATAAAAAGCTCGGCGAGGCTGCAGATTATATTTCCAAACATCCTTCTGCAAAAGTTGTTGTTGTTTGCGCAAGAGATGCAGGAAAGAAAGCCGCGGACAAATTTGCAGAGGTCACCGGAGCTCATGCATACACAAAGAGGTACATGCCAGGAACCTTCACAAATCCTGAATATAAAGGATTCAGAGAGCCAACTCTTCTGATTGCAGTAGATCCTGCTGGTGACAGGCAGGCAATCACAGAAGCCCGCTCAAATAATGTTCCCGTTCTAGCTCTTTGCGATACCAATAATATGACAGAGAACATCGATTTTGTTCTTCCTGTTAATAATAAAGGGAAGAAATCCATTGCTTTGGTGTTTTGGGTACTTGCCAGAGAGGTTCTGAAGAAACAGGGCAAGCTGAAAAGTGCCGAAGCATTCAAGGTTCCATTGGAAGACTTTGAGGATACTTCCGAGCCTCAGCCAGAAGTAGTTCCTAAGGGCTAAGCTTAATAAGTATAACGCAATTTAGAGATTTATGGCAATAGATATTTTTGCAATCGGCGGATACGAAGAAGTCGGCATGAATATGACAGCTGTGAAAATTGATGAGAAGGTCTTTATTCTTGATATGGGGATAGCCCTTGACAGGATGGTTTTGCTTCAGGAGTCAGGGCTTCCNNNCAAAAAAACCCTTTTGGAGGCTAGGGCTATTCCAGATGACTCAATTCTCAATGATTTTAAGGGCAAGGTCGAGGCAATAATACTTTCCCATGCTCACTTGGATCACATTGGAGCAGTCGGCTATTTGGCTGCAAAATATAATGCTCCTGTAATAGGGACTCCATTCACCATAGCGCTTCTTAAGTCAAATATCAAGGACGATAAATTAAATTTCAATAATTTTGTGGTTATGAACGCCGGAGAGGAGCTGGAATTTGGAGACGTGACTCTGGAATTTATTCACAGTACTCACTCAGTTCCTCAGACTGTTTTTCCAGTCTTGCACACAAAATATGGTGCCGTATTCTATGGAATTGATTATAAACTCGACAACAAACAGAAGCTTTCAGCTCCTCCTGATTACAAGCGCATAAGGAGTATAGGAAAGAAGGGCGTCCATGCTCTAATTGTTGAGGCAATCAGGGCTGGAGAGAAAGGAAAAACTCCCTCGGAATCTGTTGCATTTGAGATGCTTAAGGATACTCTGCGCGATAACTTTGCCTCAAAAAATGCAATCATTATCGCCTGCTTTTCTTCTCATATAGAGAGGCTCAACACAATTGTTGAGGCATCAAAAGGAATGCGGAGAAAGGTCGTTTTCCTCGGAAGATCTATTGGTAAGTATACTGATGTCGCCAAGAAAATTAATTTCAAAAACTTTCCAAATGTCGAGATTGCTGGCCATCAAAAGGCTGTGAGGGCCATACTGAAGAAAATAGCCCGTGACAGGTCAAAATATATCATTGTTTGCACAGGTGGTCAGGGCGAGCCAAACGCAATTCT
>DAFN01000014.1:17142-19305 GCA_002495465.1 archaeon UBA55 | reverse complement strand
CACTTGCTAAAAAACGGCAGGAAGATATCTATTTAACTTTATTATCTAAGTTTAAACTATGGCTGCCAAAAAGATAGAGCATGATGTTTTCATTTTTGCTCTTGAAAATGCATTTCTTCATAAAGGAAAAGCAAGCGAAGGAGCTGTTCTTGGAAAAGCACTTTCTTCAGATCCTTCTTTGAAAGATGATATCGTAAAGCTGAGAAAGCACATTTCTAAAGCTGTAAAGGCCGCCAACAAGCTTAGTATTGATGAAATGGAGACTCTCTTAAGAAAAGAAAATCCGGATTTTTTCGAAAAAAAAGAAATAGCTGAACGGGAGCTTCCCGAACTTCCTGGTGCAAAAAAAGGGGAATTTGTAACGCGACTTGCCCCTGAGCCGAACGGATATCTCCACATCGGGCACGCAGTTTCATTCTTTTTCAATCACTACTATGCGAAAAAATATTCCGGAAAGCTAATTCTCAGGTTTGAGGATACAAATCCTGAGAAGGAGAGTACAGAATATTATGATGCAATCAAAGAAGATCTCGCCTGGCTTGGCATAAAATATGACAAAATAAAAAGAAACTCAGATGACATTGAATTATTCTACAAGCATGCCGAATCTCTAATAGATTCCGGAAATGCCTATGTTTGCAGATGTCCTGTTGAGAAGTCAAGAAAACTTCGTTATGATGGTGAGGAATGCCTGTGCCGTAAGAATTCCTCAAAAGAAAATCTTGAATTATTCAGAGAAATGAAGAAGACACTCAAACAAGGTAGTGCAACACTTCGCTTGAAACTTGATATGAAATCTAAAAACACAACTCTCCGTGACCCCACTATAATGAGAATTGTTGAGGCTGAGCATCCATTACAGGGAACTAAATACAGAGTCTGGCCTCTATATGATTTTGCCAATGCAATAGAGGATGCAAAGTGCGGGGTCACTCACGTCCTTCGTTCAAATGAGTTCCAGCAGAGAGATGAACTCCAGAATACTATACGGGAACTTCTTGGCATGGACAGCCCGCACATTATATCCTATTCTAGAATAAATCTAGAGGGGACTCCCACATCTAAGAGGGAAATCCAGAAGCTTATTGACAGCGGAAAGGTAAGTGGCTGGGATGACCCACGCCTTGCAACCCTCCAAGCTCTCCGGAGGCGCGGAATTGTTCCCGAAACACTCGAGCGTCTCGCAAAGGAGGTTCGAATGACTTCTGGAAGCACTACAATAAGCATGGATGCATTGAACACAATAAACAGGAAGATTCTTAGTCCGACAGCAAAACATTACTTTTTTGTTCCATCTCCTGAGAAAATCGAAGTTAAGTCAAAGGGAACTTTTTACATTCCGAAAGAAGATGTAAAATCAATGAAAAAAGGAGAAATATTCAGGCTTAAAGACCTTTTTAATCTTAAGTTTATAGGTAAGGGGAAAGTCGAGTTCGATTCAGATAAAGTAAAATCAAATACAAAAAAATTACAATGGGTGTCTTCTGATTCAATAGAAACTGAGATTCTTGTGCCGGAAACAGGAAAAACTATTAAAGGTCTTTCTCAGAAGGAAGTTGGCAAGCTTAAGGTTGGCGAAATTATTCAGTTCGAGCGTGTTGGATTTGCCATAATCGAATCTACAGGAAAACCAATTAAGTGCATTCTCTCACATGAGTAGCTCTCCTCAACATTTATATACCTCTTTGAACCCTAAATACGCCACGTGATTGATCTCGAAAGAGAGGTGATTGATATGACAGAAAACCAAGAACTTGTAAATAAGGCTTACAGTCTTTTGAATATAGTTTCAGAAACTGGGAAGCTTAGGAAAGGGACCAACGAGTCCACAAAAGCCATTGAGAGGAAGCAAACAAAACTCGTCATTTTTGCTGAGGATGTTTCTCCTCCTGAAGTAGTGGCTCACATAACACCGCTTTGCAAAGAGCGTGAAATTCCTTGTATAGGAGTTCCACTCAGAGCAGAGCTTGGAAAGGCAGCAGGCCTCAGTGTACCTACCGCATGCGTTGCAATTGTTGACGCTGGCGAAGGCAAGAAACAGCTTACAGACCTTGTAAGCGAAATCTCCAAAGCAGGAAGCAAGAAGCCCGCAGAAAAGAAAGCTCCAGCTGAAGAAAAGCCCGCAGAAGCTCCAAAAGAAGAAGCTCCAAAAGAAGAAGCACC
>DAFN01000014.1:9098-17024 GCA_002495465.1 archaeon UBA55 | reverse complement strand
GGAATCAACAGAAGCTCCAAAAGAGGAAGCTCCAGCTGAAGAAAAGCCTGCAGAAAAGAAAACTCCCGCTGAGGAAAAATCTGAATAATGGCTAAGAAAGATGCCAAGCCTGAAAATCAGGAGATAAAGGAAAAGCCAAAAAAAGAACCTAAGGAAGAATCCAGAACAGACTCTAAAGAAGAACCTAAGACTGGGTCCAAAACAAAATCAAAGAAAGGTCCAAAACAAGAAGTTATTCCTCTTGCAGCTGAGTCTTCAATTCCTGCACGGGTTACAGAAATAATGCGGAGAACTGGAGCAACTGGCGGTATTATTCAGGTAAGAGCTGAAGTTCTTGATGGACGAGACAAAGGGCGCGTTGTAAAAAGAAATGTTAAAGGACCTATTCGTGAAGGAGATATACTTCTTCTAAAACGTGGTCTTATGGACGTAGGAGATATAAGAACAGTTTAAATGGAAAGATGCTCTTTTTGCGGTACCGAGATTGAAAGGGGTACTGGAAAGATTCTTGTTAAGAAAGACGGAACTCTTCTCTACTTTTGCTCAAGCAAATGCGAGAAGAACCTCATCAAGTTAGGAAGAAATCCGGTCAAGTTTGGCTGGACTCGTAAATATCAGAAGGCAAAAGGAAGAATCGACATAGCAGCTGAGGTTCGTGCAAAGTCTGAAGCTCAGCCTAAAAAAGAAAAGGGAAAGCCTCCAAGCCCTGAAGCTGAAGTGGTAAAAAAGAAAAGCGAGGAAAAGAAAGAAGATACGAAAGAAGAACAGAAAGAGGAAGAGAAAAATGACTGAGAGAACCTTTTGCATGATAAAGCCTGATTCTGTAAAAAGAGGACTTGTCGGCGAAATAATCAAGAGGATAGAAGCTGCAGGTTTTACAATACGGGCTGCAAAACTTTCTAATGTTTCACAGGAACAGGCAGAGTCACTATATCAGGAACATACAGAAAAAGATTTTTATCAGGGACTTGTCGATTTTGCTATGGAAGGATCTGCGCTTCCGATGATTCTTGAATCAGAGGGAGCAGTTCAGAAAGTCCGTGACTTAATTGGCGCAACTAATCCTAAGAATGCTGAGCCCGGAACAATCCGTGGAGATCTTGGGGAAGAGGAGCTTCCCCGAAACTTAGTTCACGCTTCTGATTCAACAGAATCTGCCGAACGAGAAATTCCAATATTCTTTAGTGAATCGGAATTAGTATAATTATTGCTCGCTTGTTATTGTTTTTATAGCTCTGTTAATACTCTATAACAGATAAGTTAAAGAAGTGTTATACATTTATTAGAAATAACTAACAATAGAATGATTTATATATGACCTTTTCATAACGCAAAGATAATGAGGATGTAACTTTAACGTTACATTTATATACACAAAGGTGTAACAAGTCCTTCATGCAGACAGAGACCCCTGATGGGCTTGTAACTAAAGCAGAAGAAATCGTGAGGGAGAGTCCCCGTGGAGTCTCCATCCAGGACGTGGCACAGAAGCTGCGTGTCTCAAGGTACCAGGCAAATGGTATCCTTGGAATCCTAATAGGGTCTGGAAAAGTTGGTGTTAGTCAAATAGGTCCCGTAAAGGTACACTATTGGAAAGGAGGTGATTAGATGCCTATAAACATAGTAGAGCCAGTTATTTCCCCGGTCAGAAGCGGGCTGTATTCAGCAGTCGGTACAATGACGGGTATGCTAGATAATATATTAGCTGCCGCAATACTCCTCATAGTTGGTATTATTGTAGGGAAAGTCATCGGAGCTGCAATTCTTGAACTCCTAAAGAGATTTAAGATTGACAGTTACGTTGGTATAAAGAGAGAGCATTTGAAGGTCAGCAAGCTGATTTCAGATATCTCTAAATGGCTCATCTATTTACTCTTCCTGAGTGAAGCAGCTGCAGTACTTGAGATACAAATAATTGCAAATGCCCTCACTAGCTTAGTAAACTACCTGCCAAACGTGCTAACAGCAATTTTGGTTCTTACGGTAGGTTACGTCGTTGCTAGATACATCGAAGACGCTATAGAAGACACTCATGTGGCATATTCAGGCCTTATGAGCAGGGTATTCTTCTTCTTCGTAGTGTACTTATCTGCCGCAATCGCTCTTAACTCGTTGGGAAGCCGAATCATCAACACAGTGCTTGTTGACCAGATATTACTGATCATCGTAGCAACCTTTGGTGTTGGTTTGTCAATCGCAATGGGTCTTGGATTTAAATCAATGTTCAAGTCTCTTGGTGACGAAATCGGTAAAGACCTTGTTACAGGCCTGAAGAGAAAAAGGAAAGCGTAAACAGATATACCCATAAAATTGCCTGCGGTGCGGTGGCAACATATTTTTTATAATATGCCATCTCCCACCTCCCACAGCCGCATTGCAGGCACTTCTTTTTTTTAAAATTATTTCGAAAGAACTATTTCTGTCTCTCTGCCAAATATGGAAGGAAGGCTTATAATAAAAGAACCCTCTCTGTGTCTAACAACGATTGGTCTTCCCTTCATCAGGGCTTCGATATTTATTTCGTAAACTCCCGGCCTCGTTATCTTTATAGTCTCTACCCCAAATTTCGGTTTCTCTGTCTCTGGCTTTTTATCAGGAGATTTTTCAGGCTTTTCCTCCTGAGTCTCTGGAAGTTCCTTAATCTCTTCTATCTTCTCAGAAAGTTCTTCATAAATTTCATCTGCCCTCTCCTCATCCTCATCACCCCTCAGCAACAAAAACATTCTTCCGCCACAGGAGCATCCACTGACAACAGGAACATCATCTTCCTCAAATTTTTCTCCACATTTTAGGCATTTGTGCATCTTTACAACTCAGCTGACACATGGAACGCACCAAGATCGCGTTTTATGTCACTTATTATTGTGGACGGTCCTACTAATGTAACACCGGGGCTAGCCATCTCTATTCCAAGAAGTTTTGCTACCCTCGATAATAACATTCTGGCTTTTCCACTTTGTCGTGGCAGGCTACAGAATTCTATTCCGCTAAACTCTTCATTTATTCCTTCCATAGTTTCTGTAACTAGGTGAGCCTCCTCGTCAGGGCTTAATGCTTCATCTAAAATTACTACATGCCCAATTTTTACTTTGTCCAGTATTATGTCTATCTTCTCTTCTATTGTGTCACCCTTCAATTTTGACATTGAAATGAAGTCTATCTTCAGACTCTTCTTCGAGCTTCTACTCTTTCTTTTCACAATTTTCTTCTTCTTAAGAGGTTTTTTCCGTGCTTTTGCCATACTAAAGGTTCTCCGCTATTGTTTTATAAAGATTTTCAAGATTTCTTCCCTCTTTTGCTGATATTGGTACAACAGGGTGTTGAGGGAATGCGCTCATTATGTTGTTTGGCTTGGAATTTTTGGCGTCTATTTTGTTGGCTGCTATAACTATTGGTATGCTTTTCGCTTCCAGATTTCCAAGAAGCATTATATTTACCTGTGTCATAGGATCTTTTGTTGAGTCCATCATTACTATAACTGAGTCCACATTGTCTAGCCATTTAATTGCTTCAACAATACCTTTAGTTGCTTCCTCTGCTATTTTCCTTGCGCTCGCTTTAGATATCTTCTTCCCCTTCTTTGCAGTAACTTTTATTTTTAGGTCTTTAACATAAGTCTGAAGCTCCTTCTTGCTTATTTTTGCCTTAAGTCTCTGTATTATGGCTGCCTTTTTCCCGGTTTTGGACAAGTCCTCTTCCTCAGCTATCCTCTTTAGGTCTGAAACTTTCAGGTCCTTGAAATCTGTGTCTGTATTGCTGACACTTTGCCTGAATTTTGTAAATTCCTTAAAATCAACCGACGCGGAAAGCCCGGGCATATCAAGAAGATTCATTACTAGGGTTTTTTTCCCTGCCTTTACTTCGATGTGCTCAACTTTTTGGATTGTTCTGGTTTCGTGAGGCATTTCTGAGACAGTTCCGACTTCTTTTCCCATCCAGTCCATAGAAATCTTATTGGCGAGAGTTGTCTTCCCTGTATTCGGCTCTCCATAAATACCAAGACGTATTACCCGTTTTCTGCCAAAAAGCCTTGAAAACGCCCCCTTTAATTTCTTTATGAGCTTTCTTACCATATAACTCCCACATCCCACTATAACTGATGTTTATATTTAAACTATTTGATTAGTAGACTATTTTTGGTCCGTATCCCCATAATTTTACAGCCACAGCGAGCTCAGAATCAGGATTCTGTTTTACCCACTCTCTGATTGGAATCCCCTGCATGGCTATTTCCCGGGCCTGTTCAATCGCCATTACTCCGGCTTCTACTCCCCCAGGATGTCCAAGAAGCCCTCCTCCGCACTGAAGCATTATATCTTCCCCTAATGCTTTAATAACTGCTTCAAAGTCTCCCGGATGAAGCCCTCCAGATGCAACCATCCAAACTGGTTTGATATGATGCCATTTCTGTCCGAGAGAAGGTATTTTTTCATGCTCCTGCGTTTCTGTGTCCTGAAGAATGTTTCTGATATATTCTGCTTCTCCGTAATCCTCCATTTTTGCAAGCGGTGATCCTCCATGTAGTGAGTCAACTCCAAGAAGCCTGAAAATCTTTGCGAGGACTATCATCGATATCGAAAATCCGAACAGCTTCCCTTTTCCGTGAACACCGGGTGAGTTATCTCTGGTTATAAATCCGTGCATAGCCCTATGGGCATGTATTGCGAGACCTGTTTCCTTTCTTCTCATTGTATCGACAGCCGAAAATCCTGTTGTTACGACGTCAATCATCATATAAATTCCTCCATTCTTCTTTATAGTCTCAGCTCGTGTTTCCATAATTCCAATGTTTGAATGCGTTATATTTGCTAGATAGAATTTTTTCTTACCTGTTCTCAGCTCAGCGTCCTTCAGTTTTGCGAGGACTTTCCGTGCCCTGTCATCGAATTTGTTGAATTCGAGGCTTGTCAGATTTTCATCATCTTTTATTCCGTCGTATGTTCCGTGTCCGGATGTGAAAAGTTCCCAGGCAAGGGCGGCCTGCTCGCTTGAAGTTCTCCCTATCTTCGGCTTCGGAACTGTTGCAACAATCGGCCCTTTAGGCTTCTTCAGAAGCTTTCTAATTCCATGTACTCCGAATTTAGGTCCCAAAAATACCTCTACCATTTTTCTGGGAAATCGCACATCATAGAATCTCATAGCAGACACCATCTTCATTCCAGCTATGTTTCCGACAATTCCTGCAAGGAGTCCTGATATATTGTCAGCTTCAAAAAGCTCTACAGGGTATGCAACTTTAAACATTAAATTTTTGTAGTCAAGGTCATAAGCAAGTGCTCTCTTTTCTCTCGCAAGCGGAATTCCTGATCCTGGACCGTCATAAACTTTTGTCCAGGTTCCTGTAGATGACTCAGCTGCTACTGAAGCGGCTGCTTCCTCAAAAATAATTTTCTTCGAGGTCTTTCCGGCCTCTTTTATTGCTTCTTTTGACAGCTCCATTTTAAGAAGAGTGATTAGATAGTTTTCCTCTGCATTTTTGGGCTTCCAGCCCTTCGGAGCCAGATAATTGAACTGTACTGCCATAAGTCTCCTAAAGTATGTGTATTTATATTTCTATTCGTAAAAGCTTCCCCATCGTTTTCTGTTTAGTGCGGCCATAAACAGGACAAGAACTGGAAGTATTTCCAGCCTGCCAAGAAGCATTTCTAATATTAAAACTATTTTTCCAATTATTGGCATTGTGTATTGGGTAATTCCTGTAGACATTCCAACTGTTGCCGCCGCTGAGGTTATCTCAAACAAGGACTCTATAAATGGGTACCCTATCATTGTAAGTATTATTGTTCCTATGAAGGTAATAAAAAGATAGATAAACAAATAAACGCTGACTTGGCTTATCTCATCTTTTCCAAAGATACGCGTCCCAAATTTTAGAGGTAAGACAGCCTTTTTCGGCAGAAGAAACTTTCTAACAGTCCAGGGTATTGCTTCAAGAAGTATGAGGAATCTTATTATTTTTAGACCTCCTGCCGTAGAACCAGCGGAGCCTCCTATAAACATGACAAATATAAGAAGCAGAAGTCCAAGATCTCCCATTCCAGCGAGATCCATATTTACGAATCCTGTTGTCGTTGACGCAGACACTATCTGGAATATTCCCTTCCATGCAGGGTTCTCCACTCCTGAACTCCAGAGGTATAGTGATAGGGCTCCTGAAAAAATAGCCATGAATATAAACCACACCTTCATTTCATAGCTTTTCGCGAATTTTCCAAGATCTTTCCATCTCAATCCCAGAAGTTTATAATGCAGAAGGAAAGAAGTTGCTCCCACAATCATGAATATTCCTATTGAGGCGTCCAGCCAGGCGCTGCCATAAGTTCCTGTGCTTGCTGCCTGTGTCGAGAATCCTCCTGTCGAAACACTTGTAAGTATGTGGTTAATTGCATCCATCAGTGGCATTCCGGCTATCCTATAAATTGCAAGCCCTGCTATTGTATAGAAAATATAGATCTTTGCAATTCCTTTGACACTTTTTGCTGTGCTTGGCTCCAGTCGCTCTTCATTGGCTCCTCCTCTGAAAAGGTAGTAAGCACTCATTCCTGGAACTGAAGAGCCAATTGTTTTTGAAACGAAGAAGAGGAGGAAAAGAACAACAATTCCTACTCCACCTATCCACTGTGTCAGAGATCTCCAAAATAACAGCGATTCCGGTACTGCAGTTATGTCCGGAAGAGTTGACAGGCCTGTTGTGGTAAAACCGGACATAGATTCAAAATAAGCGCTAACATAAGCATTTACTCCAACTTCTCCATAAACAGTCTGAGCCTGCATTATGTAGGGAATCGCGCCCACAAATGCTATAACAATAAATGCAAGTGCTGACAGCGTCATCGCCCGTCCCATTGTTACTTCCCCTGCTTCATAGCGGGTCATCAGGAAAATTCCAGAGATTATGGAAATCGTTGCTGGTATAAGAAATGCTGACACAAGTTCCTTGAAAAAATATGCCGCAACTGCTGGAAGCAGCATTATAAATCCTGTTATGGTGAGTGCAAGCCCCAGGTAATACAGGACGGTTCTTACGAATTGGTGTTTCATCAGCTACTTCTTCTCAAAGTGCTCAACTATTTTCTTTGCAGAGGAGCTCTTCGCAATTACTCCAAGAATGTCTCCTTTGTTGATTATTCGTGTGTCATCTGCGATAATTATTTCACCACTTCTTTCTATGCTTGAAATTTTGGCTACATTCTTGTCTATTCCAACACTGGAAACAGTCTTTCCTACAATTTTACTGTTATCTCCTATGTATATTTCAATAAGTTCAATAGCACCTGAGGCCAGCGTTGCAACAGTTTTTGAGCTCTTTCCTCTGAGAACATTCTTGAAATCAGTAACTATGGAGTTTGTTGATGATATCGCTGACTCAACCCCGGCCTGAACGAAGAGCGCTTCGTTTTCCGGTTCATTTATTCGTGCGAGAACCCGTTTAACATTCGCCTGATTCGCTATTTCACATATCATAAGATTCGCCTTGTCGTCTCCAGTCATTGCAACAACAGCGTCTGCTTTGCTTAGCCCAGCATCCTTCAAAATATCAATATTTGTACTGTCACCACTTATAATGAGAGCGTCAAGTTCCTCTGAGAGCTTCTCTGCCTTATCCTTGTCAGATTCTATGAGGACTACATCCTCCTTTTCTTTGACAAGAGTCTTGGCCAGAGCTTCTCCACTGTTTCCGCCACCTGCTATAATAATGTACATAAGTGAGTATAATGATCTCGCCTATTAAAAGTTTACTTAGTCTTCTTTTTCGTCCTTCTTATCTTTTTTATCCTTCTTAGGTGGTCTATTTATTATTTTAGCTGCCTCAGCCAACTTGCCTTCCTTCCCTGAACCATCGTCAGCGTTTGGTATGTTTTTTTCAATCTTCTTTCCTGCCGTGACTCCTTTACTGAATCCCTCCTTTCTCCCTTTCTTTATCGC
>DAFN01000014.1:8797-9049 GCA_002495465.1 archaeon UBA55 | reverse complement strand
CCCTTTCTTTATCGCCCTCAAAAGGAAAAATATTACAATGATAACTACAACTGCAATTATTATCGGGTTCATAATCCCATATACTTATTTCACCCTTAAATAAGTAGTGGTCAAAATTCACAGAAAGCTATATATAAAGGATTTCCTATGGAATAAACGCGATGAAGCATTCTAAGGGATTTAGGTCTAGAAGCAGGCACAAGCTTCGAGGGGGAAGATTTTCAATAGCAGAGGCTTTGAAAAAACTTTCAG
>DAFN01000014.1:838-8734 GCA_002495465.1 archaeon UBA55 | reverse complement strand
ACGAGTGGTAGTAAGACTCAATCCCTCAGTTCATTCTGGAATGCCACATCCAAAATACCATGGACAGCAGGGTATTGTTGAAGGACGAAGAGGAAGGGCTTATCTTGTTTCAATAAATGACGGAAATAAGAGTAAGACGCTCTTATCACGTCCTGAGCATCTTGTAAAGGTAAAAGAGCAGGTGAAAAAATGATAGGAAAAAGAGTTTTGTCACAGGAGCCGGTAACTCTTGCAGAGGTCAAAGAGCTTACTGAGGCCCGAGAGAAAGAAGGAGAGCTTACTTATGAGCAGACGCTCACTATGGATTATTGCAACAAATTCGCAAAGCTTGACAAAAAAAAGGCAGAAGAGCTAATAGCTGAGGTCGAGGGTCTTGAGAAACTTTCACGAAGGCACGCAATATCCCTTTCAGACCTTTTACCGTCCAATGCCGATGAGATTAAACTTCTATTTTCAAAGGAGCATTTTGTTCTCTCAGATGAGGAAATCTCCAAATTACTTGACATTGTCGGGAAGTATAAGGGGTAACCATGCCATCTGATGAGACTGCGATAGTTCTAGATTACTTACCAGAGGGAAGAATGGAGTCAAATATCCCTGGTTACAGAAGGGAAAAGAATGTGGCCCAGATAATTGGCAACAGGTTTTTCAGTCTTCTTGAGGTAGTTCTAAGGGAAGGTCGTTCAACAAGTGCCAGCAAGCTTCTCTACATCGGAAAGGGTGTCAGAGAAGATGTTCATCATATAGTCAAGCGCCTAAATTACGATGAGCTTACTTCAACAGGAAAGGTTGAACTAGAATTTACTCTTGACAAGCTGATAAGTGAGCAGGAAGAGCGTTTCATAAAATTCTTCAATGAATGCGGTCCGCTAACTACTAGGCTTCACAGGCTTGAGCTTCTCCCTGGAGTAGGGAAGAAGCACATGATGGAGATGGTCAGAATTAGAAATATGAAACTTTTCGAGAGCTTTTCGGATTTGACAAAGAGAGTTAAACTACTCCCTGATCCAAAGAAGCTTCTCATCAAGAGAATAATTTGGGAGCTTAGAGGAGAAGATGACCGAGGAAAGCAAATCAAATACAAGCTTCTGGTCGGAATTCCACTGTTTGCGGATGATGTTCCGGCACCGGAAGAGCTGACTGAGGAAACTCCTGCAGAAGAGGCAGCCCAGGAATCGAAACCGGAGCCTGAAGCTTCGAAGGAATAATGCTTCTTCAAGATCTCAAGAAAATTCTAAAAGAGAATAATTTTTTTCTGTCCAAGTCACTGGATCAGAATTTTCTATATAGTGATTCAATACTCGAGCGAGAGGTTGAATACGCCGAAATAAATTCTGAAGACAAGCTTCTCGAGATAGGTCCTGGTATTGGAACTCTTACTGAGAAAATACTCAAAAAAACAGGTAATTTGGCAGTCATAGAAATTGACCCAAAATTCGCACCCATTCTGAACAAAAATGTAGAGGAAGTCATAATCGGCGACGCTCTTAAAGTTGAATGGCCGGAATGCAACAAGATAATTTCAAATGTTCCTTATTCTATCTCAAGTCCTCTAATTTTCAAGATACTTGAACAGCCGATTGAGCTTGCTGTTCTCTGTCTTCAGAAGGAGTTTGCACGCAGAATGGTTGCTGAGCCCGGAACAAAAAATTACTCAAGACTTTCTGTTAACTGCGCAGTAAGGGCAGATATAGAGTTTCTGGAAACAGTTCCAAAAGGAAAATTTTTCCCAGTTCCTCGTGTTGATTCAGCTTTTGTAAGACTTCGCCCAAAAAACATAGTTCTTCCTAGGAAGTTCGCAGATATAACAAGGGCAATTTTCCAGCATAAAAACAAGAAACTCAGAAATTCTTTGATGGATTCATACCACGAAATCGGAACAAAGGAAGAAGTTGCAAGCTTTGTGAAGTCTCTTGGAGAGATAGCACAGACAAAGGTCCTCAATCTCAGTCCTGAGGATATTATAAATATCTCCAAGAAATACTGAGCTTATGGCTGAGATTATGTTCAAGGCTGAGGATGTCTGGAAGACCTATATTATGGGTGATACAAAGACTCACGCCCTCGCCGGAGCCTCTCTTGAGGTACGGAAGGGAGAATATGTGTCTATAATTGGACAAAGCGGTTCCGGGAAAAGCACTCTTATGCATATGCTTGGCTGCCTCGATTCTCCTACTAGCGGGAAGGTTTTTGTAGAAGGACGAGATGTTTCAAAACTTTCCTCAAATGAACTGGCTCGAATAAGGCGGGTCAAGCTTGGCTTTGTTTTCCAGTCCTACAATCTTGTGTCCGGTCTGACAGCTCTTGAGAATGTATCTCTCCCGCAGCGTTTTGAGGGAGCTACAAAAGAGAAGGCAGAGAAGGAAGCGGCCAAGAATCTCAAGGCTCTTGGTCTTGAGGATAGAATGCTTCACAAACCAACAGAGCTTTCCGGGGGTCAGCAGCAGCGTGTTGCTATTGCAAGAGCTCTCGTTAATGACCCTGACGCTATATTGGCTGATGAACCTACTGGAAATCTGGACTCAAAGACAAGCAGGGAGATTGTTGATCTTCTTAATCATTTGAATTCAAAGAAGAAAAAAACCCTTATTACAATCACTCATGACAAAAATATAGCTGAGGACGCTGACAGAAAGATATATATCAAGGACGGGAAAATTCAGAAATCATGGAAATAAAAAAGATATTGGCATTATTCATTCTTTTGATTGCAATGTCACAAGCAGCTTATGCTCTTGAAGGGCCCCTCACTGTAACATTCCTCTTGCCTGAGGAAAATATCCAGCCCGGGGAAACTTTCGAGTTTCGCATGATTCTTAAAAACACAGGCGCAAGCGGTATCACAAATGTCCAGTACGAAGTGGTAGGCGGACCTGACCTTACAGGCTTTCCTTCAGGCGTTACACTTCTAGGTGGGGTGGCGGCCGGAAGCTCAGTTTCCCGCAATATTCCTGTCGCAGTTTCAGGTGATGCAAGTTCAGGGAAGCATACACTGTCTTTTTTGATAAAGTATCTTCTAAATAGTGTTGAACAAACTCTTGTGACTAGCTTTGACTTTGATGTCGGAAGCAATGTCCTTTTCAGGATTTCCGATGTGACTTATGAAGGCGGTCTCCTCGAGCCAGGACAAACATCCAGGACTTATGTAACTCTTTCAAACATTGGCAGTGATGATGCCAGGGAAATACTTGCTACCTTCAAATCTTCCAACACAGAGGTAAAATCAGTTCTGGAAGGCGGCACATATTTTGTTTCTTCTATTCTCTCTTCTCGGTCAGGCGTGCTTGAGTTTATTATTGAGGTCGAGAGTGGCACAGAGGCCAAGGTCTACGATTCAGAGATAGAGCTGGCATACAAGGACTCAAAAGGCAACAAATACACTGAAACACTTAATCTCGGTCTTCCTGTCAAGGGTGTTCCGAATCTTGAAGTTTTGAATACTGAGCTGGATAATGAAGATTTTAAAGTTGAGATTGAAAATCTCGGAACAGCAAAGGCTAAGGCTATATCTGTAAAGCTCATCCAGAATGGGAAGCTTATGGGAGTTAAAATAGACAATGAGCTTAAACCTGACAAGCTTTCAACACTAAGATTCAAGAATTTCAAGGGCGGAACTGGACAACTGGAACTTCACTATCTTGATGACGAAAACCAAGAGTATGATGAGACGGTTTATGTTGAAGTTCCTAGGAAGGGGGCTCCTATTAGCACCTTGACAATTCTGCTATTGTTAATAGTTACTGCTGAAACCGTTTATATTTATCGCAAAAAGAAGGGTAAGTCCCTACTTCCTTTTACGTCTTCCAAGAAAAAAGCATAGGGGAATTTAAATGATAGACCTAGCGCTGAAGGATCTTAGAAGTCACAGGATGCGTACCTTTCTAACAATTCTAGGGATAGTTATCGGTATTACAACCATAGTTTCTCTCGGTTCAATTTCTTCAGGTATCAACAGCCTTGTAGAGGGTCAGCTCAACATTGTTTCTGGGAAAATTGTGGTTACTGAGAGCGGAGCAGAGCCGGCTTCAGGACCTCCATCAGGCAAAATTAGCACAGACATTGTGGATGAAATACGGCAGATTTCTGGCGTTGAAGAAGTTGCAGGAATGCGTCTCGAACCTTGGGGTGATTTTATGATAAACGGGGCAGAGTTAGATAAGCGTGATTCTATTGGCTTGGGGCAGGTTGAATTAGAAGAAGGAGATTGGGCTGAGGTTGGAGCTTATGAAGTCACCATGGGTTATCATGCCAAAGAGCAATATGACCTCAACCTTGGAGATTCAATTTCTGTCGAGGGTGTAGACCTCCGGGTTGTCGGGCATCTCGAAGAGGTTGGCGGTTTTATGGATTTTGGTCTCATAACTTCTTGGGTAATTCTTGATGAAATTTTTGAAGATGGTGATTTCTTTACAATAGTTTTCGTGAAGCCACAGGATTTGAGCATAAGCACGGAAATTTCAGAAAAAATAAAAGAAGAGTTTCCTGAATTAAGTGTGGAAACAACTGAAAGTGCCTCTGAGAATGCGAGAGAGTCCCTAGCCCAGATTCGTCTGATAACTTTTGGAATAGGTTTCATCGCAACTATTGTTGCAATGTTCGGAATCATCAACACAATGATAATGTCTGTTCATGAAAAGCGCCGGCAGATAGGAATAATGAAAGCAATAGGTGCAACAAAAAGACAGATAGTGACCCGCTTTTTTGAGGAAAGTATTATTATGGGACTGGTAGGAAGTTTCGTAGGTCTCTTTTTTGGCTATCTTGGAACCTCCGCTCTCAATGTCCAGCTTGGTATGAAAATGGCCCGTGTTACTCCTGGTTTGGCAGCGTTCAGCGTAATGTTCGCAATGTCAATAACAATTATAGCAACAATATATCCTGCCATCAAGGCAATGAAAGTCGATCCAATTTCAGCGATAAGGGGGAACTAATATGCTTTGGGAAGTTATTCGTGCGCAATTGTCAAGGCACAAGCTGAGGACAGCACTTACTATCTTAAGCATCTTTATCGGTATTTTTCTTCTGACCAGTACTGTGTCCTTTTCAGAGGGGCTCAGGGTTACTCTAGAGGAGAATATGGGTTTGTTCTCTGGTGTCGTCGTTGTTATGGAAGAAGGAGCTTCAATGACGGATCCATTTACCAGCGAGCTTGATGATTCTTTAATCGAAGAAATTGAAGCCCTAGGTGACGTTGAAATGGCTCGCGGTTACACAATGGAACTTTCTGATGCCGGACTTATAGCGGGTATGGCCTCTGATGCATTTGATGTTTACGGATTCAATGTCGGGTTTAAGGATGGGGAAATGTTCGATGACAATTCTGACAAAGAAGTTGTTCTAGGTTCCACCTATGCAAAGCGTAATGACAAGGCTGTCGGCGACGAAGTAAGCATATATGAAAAGAAGTATGAGGTTGTCGGAATCCTTGAATCAATAGGAAGCGCCGGTGACGACAGCAGCATATTCATGCCTATTGAGGAGACTCAAAAAATAAGCGGAAAAGAAGATACAGTGATGATGATTTCTGTGAAGTCAGCAAATATAGATGATGCAGAAAATGTTGCAAATCAGATTATAGATGAATTTGATGTTATGGCTCTGTCTGACAAAGAAATGATGCGTCAGATTCAGGATTTAATGGGCAATCTCAATATTGCTATTTATGCCATTGGTATAATTTCGTCACTTGTTGCGGGAATTGTCATAATGAATGTGATGTTCATGTCAGTCAGCGAAAGAACTAGTGAAATAGGGGCAATGAAAGCAATCGGGGCAACAAACACGCAAATTCTTTCTGAAGTTATCACAGAGTCTGTAACAATGAGTCTGATTGGAGGTATATCTGCTGTTCTTCTTAGCTTTGGTCTTGCCAAAAGCCTGAATTTATATCTTGATACGCGCTTGATGGAAGTAACAGGCCGTCTTATAATCATTGCAGTTCTATATTCCGGATTTCTTGGAGCTCTCGGAAGTTTTCTTCCTGCCAGACAGGCCATGAATATTGATCCAATTGAAGCATTGCGATATGAATAAATAATCTGATAATAAATCGCTTTTATGAAACTACCTCTTGTCAGTACATTTCCTTTCTGCAAAGAAGGCTGGCGGATTTTAGTTAAGTTTTTAAGATAATAGTCATTAATGAACTTATGAGCTGGCTGGACGATTTGATGGGAACCGGGGATGAAGGGCAATATCCTTCTCACAGGCTGGCGGGAGCTCTAGGAATTCTTTTGCTAATTATTTATGCTTCATTAGGACTTTCCTATGCGCCTTTTACTGCTCTCTGGACAAGACTTTTAGATTTGCTTACTGCGGTCAAGGGAAATTATGTTATGATGCTTTCGCTTGCCCCTCTCTACCTTAACTGGGTTTCTTCTGACTATTTCCAGGAGAGGCGGGGGGCAACACTTGGAAATGCTGCCTCAAACGGCTTCACAGGACTCTGGGTCGCCTTTGACTGGGGACGTGCCGCCTATGTAGGCTATGCAGTGACGAAATCCGCTGCATACTTTAGTGCAAAAATTTTCCTTGCCTTCACCATGGCGGTATATGGCGGCCTGGTAATCTTTGAGGCGGCCAGAGGAAAAAGAATAGCCCGAATAATAGGCCGTGTCAGGGAAATATCCTTTTTTGCAATTCTCCTTACTCCGGTTGCATACGGTGTGTATCCCTTCGATAAACTGACTCTTCTGACACTGATTGTGTTCTATCCTCTATTCTACGGGCTTATAGAATTCATTAATTTCTTTGTTCTTCCGGTTCCTAAAACTGAAGCACCCAGAGAAGAAGATGAAGAAGAATAAATAGCGATTTATAGGGTATAATATTATCGTGGGATTGGATGGTGATATAACTCAAGCCAGTCTTTGTAGATTTCAATACCTTCTTCAGAGCTTATCCAAGGGTAAAAGTCTTCATACACTTCACGGAATTCATCCCGTAAATTATACTTATACTGCTGAGCCTCTTTTATGAGTATAGGGTTTTCTCCTCTAAGCATGTTAGGTATTGGACCGCTTGCCGGTATTATCATTGATGTAAAACTGTTTTTCCCGAGCCCCACACCTTCTGAAATATCTGGTGCAGAACTCCGAGGATGCTCATACAAATATTCAAGAACTCTTTGCCAAGTTGGCCTGTGGTCTGCAGATGCGTAAAGCATCATAATTCTAAAAAATCTTTTTTCATAATTTATTGAATAGAGTATATTGCCCATCCCCTTCGATCCTCCTCTTCTTTTTGAAACTCCTGTAACTAGTTGACTGTGCAGTTTGTCTTTGAACCATACACGCGTACTATCTCCTCTTTTTGGGAGATATTTAGATCCAAGAAAATATGTGAAAACATGTGTAATCCTTGTTGCTTGTCTTTGGTATCTAACGACACCTGGGCTAGATCTGTTAAAGAGGATAGAAGTCTCAGAACCAAAACATGCCCAAGGACAATCCCTGAGAAAATCTTCATAAGCCTCTTCGGTTTCGCCAGGTCTCTTGCGCCTATCCAGCCCACCAAACTCAATTGCGTTTTCCAAGGCATCAGCGAAATCATCTTGTCCAAAGTTCCTAATCCTCTCTATAAGTGCCTGCTCTGTTTCTAAAAACTCTTCGTCATGTAGTTCCATACTTTCTTATTGGTATTATTGCTTATTTAATTTTATAGTCCCGTTTTTTCTGCCGAGAAATAATATTATATATCACTTCATCTTATGGAATAATATGGCATATGGCGAATATAAAGAAAAAACTACCGCTACCTCTAAAGACGAAGTTCTTACTATAGAAGGTAAGGTCAGACATAAGCTTGGAAGAAATAACAAAGGCACTCTAGTTATTACAGGCAACGTAGGAGATGTTGTAGGCAGAGACAACGAAGGCACAATCACAATCACAGGAA